>NZ_VWUF01000009.1:0-149521 GCF_008631385.1 Pantoea sp. M_9 | reverse complement strand
GGGCGGCATGAATGCCGCCCCTGCGGTTGCACAATCTGTAGGGGGCGCATTAATGCGCCCCTGGTGTATGCGATATACCTGACCCAGGGCGGCATGAATGCCGACCCTGCAAATGCACGATACCCGACCCTGGGCGGCATAAATGCCGCCCCTGTAATTGCACGATACCTGACCCTGGGCGGCATAAATGCCGCCCCTACAATTGTAGGGGGCGCATTCATGCGCCCCTGGTGCATTCATGCGCCCCTGGTGTATTTATGATGCGATACGCTGCCAGCTGATTTTCTTGCCAAAACCCAGTGTGTTATCCGTCATCTTCAGCTCATCTATCGTGAGCTGCCAGAGGGGTGCGGTAACTTTTTTTGCGACCGGAAAACGGCGCTGATAGGCGCTTAACGCCTGCGCATCCTCACTTAGCCGGATATGTCCGCGATACTGGACGCCTTTAAGCAGCTGAACACTTTTCGGCTGGCCATTGATGGTGCCTGCGACCTGCGGGTTATGCAGCATCATGGCGCCGTGACGCGTGGCCGTATCGCTCATCAGCCAGAATGCCATCTGTGCTTCATCAAACAGATAGTAGCAATTAGCGCACCACAGCTCTTCCGGTGCGCTGGCGCAAAGCGAAAGCACATGCTGTTTCTTCAGGTAGCGCAGTAAATGAGACAGATCGGACAAAGGTCGCTCCCTGCACATAGCCGTGAACGCGGCGGCACGTTACACTGCTGGTGCTTTGTTTTGAGGTCTGAGAAATGGAACAGAACTGGCAGCTTTATATGCTGCAAACCGCTGCCGGGATGATCTATACCGGAATTACCACCGATGTGGCGCGCCGGCTGCTGCAGCATCAGCAGGGACGCGGCGCCCGCTCGCTGCGCGGCAAAGGACCGCTGACGCTGATGTTTCACTGTCCTGCCGGTGACCGCGCTGCGGCTTCACGCCTGGAGTACCAGGTTAAGCAACTCGCCCGTACCCACAAACTGCTGCTGATAGCGCAGCAGCCGGCGTGTCTGACCACCTGGTTTACTCAGCGTGGTTGAACGGCGCAGCAAATACCACTAACCCTTCTGCGCCGCTGAACGCATCGTCTGCCAGCTTATAAATCTGAAATGTCGCATCGCTGTCGGGCCAGCGGCAGTGCAGCCCGTGATGTGCCGCCGGCTCGAAGCCCAGCGGCTGGTAAAATGCGGGATCGCCCAGCACCACAACCGCGCTGTAGCTGAATTCATTCAGAGAATCGAGCCCCTCATAAACCAGCTGCTTTGCCAGGCCCTGCCCGCGCACCGAACTGTCAACGGCCAGCGGAGCCAGCGCCACCCAGTTACGATCTTCACCCTGCAGCGTTACCGGACTGAAAGCAGCATAGCCCAGCACCTGACCCTCATCATCGGTCGCCACCACGCCCAGCGTGAGCAATCCATCTTCGCGCAGCTGCTGTACCCGTTCAGCTTCAGCTGTGGTCGCAAAACTGCGTTTTAGCAGGCTGTCGATGCCGGCAGCATCAACGCCAATCTCAGTACGAATTAACATGGCATCCCCGTGCGTGACGCATAAGCCTGCGCCTTCTGTTTCCCTTCTGCCTTAGCCCGAGCAGCTACCAGCAGCAAGTCGTTGGCTTCGCCGCGAAACCCGGCATCTGCTTCGGCGTCGCGTGAAACGGTCAGACGCCTCCTGCAGCGTGGCGATGCGGCAAAACTGACTCGCAGCCATCCGATCGCCCAGGCCGCGCCCTTGCAGAAAGTCTAACTCACCTTCAGCGAAAACATGACGAAATTGCGCGTTTAAGAGTTGTTGCAAAAGAGTTTTTTCCATCTCCGCACCCGCTTTGCCCGCAATATACGCCTAATCAGCAGACTTTTTCCCCTAACCGGCGGCGTACGGTCGCGAACGGTATGGCTCTGCATATTTATAACAGGCTATCAATTATGTCATCTCTGTGGCGCAGTGCTCCCTGCTGAGATCAACAAAGCTGCTATTACGCGTCAGGAAAAAGGCGCAGCGGCAGAAGTCTGCCTTCCGGAAAAATGGTTAATAAAGGCACAATCCGGCTATATCACTCCCCTTAATAGCAGTTTTAATATGGGTAATGTTGCGTAATACTTATGGCAGCAGGCTGCTCAACGCCTGCGCCATTATTTGCTGGAGTACTCATGTCTGAGAAAAAACCTGTTCGCCTGTCCGTGCTGGATCTGGCTCCTATTCCGCAAGGCGCGTCTGCACGCGACGCCTTTCACCATTCACTGGCGCTGGCGCGTCAGGCGGAAGCGCTGGGTTTCCACCGCTACTGGCTCGCTGAGCATCACAACATGACCGGTATTGCCAGCGCGGCGACCTCGGTGCTGATCGGGTATCTCGCGGCAAATACCGAAACCCTGCGGCTTGGATCCGGCGGGATTATGCTGCCTAACCATGCGCCGCTGGTGATTGCCGAGCAGTTCGGCACCCTGGAGTCGCTCTACCCTGGTCGCATCGATCTCGGGCTGGGCCGTGCCCCGGGTTCTGACCAGCGCACGATGATGGCGCTGCGTCGTCATCTCTCCAGCGCCCAGGCCGACAGCTTCCCGGAAGATGTCGCTGAGCTGCTGCGCTGGTTTGATGCTGAAGAAGGTGAGCATCATCCGGTACAGCCGGTACCGGGCCTCGGCCTGAAAATTCCGGTGTGGCTGCTCGGCTCAAGCCTATACAGCGCTCAGCTGGCGGCGAAGCTCGGCCTGCCGTTTGCCTTCGCCTCGCACTTCGCCCCGGATCTGCTGCTGCAGGCGCTGCATCTGTACCGGGAGAAGTTCCAGCCTTCGGCGCGCCTGGCTAAGCCATACGCTATGGTCTGTGTGAATATCGTGGCGGCAGAGAGTGAGCGCGACGCGCGCTTCCTGTTTACCTCCATGCAGCAGCAGTTTATCAACCTGCGCCGCGGTAAACCGGGTCCGCTGCCTGCGCCAGTGGAAAATATGGATAGCCTCTGGTCGCCGTCAGAGCAGTATGGCGTGCAGCAGGCGCTGAGCATGTCGATTGTGGGTGACAGCGAAAAGGTGCGTCACGGTCTGGCAGCGTTGCAGCGTGAAACGCAGGCGGATGAGATCATGGTCAATGGTCAGATCTTCGATCCCAAAGCGCGGCTGCGCTCGTTTGCGCTGGCGATGGAAGCTGCTGGCACGCTGTAGCGGTTGAGTAAAAGAGATAAAAAAAGGGACGCCATGCGGCGTCCCTTTTTATTGCTTAACGTTTAGCTATCAGGCATCACGACGACGTGAAGTACCTTCATCGCGACGTGGGCCACGGCCCGCTTCACGGCTAAAGCGTCCGCCTTCGCGGCCACCTTCACGACGCTCGGAGAAGCGACGCGGTGCGCCTTCGCCACGTGGTGCATCACCACGCGGTGCGCTGCTGCGACGCTCGCCACCGAAATCACGGCCGCCGCTGCGGCGCTCAGTACGCTCGTGTGGCTGTGCATCACCCAGCAGCTGCATATTCATCGGCTTGTTCAGAATACGCGTGCGCGTGAAGTGCTGCAGAACTTCACCCGGCATGCCTTTTGGCAGTTCGATGGTGGAGTGCGTGCCAAACAGCTTGATGTTACCAATGTAGCGGCTGCTGATATCGCCTTCGTTAGCGATAGCACCCACAATGTGGCGAACTTCAACGCCGTCATCGCGGCCCACTTCAATGCGATAAAGCTGCATGTCGCCAACGTCACGACGCTCACGACGTGGACGATCGCCGTCACGGCTGTCGCGGTCACGACGCGGACGATCGGCACGGTCATCACGATCGCGGAACTCGCGACGCTGCGGACGTGGTGCGTCAGCTGGCACGATCAGTGGACGTTCACCCTGAGCCATTTTCAGCAGGGCAGCCGCCAGCGTTTCGATATCCAGCTCTTCTTCCGGCTGCATTTTGCTCAGCAGCGCGCGATACTGATCCAGATCGCTGCTTTCCAGCTGCTGCTGTACTTTTGCTGCGAATTTAGCCAGACGACGCTCACCCAGCAGCTCTGCGTTTGGCAGCTCTACTTCCGGAATAGTCAGCTTCATGGTGCGTTCAATGTTACGCAGCAGACGACGCTCGCGGTTCTCAACGAACAGCAGCGCACGGCCAGCGCGGCCCGCACGACCGGTACGGCCGATGCGGTGAACATAAGACTCCGCATCCATCGGGATATCGTAGTTAACAACCAGGCTGATACGCTCAACGTCCAGACCGCGCGCCGCAACGTCGGTTGCAATCAGGATATCAAGACGGCCATCTTTCAGGCGCTCCAGCGTCTGCTCACGCAGTGCCTGGTTCATGTCGCCGTTCAGCGCGGCACTGTTGTAGCCACTGCGCTCTAATGCTTCAGCCACTTCCAGCGTTGCGTTTTTGGTACGCACGAAAATGATGGCTGCATCGAAGTCTTCTGCTTCCAGGAAACGCACCAGCGCTTCAGTTTTACGGCCGTAAGCGGTCCAGTAAGACTGTGAAATATCCGGACGCGTGGTCACGCTTGACTGGATACGCACTTCCTGCGGATCTTTCATGAAGCGTTTGGTAATACGACGAATCGCTTCTGGCATAGTTGCAGAGAACAGTGCGGTCTGATGACCTTCCGGGATCTGTGCCATGATGGTTTCAACGTCTTCGATGAAGCCCATACGCAGCATTTCATCAGCTTCGTCCAGAACCAGACCACGCAGGTTAGAGAGGTCCAGAGTACCACGCTTCAGGTGGTCCAGCAGGCGGCCCGGGGTACCCACAACAATCTGTGGTCCCTGACGCAGGGCGCGCAGCTGTACGTCATAACGTTGGCCGCCATACAGGGCCACGACGTTGACGTTACGCATATGTTTAGAGAATTCTGTCATTGCTTCAGCCACCTGCACCGCCAGTTCGCGGGTCGGTGCCAGCACCAGGATCTGTGGTGCGCGGACAGAAGGATCAACGTTGTTTAACAGCGGCAGTGAAAACGCCGCGGTTTTACCACTACCGGTCTGCGCCATACCCAGAACATCGCGGCCCGCCAGCAGGTGAGGAATACACTCAGCCTGGATTGGGGAAGGCTTAACGTAGCCCATACCGTTCAGAGATTCGAGGATGTCGGCGTTCAGGCCCAGATCAGCAAAAGTGGTTTGAATATCAGTCATGTAGTACACGTGCCTCTTAGATTGCGGCGGCCAGTCTACATAACTCGTCGTGAAAATTTTCAGTCATTTTCATCAAAAAGTGTGAACCGGCTCAAATTAGAAGTTTTGACGAACAGAAAAGCCCTCACCTCTGGAGATGATGACTTTACAGGTACAACAGGCAATAAAAGTTCGTCAGCTATTGCTGGTCAGATTCTGATAAATCGTCTTGTGTCTGGCCAAGTTGCGCCAGTTCCAACAATGCGTATCGGTGTTCAACAAAGTTGTTAACGTTGTTAGACACCGCCAGTTTGAACAACGCTTTCGCGTCATCCTTCTCCCCCAGACTTAGGTAGTACTTACCTAAATAGAAGTTGGTTTCACTGAGATGTTCAGCGAGCGAGGTGTTATCCGTTGCGTCCGCCTTGAGACGTTCCATCAATGTTTTTTCACTGATGTCGCCCAGGTAGAACTCGACAATATTCCATCCCCATTGGTCCTTAGCCGCTTTGTCATAACGCTGTTTCAGCGCTACTTTAGCCTGGTCTTTATCTATCTCGCTTTCAGTGAGATAGAGCCAGAGGCTGCGGAACGGATCGTTAGGATCGTCTTGATAAAACGCCAGCAGATCATCTTGCGCTAACCTGTATCGACCACCGTAGTAGAGAGCGATACCGCGGTTTAAATGCGCATAATTGTAAGTTGGATCAAGCTCAAGTACAGAATCAAACGCTTCGTAGGCGGCATCAAAGTTGCCAGCCTGCGTTAAGTATATACCAAGATAGTTAAACACTTCTGGCATATCTGGTCTTATAGACAGCGCTTGCGAGAAATCGTTCCGCGCCAGTGCCCTCAGACCCAAACTATCATACAACACTCCGCGCTCATATAACAGCTGTGCGCGTTCATCGTCGGTCAGGGCCCGACTGGCAAGAATTTGTTCCATTCGCGCCAGAATGACCTCTTGCTGCAGTGTGGGCTGCAAAGGTACTGCCAGAACTTCGTTCTTACGCCAATTGGAGTTGCTGCATCCTGCCAGCGAAATAGCTGTCGCAACAATACACCAGCGCAAAAAAGGCTTCATTTCCCACTCCCGATACAAACATTGGGATAACCATCCTGTCATCCGCCTGCTATGCACAAGGGTTCCCGCCCTCGCGATGATACCCTGGCAGTGTCAACTTATCGGCACAGCGACCGTGAGTTGACGCTACCAGAGTATACAAACACCCCTTTCTGCCGGGCAGAAAGGGGCTAATCAGGACACGCTTATTCAGCGTCAGAAGCGTCCACAGCAGCAGCAGCTTCTGCCGGCTTCTGCTCAGTTGCCTCTTTGATGCTCAGACGTACGCGGCCCTGACGGTCAACTTCCATCACCTTAACCGGTACTTCCTGACCCATCTGCAGGTAATCGGTCACTTTCTCTACGCGCTTATCGGCGATCTGAGAAATATGAACCAGACCTTCTTTACCGCCACCGATAGCCACGAACGCACCGAAATCAACGATACGGGTAACTTTACCGGAGTAGATGCGGCCCACTTCAATCTCAGCGGTGATCTCTTCGATACGACGGATCGCTTCTTTCGCTTTCTGACCGTCGGTCGCAGCGATTTTTACAGTGCCGTCATCTTCGATTTCGATGGTAGTGCCGGTCTCTTCGGTCAGCGCACGGATTACCGAGCCGCCTTTACCAATCACATCTTTGATCTTGTCAGAGCTGATCTTGATGGTGTAAATACGCGGTGCGAACTCAGAGATTTCCTGACGCGGCGTGCTGATAGCCTGTTCCATGACGCTCAGGATATGCAGACGCGCACCTTTAGCCTGGTTCAGCGCAACCTGCATGATTTCGCGGGTGATGCCTTCGATTTTGATGTCCATCTGCAGCGCGGTAATACCCTCACGGCTACCTGCTACTTTGAAGTCCATATCGCCGAGGTGATCTTCATCGCCCAGGATGTCAGACAGCACGACAAACTTCTCATCTTCCTTCACCAGACCCATAGCAATACCGGCAACGGCTGCTTTGATCGGTACGCCTGCGTCCATCAGTGCCAGTGAAGCACCGCAAACGGAAGCCATAGAAGAAGAACCGTTTGATTCAGTGATTTCTGATACAACGCGTACGGTGTACGGGAACTCTTCCTGCTTAGGCATAACTGCCAGCACGCCGCGCTTCGCCAGGCGACCGTGACCAATTTCACGACGCTTCGGTGAGCCAACCATGCCGGTTTCGCCCACTGAGTATGGAGGGAAGTTGTAGTGGAACAGGAAGCTGTCGGTACGCTCGCCCATCAGCTCATCCAGGTTCTGCGCATCGCGTGCGGTACCCAGCGTGGCAGCAACCAGCGCCTGCGTTTCACCACGGGTGAACAGCGCAGAGCCGTGCGTACGTGGCAGTACACCGGTACGGACATCCAGACCACGGATCATATCTTTTTCGCGACCATCGATACGCGGTTCGCCGCTCAGAATGCGGGTACGAACCACATTCTTTTCCAGGCTATGCACGATATCGCCGATTTCTGCATCATCCAGCGCAGCATCTTCAGCCAGCAGGGCAGCGATCGTCTCATCTTTGATCACGCCAACCTGTGCGTAACGCTCCTGCTTATCGGTGATGCGGTAAGCATCAGCGATGCGCGCTTCAGCCAGCGCGGCAACACGTGCAATCAGTGCATCGTTAGTCGCTTCTGGCTTCCAGTCCCAGCGCGGTTTGCCCGCTTCGGCAACCAGCGCGTTGATGTTTTCGATAACAACCTGCTGCTGGTCGTGGCCAAATACCACGGCGCCGAGCATCTGCTCTTCAGTCAGGATATCGGCTTCAGATTCAACCATCAGTACCGCGTTCTGGGTACCGGCAACCACCAAGTCCAGACGTGACTGTTTGATCTCATCTGCGGTCGGGTTCAGCACATACTGGTCGTTGATGTAACCAACGCGAGCAGAACCGATTGGGCCGTTGAACGGAATACCAGACAGTGACAGCGCAGCAGAGGCGCCAATCATTGCCACGATGTCCGGGTTGACCTGAGGGTTAACAGAAACGACAGTGGCGATAACCTGCACTTCGTTAACGAAGCCTTCCGGGAACAGCGGGCGCACCGGGCGGTCAATCAGACGCGCAATCAGGGTTTCGCCTTCACTTGGACGGCCTTCGCGACGGAAGAAGCTGCCCGGGATACGACCAGCAGCGTAGGTACGCTCCTGATAGTTAACGGTTAGTGGGAAAAAATCCTGGCCTGGTTTCGCTTTCTTCTGGCCAACAACGGTTACAAATACCGCTGTGTCATCCATGCTTACCATAACAGCCGCGGTAGCCTGACGTGCCATCATGCCGGTTTCCAGCGTGACGGTATGCTGACCATATTGGAATTTGCGTACGATCGGATTCAGCAAAATTAACATCCTTAAATTCAGGGCAGAGCCATTGCGGCTCGCCAGTGATAACCGATCTTTGTCGCATCCTCGCGACTAATGACAACCCTCAACCGCCCCTGCGGCAAAGCCTCTCATTAGCCGCGCGAACCTCTGCAAACAAAGATCACACTCAGCAACAATACATGAGTTTGGTCTGGATTGCTGCGGATTGCTCGAAAAAAGGGGCCTTAAAGGCCCCCTTTTCGCGAAACTCGCACAAATCTGATCGTCAGATGCGTTTTTTTGCATAGTGCATGCGCTACACCCCCGATCAGATTCTTCAGACTTAGCGACGCAGCCCCAGGCTCTCGATCAGGCTGGTGTAGCGAGCAACGTCTTTACGCTTCAGGTAGTCCAGCAGCTTACGACGCTGGGATACCATGCGCAGCAGACCGCGACGGCTGTGGTGGTCTTTCTTGTGCTCAGAGAAGTGACCCTGCAGGTGGTTAATCTGAGCAGTCAGCAGAGCAACCTGAACTTCAGTTGAACCGCTGTCGTTAGCGCCACGACCATATTTAGCAACGATCTCTGCTTTAGCTTCTACGCTTAGAGACATAATAAACTCCAGTAAAAAAATGAATGTATGGGTGCCGATCTCTAATTCAGCAGCCCGCTTTTAAAGCCGCGCTATTCTACTCCGCGCCCGCAGGCAACGCAAATGCGCTGTTGCAGAAAAGATGAGCAGCACGGTTAGCCAGGAAACTCCACCACCAGCCGGCGTGGCGCTACCCGTCCATCGGCGGCGATTTCAGCCATGCCGATGAATTTTTGTGCCTCACCTTCCGTGACCCTTACCAGACCTGCTGCCGGCGTATCCGCCGCCTGGACCGGCATACCCTGCTTAAAGCTGGCGGCAACCGTAACGGGCAAATTGACCACCGGAAAATCTTCCGCCGGGCTGTCCATTGGCAGCAGCAGCGCATCAAGCGCGCTGTAGTCAGGCGTTTCAGCTGCGGTGGCTTCTGCTGCCACCGCCTGCAGCTGCTCCAGCGTCATCATTCGTGCAATCGGGTAGCGTGCGACCTGCAGGCGACGCAGCATAATGACATGCGCGCCACAGCCCAGCTTCTCACCCAGATCGTCGATGATGGTACGAATATAGGTGCCTTTGGAGACGTGGATCTCCAGCTCCAGCTCATCACCTTCATAGCGAATAAACTGCAGCTCAAATACGGTGATGGGTCGGGCTTCACGCGGCACGGTCACGCCTTCGCGCGCATACTCATAGAGCTTGCGACCCTGATATTTCAGCGCCGAGAACATGGTCGGCACCTGCATCGTATCACCGCGAAAACTCTCCAGCGCCGCATCCAGCTCAGGCTGGCTGAAGGTCACCGGACGGGTTTCCACAATGTTGCCATCTGCGTCTGAGGTATCGGTACGTTCGCCCAGCCGGGCGATAACGCGATAGCGCTTATCAGAGTCGAGCAGATACTGCGAAAACTTGGTGGCCTCGCCCAGACAAATCGGCAGCATACCGGTGGCAAGGGGATCCAGCGCCCCGGTATGACCCGCTTTGTTAGCATTAAACAGGCGCTTAACTTTTTGCAGCACATCATTGGACGACGCGCCCTGATGTTTATCCAGCAGGAAGACACCGTGTACGTCGCGGCCGCGACGACGAGGACGACTCATCAGTCCTCCTTGTCATCTTCCGCCGGGGTTTCACCGCGCCGTTCTGCATCGTTTCTGATCACGTTAGAGACCAGATTTGACATGCGCATCCCTTCAATCAGTGAGTTGTCATAGAAGAAGGTCAGCTCCGGCACAATGCGCAGACGCATCGCTTTACCCAGCAGAATACGGATGTAGCCTGACGCCTCTTTCAGCGCTTTCAGACCATTTTTTACCGCTTCTTCATCCTGATCGTTCAGGAAGGTCACAAATACTTTGGCATAGGCCAGATCGCGCGACACTTCAACGCCAGAGACCGTCACCATCATACCCAGACGCGGATCTTTGATTTCACGCTGCAGAATAATCGCGATCTCTTTTTGCAGCTCCTGAGAAACCCGCTGCGGGCGACCAAATTCTTTCGCCATAATGATATCTCCCAAATAATTCGGGAGGCCAGTGGCCTCCCAAATTGCAGTACATCGATAAGTGAATTATGCGATGGTGCGTTTAATTTCAATGACTTCGAACACTTCGATCATATCGCCAACGCGAACGTCGTTGTAGTTCTTCACACCGATACCACACTCCATGCCGTTACGCACTTCGTTGACGTCATCTTTGAAGCGACGCAGGGATTCCAGCTCGCCTTCATAGATAACCACGTTGTCGCGCAGGACACGGATTGGGTTGTGACGCTTGATGTTGCCTTCGGTAACCATACAGCCCGCGATCGCGCCAAATTTCGGTGATTTAAACACATCACGTACTTCGGCCAGACCGATGATCTGCTGTTTGAATTCCGGCGCCAGCATACCGCTCATCGCAGCTTTTACTTCGTCAATCAGATTATAGATGACGGAGTAGTAACGCAGGTCGACGTTTTCAGCATCAATCACGCGACGCGCAGAAGCGTCAGCACGGACGTTAAAGCCGAGGATGATCGCATTGGAAGCGGCCGCCAGCGTAGCGTCGGTTTCGGTGATACCACCCACGCCAGAACCGATAATCTTCACCTTCACTTCGTCGGTGGAGAGTTTCAGCAGCGAATCGGAGATCGCTTCTACCGAGCCCTGTACGTCAGATTTCAGAACGATGTTCAGCTCAGAGACTTCGCCTTCAGTCATGTTCGCAAACATGTTTTCCAGCTTCGACTTCTGCTGACGCGCCAGTTTCACTTCGCGGAATTTACCCTGGCGATAGAGAGCAACTTCACGCGCTTTCTTCTCGTCACGGACCACGGTCGCTTCATCACCCGCTGCCGGCACGCCAGAAAGACCCAGGATCTCAACCGGAATTGATGGGCCTGCTTCCTGTACTTCGCGTCCCAGTTCGTCACGCATCGCACGTACGCGGCCATACTCGAAGCCACACAGTACGATATCGCCTTTGTTCAGCGTACCTTCACGTACCAGTACGGTAGCGACCGGACCACGACCTTTATCCAGGAAGGATTCGATAACCACACCGCTCGCCATACCTTCACGAATAGCGGTCAGCTCAAGCACTTCCGCCTGCAGCAGAATGGCGTTCAGCAGATCGTCAATACCGGTACCGGCTTTCGCAGAAACGTTGACGAACATGTTTTCGCCGCCCCACTCTTCCGGAATGATGCCGTACTGAGTCAGCTCGTTTTTCACGCGATCCGGATCGGCTTCTGGTTTGTCGCACTTGTTCACTGCAACCACAACCGGTACACCGGCCGCTTTTGCGTGTTGAATCGCTTCGACGGTCTGTGGCATCACGCCATCATCCGCAGCTACGACCAGGATAACGATATCCGTTGCCTGCGCACCGCGAGCACGCATAGCGGTAAACGCGGCGTGTCCCGGGGTATCCAGGAAGGTGACCATGCCGTTTTCGGTTTCAACGTGATAGGCACCGATGTGCTGGGTAATACCCCCCGCTTCGCCAGAGGCGACTTTCGTTGAGCGGATGTAATCCAGCAGGGAGGTTTTACCGTGGTCAACGTGACCCATGATGGTCACGACCGGCGCACGGCTCTCCTGCGCTGCATCAGTATCACGATCGTCCATTACCGCTTCTTCCAGCTCGTTCTCGCGGCGCAGGATCACTTTATGACCCATCTCTTCCGCGACCAGCTGTGCTGTTTCCTGGTCGATAACCTGGTTGATAGTCGCCATTGCGCCCATCTTCATCATCGCTTTAATGACCAGTGAACCTTTCACTGCCATCTTGTTCGCCAGTTCAGCTACGGTGATGGTTTCGCCGATAATCACGTCGCGGTTAACGGCCTGCGCTGGCTTGTTAAAGCCCTGCTGCAGTGCGCTAGGTTTGCGATGCTTACCGCCTTTACCGCCGCGAACCTGCGCACGCGCTTCTTCACGATCGGTTTTAGCTTCGGAGTGCTTGTTGCCTTTTTTGGCAGGACGCGTGGCTTTAGCAGTGGTGCGTGCACGTGCACGACCCGCTTCAACCTGACGATCGTTTTCGTCTTCTGCCTGACGGGCATGAGTTGAAGTTGTGACGTGATAGTCACCTTTATCTTCTTCCTCAGGTTTGTCCCACTCAGCGCCTTTCTCTTCTGCCAGGCGGCGTGCTTCTTCCGCTACGCGGCGTGCACTCTCTTCGAGCTTACGACGGGCTTCCTCTTCAGCTTTACGCTTCAGTTCAGCCGCTTCAGCTTCGCGACGGGCTTTATCAGACTGCGCAGCCTTGGTCACTTCATCGGTAGGTTGGTTTGTCACTTTATCTTTTTCCGCTGCTTCACGCTTAGCCTTGTCAGCGGCTTCGCGCCTGGCTTTATCTTCGGCTTCACGTTGCGCTTTTAATTCAGCCTCGCGACGGGCTTGTTCTTCCGCCTCGCGACGCGCCTGCTCTTCCGCTACGCGCTGTGCCTCAGCTTCCGCTTCCGCCTGAGCCTGCTGCTCAGCCTCTGCATCACCCTTCACATATGTGCGCTTTTTGCGAACTTCAATTTGCACCGATTTACTTTTACCCCCGGTGCCCGGAATATTCAAGGTGCTGCGCGTTTTGCGCTGCAACGTCAGTTTACCTGAACTGGTTTGACCGTGCTCACGGTTCAGGTGGGACAGTAAGGTCTCTTTCTCTTGCTGGGACACCGCGTCGTTTTCAGACTTAGGGATCCCCGCATCAGCAAATTGCTGTACCAGGCGATCGACCGGGGTCTGAATTTCGGCGGCCAGCGATTTTACGGTTACATCTGTCATGCTGTTCCTTCCTGTTATTACGCGTCATCGCCGAACCAGCAGATATTACGTGCAGCCATAATCAGCGCACCGGCCTTCTCATCATCCAGCCCTTCAATATCTGTCAGATCGTCAACACCTTGCTCAGCGAGATCTTCCAGCGTGCAAACGCCTTTTGACGCCAGGCGATAGGCCAGCGCACGATCCAGGCCTTCAAGATTCAGCAAGTCCTCAGCGGGCTCCTGATTACCAAGGCTTTCTTCTTTCGCTAATGCCAGGGTGGTTAACGCATTTTTGGCTCGTTCACGCAGGGCTTCAATGGTCTCTTCGTCGAGGCCGTCAATTTCCAGCAGCTCGTTCATTGGCACATAGGCCAGTTCTTCCAGCGAAGAGAAGCCCTCTTCCACCAGTATGGTGGCGAACTCTTCGTCGATGTCGAGATGTTTCGTGAACATATCGATTGCTGCGTGAGCTTCAGCCTGATGCTTAGCCTGCAGATCGTCGACGGTCATCACGTTCAGCTCCCAGCCGCTCAGCTGGGAAGCCAGACGCACGTTTTGGCCATTACGGCCGATCGCCTGAGCCAGATTACCGGCCTCGACAGCGATATCCATGGTGTGATTATCTTCATCCACCACGATTGACGCCACATCGGCAGGCGCCATGGCGTTAATTACAAACTGTGCCGGATTATCATCCCACAGCACGATATCGATACGCTCGCCGCCCAGTTCACTGGAAACAGCCTGCACGCGTGCGCCGCGCATACCGACGCAGGCACCTACCGGATCGATACGTTTATCGTTGGTTTTTACCGCAATTTTAGCGCGTGATCCCGGATCGCGGGCAGCCGCTTTAATTTCGATAACTTCTTCACCAATTTCCGGCACCTCGATGCGGAACAGTTCGATCAGCATTTCCGGTTTGGAACGGGTAACAAACAGCTGAGCACCACGCGCTTCAGGACGCACGGCATACAGCACGCCGCGAATACGGTCGCCCGGACGGAAGTTCTCACGCGGCAGCATATCTTCACGTACGATCACCGCCTCGGCGTTGCTGCCCAGGTCCAGCGTGATGTTGTCGCGATTCACTTTCTTCACCTGGCCGGTGATGATGTCGCCTTGCTGCTCGCGGAACTGATCCACAACCATTGCGCGTTCAGCTTCGCGTACTTTCTGAACAATAACCTGCTTCGCAGTCTGTGTGGTGATACGGTCAAAGGTGACAGATTCAATCTGATCTTCAACGTAATCGCCCAGATTGAGCGCTTCATCTTCGAAGCGAGCGGCGTCCAGCGTGATTTCACGCGTAGGCTGAGTAACTTCATCAACGATTACCCAACGACGGAACGTGTCGAAATCGCCGCTGCGACGATCAATACTGACGCGCACGTCGATCTCCTGCTCATACTTCTTTTTGGTCGCAGTGGCCAAAGCGCTCTCCAGCGCTTCGAAGATTTTCTCACGCGGCAGAGCTTTTTCATTAGAAACGGCTTCTACTACAGCTAAGATTTCTTTATTCATCCTGGTTAGCCTCAATCCGGACTTTTAAAAGTGGGGGACCAGGTTCGCTTTCTGAATATTGCTCAGTGCGAACACTTCATCGTTGCCCTCGACGGTCACTGTGATCATCTCGCCTTCCACCGACTTGATGATGCCCTGCCATTTGCGACGGTTCTGTACCGCCATCCGCAGGACCAGGCTGACTTCCTCACCCGCAAAGCGCGCATAGTGTTCTGCAGTGAAGAGTGGACGATCGAGACCCGGCGAGGAAACTTCAAGGTTGTAAGCCACCGTAATCGGATCTTCCACATCCATCACAGCGCTCACCTGGTGGCTAACATCGGCGCAATCATCAACATTGATACCCTCTTCGCTATCAATATAGATGCGCAAGGTTGATGTGCGACCACGAACGAATTCAATACCGACCAGTTCGTAGCCAAGCGCTTCTACCGGAGCAGAGATCAACTCTGTCAATTTTTGCTCTAATGTGGACAAGCCCACCCCCAAGACATAAAAAAAGGGCCTAAAGCCCAGTGTTACGATTTCCTGATAACAAAAAACCCCGAAAAATCGGGGCTTTTTATGACTGGACCCTGTATGCCGCAGCGCGGCTTCGGCGCACAATCCAGAAGAATTTTTTTCAAAAACTCACTGATAGTGCGTCCGTCGATGCATACAGTATATTTGAAAAAGAACTCTAAGGGAAAGTGGTTGCGGGGGCCGGATTTGAACCGACGACCTTCGGGTTATGAGCCCGACGAGCTACCAGGCTGCTCCACCCCGCGTCCGAAAACGTGGCGAATATTACGCCGATCTTGCGAAAATAGCAAGTTTTACTGAGAATTGGTACCGAGGACGGGACTTGAACCCGTAAGCCCTTTCGAGCACTACCACCTCAAGGTAGCGTGTCTACCAATTTCACCACCTCGGTACTGCACTGACTGCGACGATAGTATAGTCGCTTAAGCGTTGACGATTTACTGCTTACTGCGGGATATCATTGCCCGGGGTTGCCGGTTTAGCTGGCTGAGTCTGCTGTTCAGACTGAGCTGGCGCAGTGAGGTTTTCCCACTCGCTTCCTTTGGAAGTCTTATTGCTGTTCAGGTTACCCAGAATCAGACTGATAATGAAGAACAGGGAAGCCAGTATCGCGGTCATACGTGTCATAAAGTTACCTGACCCGTTTGAACCAAACAGCGTACCGGAAGCGCCTGCACCAAATGAGGCTCCCATATCAGCGCCTTTGCCTTGCTGCAGCATGATCAGACCAACCAGGCCAATCGCCACAATAAGGAAAACAACTAACAGAGCTTCGTACATAATCAACCTGTTTCCTTGCGCGTAACCGCACAGTTAAAGCTTCAACCAATACAGACGGGTAGTCTCGTCATTACCCATCAGAAGCGGGTGTGAATACTAACCAAAGGCGCCTGGCTCTGCAAGCGCAATTTTAGCCATAAAATTCAATTGCAGAAAAAAGCGCCAGCATGATGATTTACCAGGCGAAAAGGCACACCGCCTGCCGCCTGGTCGGGTTTAAACTGCTTTTACCGCGGCGGCAATATTATGCGCCAGCGCGCTTACCTGCGCTTCATCTTCGCCTTCCACCATCACGCGGATCAGCGGCTCTGTACCTGATTTACGCAGCAGTACCCGCCCGCGTCCTGCCAGCGCCTGCTCCGCTTCGGCAGCCGCAGCTTTAACGCTTTCACTCTCCAGCGGGTCGTGGCTGCCGGTAAAGCGCACGTTAACCAGGATTTGCGGCAGCATTTTCATGCCGCTGCACAGATCGTGCAGACTCATGTGGTTACGCACTATGGCAGTAAGCACTTGCAAACTTGCTACAATTCCATCGCCGGTACTGATTTTATCCAGCAGAATAACGTGCCCGGAGTTCTCAGCTCCCATGCGCCAGCCTTTCTCCTGCATCTTTTCCAGTACGTAGCGGTCGCCCACTTTGGCACGGGTGAACGGAATGCCCAGCTGTTTCAGGGCCAGCTCCAGCCCCATGTTACTCATCAGCGTCCCGACCACGCCACCGCGTAGCTGCCCCTGACGCAGCGCTTCGCGCGCAATGATGTAGAGGATCTGGTCGCCATCCACTTTCTGTCCCAGATGATCCACCATCATGATGCGATCGCCATCTCCGTCATAGGCGAGACCAAGGTTGGCCTGCTCTTCCAGGACGCGCTGCTGCAGCTGACGCAGGTCGGTTGCCCCGCACTCCTTATTGATGTTCATGCCGTCCGGCTGCACGCCAATCGCGATGACCTGCGCACCCAGCTCACGCAGCACGTTAGGGGCGATGTGATAGGTGGCACCATTGGCGCAATCGACCACAATTTTCAGACCGTTGAGACTCAGCTCGCCGGGGAAAGTGCCTTTACAGAATTCGATATAGCGGCCGGCAGCATCCACGATACGGCTGGCACGCCCCAGTTCGGCAGACTCCACGCAGGTCAGCGGTTTTTCCAGCTCGCGCTCAATCGCTTCTTCCACATCATCCGGCAGCTTGGTGCCTTCGGCTGAGAAAAATTTAATGCCGTTATCATCAAACGGATTGTGAGAGGCGGAAATCACGATCCCCGCTTCCGCACGAAACGTTCGCGTCAGGTAGGCGATGGCCGGGGTTGGCATCGGTCCGGTAAACGCTGCCGAGAGGCCTGCTGCTGCCAACCCCGCTTCGAGCGCCGACTCCAGCATATAGCCGGAAATGCGCGTGTCTTTGCCAATCAGTACTTTTCTTGAACCTGAACGCGCCAGCACTTTGCCTGCGGCAAACCCCAGCTTCAGTACAAAATCGGGCGTGATCGGCGCTTCCCCTACTTTGCCGCGAATGCCATCTGTACCAAAATATTTACGCTCACTCATGCCTGTTATCCTTTTGCTCTCTGGGTCGCTTCCACGATGCGCATCGCTTCAACTGTCTCTTTCACATCATGCACGCGAATAATCTGCGCGCCCTGCATCGCAGCAATGACTGCGCAGCTCAGGCTGCCGGTAAGACGCTGTGCCGGGCCGACATTAAGCAGCTGACCAATCATTGACTTACGCGACATTCCCACCAGCAACGGTAAGCCGTAATGGTGAAAATGGCTCAGGTGGGCCAGCAGCTCATAGTTATGGCTGAGATTCTTACCGAAACCAAAGCCCGGGTCGAGCAGCAGTTGCGCTTTTTTGATACCCGCCGCCTCACAGCGTGCAATCTGCGCAGCGAAGTAAGCATCCACTTCGCTGATTACATTGTTATACGTGGGTGTCTGCTGCATGGTACGGGGTTCACCCTGCATATGCATCAGACAAACCGGCAAACTGCTCTCTGCCGCCGCGCCGAGCGCGCCAGGCTCTGAAAGCGAGCGGATATCATTGATGATGTGAGCACCCGCTCTCGCTGCTTCGCGGATGACCTCAGGCTTTGAGGTATCTACTGAGATCCAGACTTCAAACCGCTGTGCAATAGCCTCCACGACCGGGATAACCCGCTCCAGCTCCTCCTCAACGCTGACCTCGTCCGCTCCGGGCCGGGTCGACTCGCCGCCGACATCGATGATTGTCGCGCCGGCATTTACCATCTCATTGGTATGCGTCAGCGCGTTTACCAGAGAGTTATGCGCACCGCCGTCAGAAAAGGAGTCGGGCGTCACGTTCAGAATACCCATTACGTGGGGAAAGGAGAGATCGAGAAAGGAATCACGCGCGTGGAGTTTCATGACAGGTATGGTCCTGAAGTGGTCAAACGGTAAATGTAAAAAACCCCGGACTGGCCGGGGTTTTTGCTGAGGTGATGGCCTCTTATTTATTGAACTGCTCAGACATGGTATTACCCGGATTCGGCGTACGCGGTTCATCAACCGGACGTGGCGCCTTTGGCGTACCGTTGCTGTCAGAGTTGTTGCTGCCCGGATCTTCCCAGCCAGCTGGCGGTCGCACATCGCGGCGCGCCATCAGGTCATCAATCTGCGGAGCGTCGATGGTTTCATACTTCATCAGCGCATCTTTCATCGCGTGAAGAATATCCATGTTCTCGCCCAGAATACGACGTGCACGCTGGTAGTTGCTGTCGATCAGGTGTTTAACTTCCTGGTCGATGATGCGCGCGGTCTCATCTGACATATGCTTGGCTTTTGCTACGGAACGGCCAAGGAACACTTCACCCTCTTCTTCCGCATAGAGCAGCGGGCCGAGCTTCTCTGAGAAGCCCCACTGCGTCACCATGTTACGTGCCAGATTGGTCGCCACTTTGATGTCGTTAGACGCACCGGTAGAGACATGTTCTGCGCCGTAGATGATCTCTTCAGCCAGACGACCGCCATAGAGCGTGGAGATCTGACTTTCCAGCTTCTGACGACTGGCGCTAATCGCATCACCTTCCGGCAGGAAGAACGTCACGCCCAGCGCACGGCCGCGCGGAATGATCGTGACTTTATGTACCGGATCGTGTTCTGGCACCAGACGGCCGATAATCGCATGCCCGGCTTCATGGTAAGCGGTTGACTCTTTCTGCGCTTCCGTCATCACCATGGAGCGACGTTCTGCACCCATCATGATTTTGTCTTTGGCTTTTTCAAACTCGACCATCGACACCACGCGCTTGTTGCCACGGGCAGCAAAGAGTGCGGCTTCGTTGACCAGGTTTGCCAGGTCAGCTCCCGAGAAGCCCGGTGTACCGCGTGCGATAATAGCCGCATCAATGTCGGTTGCCAGCGGCACACGGCGCATATGCACTTTCAGGATCTGTTCACGACCGCGTACGTCCGGCAGGCCAACGACAACCTGACGGTCAAAACGGCCGGGGCGCAGCAGCGCAGGGTCGAGTACATCCGGACGGTTGGTTGCGGCAATAACAATAATGCCTTCATTGCCTTCAAAACCATCCATCTCAACCAGCATCTGGTTCAGCGTCTGCTCGCGCTCATCGTGACCACCGCCTAAACCGGCACCACGCTGGCGTCCCACCGCATCGATCTCATCGATAAAGATGATGCACGGCGCGGCTTTTTTCGCCTGTTCGAACATGTCACGCACGCGGGATGCGCCCACGCCGACAAACATTTCTACGAAATCGGAACCGGAGATAGTGAAGAAAGGCACTTTCGCTTCGCCGGCGATAGCTTTAGCCAGTAGCGTTTTACCTGTACCCGGCGGGCCCACCATCAGGACGCCTTTCGGTATTTTACCGCCCAGCTTCTGGAAACGGCTTGGTTCACGCAGATACTCTACCAGCTCACCCACCTCTTCTTTCGCTTCATCACAGCCAGCGACGTCGGCAAAGGTGGTCTTGATCTGGTCTTCCGTCAGCATGCGGGCTTTGCTTTTGCCGAAGGACATTGCGCCCTTACCGCCGCCGCCCTGCATCTGACGCATAAAGAAGATCCATACGCCAATCAGCAGCAGCATCGGGAACCAGGAAATGAAGATAGAAGCCAGCAGGCTTGGCTCTTCAGGCGGTTCACCCACTACTTTGACGTTTTTGGTCAGCAGGTTATCGAGTAACTTGGGATCGTTGACAGGAATGTAGGTGGTATATTTATTACTGTCTTTTTTGGTTACGTTAATTTCACGCCCGTTAATACGTGCCTCGCGGACCTGATCCTGGTTCACTTCCGACAGGAAGGTTGAATAATCAACCCTACGGCCATTCGACTCGCTGGGCCCAAAGCTCTGGAATACTGACATCAGCACGACCGCGATGACTAACCAGAGAATCAGGTTTTTCGCCATGTCACTCAAGGGATTAACCTCATATTACAACGGTGTTAACAGACAGCGTAGGGTACTATATATCCTTCATGCCTGGAATCGCAGCATGGATGAATTTGCTGGTTTACCCTGAAACTCAGAATCAGGCCGGGATAAACGCACTATTCAGCTTGCTTTGACGCCGGTATTCAGGCCTACAGTTTGCGCCCTGTCGCCACAATATACACTTCACGTGAACGTAACCGCGAAGCGTCTGGCTTACGAATTTTCACTTTCGTAAATAGGGAGCGAATTTCCCGGAGGTATTCATCGAAGCCATCTCCCTGAAACACTTTCACAACAAAACTGCCGCCGGGAGCCAGTACATCCCGACACATTTCCAGCGCCAGTTCAACTAAATACATCGAACGAGGAATATCCACAGCCGGCGTACCGCTCATGTTGGGTGCCATATCTGACATCACCACCTGAACTTTCTGGTCCCCTACCCGCTCAAGCAGCGCTTTCAGCACGGCCTCGTCACGGAAGTCACCCTGCATAAAATCAACGCCGACAATCGGGTCCATTGGCAGCAGGTCGCAGGCAATCACCCGCCCGCTGTTGCCAATCTGCTGTACCACATATTGTGACCAGCCGCCGGGTGCCGCGCCTAAATCCACCACGGTCATACCGGGTTTAAACAGCTTGTCACCCTGCTGAATTTCATCAAGTTTAAACCAGGCGCGCGAACGCAGCCCTTTTTTCTGTGCCTGAAGCACATATTTATCGCTAAAGTGTTCCTGAAGCCAGCGACTGGAACTGGCCGAACGCTTTTTACCCGTCATAATTTTTCCAGTTAAATCGTCATCGTAGCGATAAATCAGCGCGCAATGGGTAGCGATGATTTGGCGATATACCCGAGATGGCGGTAGAATGACCCGTTTTCAATCCCTGAGTAAGCAAAAAATACGATGAATCTGAGTACCAAACAAAAACAGCACCTGAAAGGCCTGGCCCACCCACTGAAGCCGGTGGTCATGCTGGGCGGCAACGGCCTTACTGAAGGCGTGCTCGCCGAAATCGAACAGGCGCTTGACCATCACGAACTGATTAAGGTGAAAATTGCCTCAGAAGATCGCGAAACCAAGCAGCTGATCGTCGAGGCCATTGTGCGTGAAACCAAGGCCAGCAATGTGCAGGTTATCGGCAACGTGCTGGTGCTGTACCGCCCGGCGCAGGAGCGCAAAATCACGCTGCCTCGTTAAGCTATATACTAAGCGCGGCGCGGCGGGCAGAGAAAGTGCCACGCTCACGCATGCGATAAAAGGCCGCCATGCGGCCTTTTTCCTTTCTTTACATTCTGCCCGGCATGACAGCAGCGGGTGCTTACAGATATTCAACCTTCAGCACTTCATACTCCACGTCACCGCCTGGCGTTTTTACGATGGCTACGTCATCGGCCTCTTTACCCACCAGACCACGCGCCATTGGCGAGTTAACCGAGATCAGATTTTGTTTAAAATCTGCTTCATCGTCACCCACAATGCGGTAAGTAAACTCTTCGTCAGTATCTACATTCAGCACAGTTACCGTGGCACCGAAAATGACGCGACCGGTTTTTGGCATAGATGTGATGTCGATCACCTGCGCATTAGAAAGTTTAGCTTCAATCTCCTGAATACGCCCTTCGCAAAACCCCTGCTCTTCACGCGCAGCATGGTACTCGGCGTTCTCTTTCAGGTCGCCATGCTCACGAGCTTCAGCGATGGAGGCGATGATGCGCGGACGCTTTACGGTTTTCAGTTCGTTCAGCTCTTCACGCAGCTTCTCAGCGCCTTGTAACGTCATCGGAATCTGATTCATTTTGGCTCCTCGTCTCTATCCTGGTTAACGGTGTCATCCTGACTGGTGACAGCAGAATAATCGCTTCTGCGGCACACGGCCCCTTTTCAAAAGCAAAAGAACCCTGACCCGGAAAGCTTTCCGGGTCAGGGATCGGTTTTGCATTTTGATACGTATTTTACCCCAGAGTTCCCTGTGGGTCATCGTTTACTTTGCCCTGCCCGGGGACGTAGTATTGACGCCCCATCCGTCAGTTACCGCGAGATTATGCGATTTTCACGACTTGTTACCGGATTAACCTGCGCGGTAATGCTGCAGGCACAAGCGGCCCCCGTTGAAGAATACATGCAGTATTTACCTGACGGCGCGAACCTGGCGCTGATGGTACAGAAAGTGGGCGCATCAACCCCTATTATTGACTATCACGGAAAACAGATGGCTCTACCGGCCAGCACCATGAAAGTGATCACGGCGCTGGCAGCACTTCTGGAGCTGGGACCCGACTTCCGCTTTCAGACCACGCTTGAGACTCGCGGGGCCATTACCGACGGCACGCTGAACGGCGATCTGGTGGCCCGCTTTGGCGGCGATCCTACGCTGAGCAGGCAGAATCTGCGCAATATGGTCGCCGCGCTGAAGCAGCAGGGTATCACTCATATCAAAGGCAACCTGGTGATTGATACCTCCGTATTTGCCAGCCACGATATGGCTCCCGGCTGGCCCTGGAACGATCTGACTCAGTGCTTCAGCGCACCCCCCGGCGCGGCGATTGTCGACAAAAACTGCTTCTCGGTTTCGCTTTACAGTGGCAAAACTGCTGGTGAAACCGCCTTTGTGCGTATCGCGTCTTACTATCCGGCCCATATGTTCAGCCAGGTCCGGACGCTTGCCCCTAACAGCGGCGAAGGTCAGTATTGCGAGCTGGATGTAGTGCCTGGTGAGCTTAACCGTTATACGCTGACAGGCTGTATGCGCCAGCGGGCAGAACCGCTGCCGCTCGCCTTTGCGGTCCAGGATGATGCAGCCTGGTCGGGTGAAATCCTGAAAGGAATGCTGCGTGCGGCTGATATCGACTATAGCGGTCATCTGGTACGCCAGACGCAGGTCACGTCGCCGGGTACCGTGCTGGCCTCGACCCAATCTGCGCCGCTGCATACGCTACTGCGTATGATGCTGAAAAAGTCGGACAACATGATTGCGGATACCGTGTTCCGCACTATCGGCCATCACTACTTTAACGTGCCGGGTACGTTTCGTGCCGCCTCTGACGCCGTGCGTCGTATTCTGCGCGAAAAAGCGGGTATCGATATGGGCAACAGCATTCAGGTTGATGGTTCCGGCCTGTCGCGTCACGATTTGATCTCGCCGGAAACAATGATGCAGGTGCTGCAGTACATTGCCAAAAATGACGCCACGCTCAACTATATCTCTATGCTGCCACTGGCCGGCTACGACGGCACGCTGCAGTATCGTGGCGGTCTCCATGAAGCGGGTCTCGATGGCAAAGTCTCAGCAAAAACCGGTTCTCTGCAGGGCGTCTATAATCTGGCAGGGTTTATCACCACCTCCAGCGGTGCGCGCGTCGCCTTTGTGCAGTTCCTGTCAGGCTATGCCGTACCCCCGGAAAATCAGAAAACGCGGCGTATTCCGCTGGTTCGCTTTGAAAGCCGCCTCTACACGGACATTAACAAAAACAACTAATGAAATTGTTGATTGTTGAAGATGATGCGCTGCTGCAGTCGGGCCTGGCACAGGCGCTGGGCGCTAAGGGCTATGCAACAGATTGCGCCAGCAGCGCCGCAGAGAGTAATGCGCTGTTGCGCAGCGGTCAGTATACGCTGATCGTGCTGGATCTTGGCCTGCCGGATCGCGACGGCGCTTCGCTGCTGCGCCAGTGGCGGCGCGAGGGCGTTGCGATCCCGGTGCTGATCCTCACGGCGCGTGATGCGCTGGAGGATCGCGTGGAGGGCCTGGATGCCGGCGCGGATGATTATCTGATCAAGCCTTTTGCACTGGCAGAGCTGCAGGCGCGGGTTCGGGCGCTGATCCGCCGCTATCAGGGTCACAGCGATAACCAGCTGCAACAGGGCGATCTGACGCTCAATCTCAGCACCCAGCAGGTGCTGCTTGAAAATCAGTCGGTAGATATTACGCCGAAAGAGTTTGCGCTGCTGACGCGCCTGCTGATGCGTATCGGACAAAATGTGCATCGCGAAACGCTGCAGCAGGATCTCTATAGCTGGAACGACGATCCCGGATCGAACACGCTGGAAGTGCACATTCATAATCTGCGCCGCAAGCTGGGAAAAGATCGGATTAAAACGGTGCGCGGTGTGGGCTACCGGCTGGAACTGCGCGAATGAACAGTATGCGGCAGCGCTTACTGATTATGCTGGCGCTGATCCTGCTTATCTGTCAGGTCATGAGCGTGATCTGGCTCTGGCATGAGAGCCGGGAGCAGATCAGCTTTCTTGTTAATGAGACGCTCTCGGCTCAGGCGCGCAATCAGCGGGTCGAGAATGAGATCCGCGAAGCGATCGCTTCGCTGCTGCTGCCCTCACTGGTGATGGTATGCCTGACGCTGCTGCTCTCGTTCTGGGCGATTAACTGGATTATTCGCCCGCTTAAGCTGCTGCAGGATAGCCTGGCGCATCGTTCCGCCGACAACCTCACTCCCCTGCCAGTGTATGCAGATATGGATGAAATCGTTGCGGTTACCGGCGCCATCAACCAGCTCTTCTCCCGTCTGGACCATACGCTGCAGCAGGAGCGGCTTTTTACCGCCGATGCTGCCCATGAACTGCGTACGCCACTGGCCGGGCTGCGGCTGCATCTGGAACTGCTGCAGCAGCAGCAGGTGCCGCAGAGTGAAATGCTGATTAGCCGCATCGATCAGCTGATGCACACCGTAGAGCAGCTACTCATGCTGTCACGTGCCGGCCAGGCGCTGGCGGGCGGACACTATCAGCAGCTGTGGTGGCTGCAGGATATCATGCAGCCGCTGAAACCAGAGATGGATGAGCTGCTGCTACAGCGTCAGCAGCGGCTGCGCTGGCCAGAGGGGAGTGATATCCCGCAGCAGGGCGAAGCGGTACTGTTGCGCCTGATGCTGCGCAATTTGCTGGAGAACGCCTCGCGCTATAGCCCGGAAAACAGCGAGGTGCAGGTTAAGCTATACCGGGATGCGCAGCAGGTAACAGCAGAAGTATGGGATGAAGGGCCGGGTATTGATGCCGGAGCCGCAGAGGAGTTAACCCAGGCCTTTCGCCGTCGCGATCAGCGCTACGGCGGCAGCGGACTGGGTCTGAATATTGTGCTGCGTATCGTGCAAATGCACCGCGGTACGCTGACGCTGGAAAACCGTGAAGACCGCAGCGGACTGATTGCCCGCTGTACGCTGCCATATCAGATCAATGGCTAAAGGCTCCGCTGCTTTTCAGATAAAAAAAGCGGCCCGAAGGCCGCTTTTAGCTGTGATTAACGCTGATAGATAATTTCGACGCCTTCGTCGTCTTCATCATCCCAGTCGTCATCCCAGTCATCATCTTCTTCCACTTCCTGAGCGGTTTCCAGCGCTTCACGATGGTAATCATCCCACATGAACGCGACCTTCTCAGGCTGCTTCTCTTCCTGTTCCGCTTCTTTAGGATTAGCGATGATAAAGCTCATCACATCCCAGCAGAGTTCATTAACGCCGGTACGGCTGGCGGCAGAGATAAGGTAATATTTTTCATCCCAGCCGAGTGCCTCTGCAATCGCTTTAGCACGGCTCTCAGCCTCTTCCTGACTCAGCAGGTCAGTTTTGTTAAACACCAGCCAGCGCGGCTTCTGATAGAGCTTATCGCTATATTTTTCCAGCTCGCCAAGAATGATGCGGGCGTTTTCAACTGGATCGGTCTCGTCGATAGGCGCAATGTCGATCAGGTGCAGCAGAACGCGACAGCGCTCAAGATGCTTCAGAAAGCGAATGCCCAGTCCGGCACCTTCCGCTGCGCCTTCAATCAGCCCCGGGATATCTGCCACGACAAAGCTTTTTTCACTGTCCATGCGCACAACGCCCAGGCTGGGAACCAGCGTGGTAAACGGATAGTCCGCCACTTTTGGCTTCGCTGCAGAGACGGCGCGAATAAAGGTCGATTTACCCGCATTCGGCAGACCCAGCATGCCGACATCGGCCAGCAGCATCAGCTCCAGCTGCAGATCGCGTTTCTCGCCTGGGGTACCCATGGTTTTCTGGCGCGGCGTGCGGTTAACCGAGGATTTAAAACGCGTGTTGCCAAGACCGTGCCAGCCGCCTTTCGCTACCATCAGCTTCTGCTCATGGCGCGTCATATCGCCCAGCGTTTCACCGGTGCCCTGATCGATTATGCGCGTACCGACCGGCACTTTGATGGTGACATCTTTACCACGTTTGCCGGTGCAGTCGCGGCTCTGACCATTCTGGCCGCGCTCAGCGCGGAACGCTTTTTCAAAGCGATAATCGATCAGGGTATTGAGGTTTTCATCTGCCAGCAGATAGACGTCACCGCCGTCACCGCCGTCACCGCCGTCCGGGCCGCCTTTCGGAATATATTTCTCACGGCGGAAGCTAACGCAACCGTTGCCGCCATCGCCTGCGACCACAAGGATCGTCGCTTCATCAACAAACTTCATTCTATTTCTCCGTCACACTGTCGTCTGTCGCTGCAGAGAGCGGCAGACGGGTCCGCCAGGGTCTTCTGTGCTGACCGGCGGCGGATAATGCAAATTTGGTAATATGATATGTACAGAAAGTGTACAACAAACCGCGCAGCTCAGTTAGCGGGGATTCGATAACCGGCCGCAGAATGTAAAAAGCCCCGCAAAGCTGCGGGGCCTTTCCTTCGTGTGTTCAGACGATTATCGTCTGCAGCACGACAACCTTACTCAGCAACGATGCTGATATATTTACGGTTGTTCGGGCCTTTCACTTCGAATTTAACTTTGCCGTCTGTGGTAGCAAACAGGGTGTGGTCACGACCACAGCCTACATTGGTACCGGCGTGGAACTTGGTGCCACGCTGACGAACGATGATGCTACCTGCCAGAACAGATTCACCACCGAAACGCTTAACACCCAGACGTTTTGCGTTGGAGTCGCGACCGTTACGGGTCGAACCACCAGCCTTTTTATGTGCCATTTGTCAGATCTCCTCTTACGCGCTGATCGTCGTGATTTTCACATCAGTGAACCACTGACGGTGACCAGCTTGCTTACGGTAGTGTTTACGACGACGAAACTTAACAATCTTAATTTTTTCGCCGCGACCGTGAGCAACAACTTCTGCCTTGATCATTCCGCCTGAAACCAGTGGCGCGCCGATTTTCACGTCTTCGCCATTTGCAATCATCAGAACCTGGTCGAACTCAATGGTTTCGCCGGTTGCGATGTCCAGCTTTTCCAGGCGAACGGTCTGACCTTCGCTTACTCGGTGTTGTTTACCACCACTTTGGAAAACCGCGTACATATAAAACTCCGCTTCTGCGCTTGCCTTTCTGTGTAATCAGGCGGCGCGATAATATTCACAATAGGGCGCGAATTCTACGCAAATATCCAGCAGAAAACAAGCGCACTTTGCACTCTCCTGCAGAAAAAAAGCGCAGAGTGAATGCAACCGTTTCTCATCCTGAATTTTCAAGTACAATCAGTAACAGATTACCTGAACTCACGCTGGGTAAAAGCGCCTACCATGCAAAAAACGAGTCAAAGCTGAACAGACGAATGAACCTAGAACAAATTAACGAACTAACCGCGCAGGACATGGCGGCCGTCAACCAGACCATCCTCGACCAGCTGAATTCAGATGTCTCACTGATCAACCAGTTGGGCTACTACATTGTCAGCGGCGGAGGTAAACGCATTCGTCCGATGATTGCCGTGCTTTCAGCGCGGGCGCTCAACTATCAGGGTTCGCTGCATGTCACTAACGCAGCGCTGATTGAATTTATCCATACGGCAACGCTGCTGCATGATGACGTGGTGGATGAGTCTGACATGCGGCGCGGCAAAGCGACCGCGAATGCGGCGTTTGGTAATGCCGCCAGCGTGCTGGTGGGTGATTTTATCTATACGCGCGCTTTTCAGATGATGACCAGCCTCGGATCCTTAAAGATCCTCGCGCTGATGTCAGAAGCGGTGAATGTGATCGCCGAAGGCGAAGTGCTGCAGCTGATGAACTGTAACGATCCTGACATCACTGAAGAGAGCTACATGCGCGTCATCTACAGTAAAACGGCGCGTCTGTTTGAAGCTGCTTCTCAGGCCTCCGCGATTCTGGCAGAGGCTTCGCCCGCTCAGGAGAAAGCGCTGCAGGATTATGGTCGCTACCTTGGCACCGCTTTCCAGTTAATTGACGATCTGCTCGACTACAGCGCAGATGGCGAAACGCTGGGTAAAAATACCGGTGACGATCTCAGCGAAGGGAAACCGACGCTGCCCCTGCTGCATGCTATGCATCATGGCACACCCGAGCAGGCCGCTATGATCCGCAGCGCGATTGAGGAAGGCAACGGGCGCCATTTGCTGGAGCCGGTGCTGGCCGCTATGCAGCAGACAGGTTCGCTGGAGTGGACGCGCAAACGCGCTGAAGAAGAAGCGGATAAAGCGATCGCCGCGTTACAGCTGCTGCCTGAGAGTCCGTGGCGTACTGCGCTCGAAGCGCTGGCGCATATGTCAGTGCAGCGCGACTTTTAATCTCCGACGGAGCCGCCCGGCTCCGTTTTTTATTCCCCGCCGTTTCCTGCATCATTTGCATAATTTTGCACGCTTTTTGCGAATACCCGCCAGATTTTGCTACCTGGGTGTAACAATTACTGGAAATTAATGGAACCTTTTTGCTATATAGAGCCGTTAATTTCCAGTTTTACCCTTCACTGCTGCAGCAGCGATTACGCATTACATGGATATGGAGAACAAGTTATGCAGACAAGGAAAGAGGATTGGCATCCTGCAGATATTATCGCAGCGCTACGCAAACGTGGCACTTCACTGGCGGCTCTGTCACGTGCGTCAGGGCTTTGCTCTTCAACGCTCGCCAATGCGCTGTCTCGTCCCTGGCCCAAAGGTGAGTGGCTTATCGCGATGGCGCTTGAGGTGCATCCGGCAGAAATCTGGCCAAGCCGCTACTACGATCCTGACACCCTGCTTCTGCTGGATCGCAAAAAGCGGATCCGATCGCCCGATAGTCTGAAAAAGATCCCGGCTAAAAAATAAGAAAAAAAAACCAGCCACGCTGCTGTGACTGGTTCTGGTTCGTCATACTGACTGGCTTATTCGCCGCTGATACGCTCGATGTTCGCGCCCATCGCTTTGAGCTTATCTTCGATATGCTCATAGCCGCGATCGATATGGTAAATCCGGTCANAAAAAAAAACCAGCCACGCTGCTGTGACTGGTTCTGGTTCGTCATACTGACTGGCTTATTCGCCGCTGATACGCTCGATGTTCGCGCCCATCGCTTTGAGCTTATCTTCGATATGCTCATAGCCGCGATCGATATGGTAAATCCGGTCAACAACCGTAGTGCCTTCAGCAATACAGCCTGCCAGTACCAGACTCGCCGAAGCACGTAAATCGGTCGCCATAACCTGTGCACCCGAGAGCGTTTCCACACCGTGACAAATCGCCGTGTTGCTCTCGATTTCCGCATGCGCACCCATACGGATCAGTTCCGGGATGTGCATAAAGCGGTTTTCAAAGATGGTTTCCGTGATCACGCCCGTGCCTTCCGCCAGCAGGTTCAGCAGAGTGAACTGCGCCTGCATATCGGTTGGAAAACCCGGATGCGGTGCAGTGCGGATATTCACCGCTTTTGGCCGCTTGCCGTGCATATCAAGGCTAATCCAGTCATCACCGGTTTCAATTTCAGCACCCGCGTCGCGCAGTTTCGCCAGCACCGCATCCAGCGTATCCGGCTGTGCATTGCGGCAGATGACTTTGCCACGCGAGATAGCCGCAGCCACAAGGAAGGTGCCGGTTTCGATACGATCCGGCAGCACGCGATAGACACCGCCACCCAGACGTTCTACACCTTCAATCGTAATTTTGTCCGTGCCTGCGCCAGAAATTTTGGCACCCAGCGTATTGAGGAAGTTTGCCGTATCAACAATCTCCGGCTCGCGCGCCGCGTTCTCGATTACCGTGGTGCCGGTTGCCAGCGTTGCCGCACTCATAATGGTTACGGTCGCGCCGACGCTGACTTTATCCATAACAATGTGCGCGCCCTTCAGGCGACCATTGACCGAGGCTTTAACATAGCCCTCTTCCAGCTTGATCTCCGCGCCGAGCTGTTCCAGGCCGGTGATATGCAGATCGACCGGACGGGCACCAATCGCGCAGCCGCCCGGCAGTGATACCTGACCCTGACCAAATCGTGCCACCAGCGGTCCGAGCGCCCAGATAGAAGCACGCATCGTTTTAACCAGATCGTAGGGAGCGCTGAAGACGTTAACTTCGCGCGCATCAACATGCACCGAACCGTTACGCTCTGTGCGTGCACCCAGCAGGCTCAGCAGCTTCATGGTGGTATCAATATCACGCAGCTGCGGGACATTCTGAATTTCTACCGGCTCTTCTGCCAGCAGCGCGGCAAACAGAATCGGCAGCGCTGCATTTTTTGCGCCGGAAATGGTCACTTCACCACTTAAGCGGGTGGGGCCTTGCACACGAAATTTGTCCATTAACACGGCTCTCAATTATCTATCAACAAAACAACCAGACTGGTACTCAGAATCCGTTAAGTTTACGGTCGCGAGCCCACTCAGCGGGGGTATAAGTCTTGATGGAAACCGCATGAATGCGATTATCCGCAATGTATTCCATCAGCGGCGCATAAACAGCCTGCTGTTTTTTTACCCGGCTCAGTTCACCAAACATTTCGCCCACGGCGATTACCTGGAAATGGCTGCCGTCGTTGCTCATCACGTGGACTTCATCTAATGACAGCGCCTGCATCAGGACTGCCTGAACTTCACTATTTTCCATGGTTTATAACTTCACTTGATAATAATAAGGCGGATATCTTAGAGGAAAGCGGCTGAGTCTTAAATATGCAAAAGCCCCTGAACGCATCAGGGGCCTGGTTTTTCAGCCGTCAGATCAGACGCTTTTCTCCGCAGAAACAATAATCTGCTGAAGATTATAAAGCGTAATAAGAGAATGGAGTTTATCTGTCACACCCGTGAACAGCGGCGTACTTCCCTGCGCGCGTACCATCTCGCGCAGATGCACCAGCAGCGCCAGCCCGGCCGAATCAACCCGTTCCAGCGCCGCGACATCAATGACGTTTATATTCTGCATAACCGTTTCACGCTGCTGCCATAGTGTCAGCAGCGTATCCCGGTCAAGCTTGCCGCTCAGTACCAGCGTATCAGTACTGCGCTGCCAGCGTAACGATTCACTCATTATTGCTGTTTATCCAGTGTAATAGGTTGTGCCGCGTAGGTTTTCAGCTGTGCAGTCAGGCCATCGATGCCTTTAGTGCGCAGCAGATCGCTCCACTCATTCTGCTTGGTGGTGATCATACTGATCCCTTCGGCAATCATATCGTAAGCCTGCCATTTTCCGCTCTGGCTGTTTTTACGCCACTGAAAATCGAGGCGCACCGGCGGACGGCCGTTAGGATCAACAATGGTGACGCGAATAGCCACAATATTGGCATCGCCCAGCGGTTTTTCTGGCTGAATCTGATAAGTCTGACCATGATACAGCGCCAGCGCCTGCCCGTAAGCCTGGGCCAGGTAGTCACCGAATGCGGCAAAATAGGCGTCGCGCTGTGCCGGCGTCGCTTCACGATAGTAGCGGCCTAAAACCAGCGCGCCGGCATATTTGATCTGCACATAGGGCAGCAGCTCCTGGCGTACAATGTCACGCAGATAGTTAGGATCCTGCTTGATTTTCGGCTGCTCATTTTTCAGCCGGGTGAAGGTTTTGGCTGCGGCTTCGTTCATCAGCTTGTACGGATTACTCTGGTTCGTATCCGCTGCCGTGGCAGCCAGGGGAGCGATTGCCAGCAGGGCAACCATCAGAAAACGTTTCAACATCGTGTTTTACCTCTCTGGATTATTCCGTTGTGGCAGGCGCAGGTGCACGCTCGCCATCCTGTGACTGATTCTCTTTGCTGCCGTCGCCGCTTTTATACAGGAACTGACCAATCAGATCCTCAAGCACCAGGGCAGATTTGGTGTCGCGCAACGTTCCGCCATCTTTCAGCATAGCTGAACCGAGATCCGGATCGTCAAAGCCCAGATTCAGTGCCAGAAACTGTTCGCCCAGCAAACCCTGCGTACGAATAGCCAGAGAACTGGTATCCGGGATTTTATCGGCATACTGTTCGCTGATATCCATGGTCACGCGCGGTGACAGGCTTTTCTCATCCAGTGAAATATCCGTTACGCGGCCAATGACGACACCGCCAATTTTCACCGGTGAACTGATTTTCAGGCCGCCAATATTGTCAAAGGTGGCGTAGAGCTTCCACGTGGGCTCGGTGCCCAGCGATTTGAGATCGGCCACGCGCAGACTGAGAAACAGCAGCGCCACCAGCGCCGCCAGCATAAATACCCCTACCCAAATTTCATTTTTCTTGCTTTGCATTGCATCAGTTCCCAAACATCAGTGCGGTCAGCACAAAATCAAGCCCAAGCACCGCCAGTGAAGCGTGTACGACGGTACGCGTTGTTGCCCGGCTGATACCTTCCGATGTCGGAATCGCATCGTAGCCGTTAAACAGCGCAATCCAGGTTACCGTAATGGCAAAAACTGCGCTCTTGATCAGGCAGTTAAGGACATCATTATGAAAATCTACCGCGCTTTGCATCGCGGACCAGAAAAAGCCCGGATCGATACCCTTCCAGCCAACGCCAACCAGTGCACCACCGGCAATACCGACGGCCGTAAAAATCAGCGTTAACAGCGGCATGCTGATAAAGCCCGCCCAGAAGCGTGGCGAGACCACGCGGCGCAGCGGATCCACCGCCATCATCTCCATACTGGAGAGCTGCTCTGTGGCTTTCATCAGGCCAATCTCTGCCGTCAGCGCTGAGCCGGCTCGCCCGGCAAACAGCAGCGCCGTAACAACCGGCCCCAGCTCGCGCAGCAGCGACAGCGCTACCAGCATGCCAAGACTGGTCTCCGCGCTGTAGGTGGTCAGCACCAGATATCCCTGCAGTCCCAGCACCATGCCGATAAACAGACCAGAAACCACAATAATCAGCAGCGAGAGTACGCCAACGCTGTAAAGCTGCCTGATCAACAATGGAGCATGGCGGCGAAAAGCGGGTTTTCCCACCAGCGCATGAAACAGCATCAGACCGGCCCGACCAAAGGTCGCACAGCTGTTTATTCCCCGACGCCCGAACGACGCCAGTGCCTGTAACACCATGAGTTTACTCTCTCCCTGTCCGGGTCAAATCACTAAGATAGTCGCCGGCGGCGAAACGAAACGGCACCGGACCATCAGCATGCCCATCGATAAACTGGCGTACGCGCGGATCGGCGTTCTCCTTCAGCTGCCGGGTGCTGCCTTCGGCAATGATTTTTTGCCCGGCAACAATATAGGCGTGATCGGCGATGCTCAGGACTTCAGGCACATCATGCGATACCACAATACAGGTCACGCCGAGCGAGTGGTTCAGCTCATCAATCAGCTTGACCAGCACGCCCATGGTTATTGGATCCTGCCCCACAAACGGCTCATCAAACATGATGAGTTCCGGTTCCAGCGCAATGGCACGTGCCAGCGCAGCGCGTCGTGCCATCCCGCCGGAGAGTTCTGCCGGCATAAGTTTTGCCGCGCCGCGCAGTCCGACCGCTTCAAGCTTCATCATCACCGTGCTGTGCAGCAGTTCCGGCGGCAGCTGAGTGTGCTCGCGCAGCGGCCAGGCGACGTTTTCATAAACGTTGAGATCGGTAAAGAGCGCGCCTGACTGAAACAGCATGCTCATTTTCTTGCGGGCTTCATAGAGCTTGCGCCGTGACAGGCCGGGAATATTCTGGCCCTGAAACCAGATTTCGCCGTGGTCAGGCTGCAGCTGACCGCCAATCAGGCGTAACAGCGTAGTTTTTCCGATACCGGAAGGTCCCATAATCGCGGTCACTTTGCCCGCCGGAACCGTAAGTGAAATATCATCGAATATCGTGCGATCGCCACGGGTGAAACTCACACCGCGCACCTCGACCAGATTCGTTTGCTGCTGAGTCATTATTACCTCGTTAAGCGGGTCGGGCGTACTAAATGGGGTGGATGGTAGCCTGGTAAACCGCAATTCACGATAGTTTTACAGAAACTTACCGGTTCAGTGTGGCGAAAACGGTCATTAAATTTACTTTTGTCGCTCAGAGAGTCAAAATCAGCGGCTGACTCCCCCGCATCTCAGGCTTTTTTGCCGGCCAGGGTCCGCCGGCACCGTATCCATCAAGGATTTTTCATGTTTGTAGCTACCGCCCTGTTGTTTATCGGATTGCTGTTACTGGTTTACGGGGCCGATCGACTGGTCTTCAGCGTCGCCATTCTGTGCCGCTCGTTTGGTATTCCGCCGCTGATTATTGGCATGACGGTAGTCAGTATCGGCACATCGCTGCCGGAGCTGATTATTTCGTTTTCAGCTGCGCAACATGGACAGATGGATTTGGCTGTAGGCACCGCGCTGGGCTCAAACATTACGAATATCCTGTTAATTCTGGGTGGCGCCGCGCTGCTTCATCCTTTAACCGTACACTCCAATTTGATTCGGCGCGAACTTCCACTGCTGCTGCTGGTCTCTTTGCTGAGCGGCATTATGCTGTTTGATAATTACCTGAGCCGGCTGGATGGTGTGGCGCTGTTGCTGATGGCGCTGTTCTATCTGCTGATCGTGATCCGCATTGCCCGCCGCGCCGGACATGACAACAGCGATACACTCACCCGGGAACAGCTGGCAGAACTGCCGCGCGATGAAGCGGGTAACACGGTAGCCTTTCTCTGGCTGGCGGTCGCGCTGATTATATTGCCGATGTCGACCCGTATGGTTATCGACAATGCCACCGTCTTTGCTGATTACTTTGGCGTAAGCGAGCTGGTGATGGGACTGACGCTTATTGCGGTAGGGACCAGTCTGCCGGAGCTGGCCACGGTTGTCGCGGGTGCGCTGAAAGGTGAAGATGATATGGCGATTGGTAATCTGATCGGCGCCAACATTTTCAACCTGGCGATTGTTCTTGGCCTGCCCGCGCTGTTTCATCCGGGCGAGGTCAATCCGCTCGCGTTTAGCCGTGATTACTGGGTCATGCTCGGCGTCAGCGTACTGTTTGCCCTGTTTTGTCTGCTGCGTAAGCGGCGCGTCGGCCGGATAGCCGGCGCGCTGTTACTGAGCGGATTTCTTCTCTGGGTGCTATGGCTGTGGCTCAGCCCCACCCTTCTTACTGGCTATTAAGGATGCACTGATATGTCACAGCAGCATGCAGAGTTTGATTTTCAGCAGGCGGGTAAAAAGGTTCTGCGCATCGAACGTGAAGGTCTTAAACAGCTTGATCAGTATATCAATGACGACTTCAGCCGCGCCTGCCAGCTGCTTTATGCCTGCCAGGGCAAAGTCGTGGTGATGGGCATGGGCAAATCAGGACATATCGGTAAGAAAATGGCCGCGACCTTTGCCAGCACCGGCACCGCCTCCTTTTTTGTGCATCCGGGCGAGGCGAGCCATGGCGACCTCGGCATGGTGAGCGCCAGCGATGTGGTTATCGCCATCTCGAACAGCGGCGAATCAGCAGAGATCCTGGCGCTGATCCCGGTGCTGAAGCGACAGAAAGTGCAGCTGATCTGTATGACCAGCCGCCCGGAGAGCGCCATGGGCCGCGCGGCAGATGTTCACCTGTGTGTGAAAGTGCCGCAGGAAGCGTGCCCGCTTGGACTGGCGCCCACGTCCAGCACCACGGCAACGCTGGTGATGGGCGATGCGCTGGCGGTGGCGCTGCTTGAAGCGCGCGGTTTTACGCCAGAGGATTTTGCGCTGTCGCACCCTGGCGGCGCGCTGGGTCGCAAACTGCTGCTGCACGTCAGCGACATTATGCACAGCGGCGATGAAATTCCGCACGTCACGCGCGAGGCGTCGCTGCGTGATGCCCTGCTGGAGATCACGCGCAAAAACCTCGGCCTCACGGTGATCGTCGATGACTTAATGAAAATTGAAGGGATTTTTACCGATGGCGATCTGCGCCGTATTTTTGATATGGGCGTCGATTTTCAGTCAGCGCGTATTCAGGACGTCATGACGCGTGGCGGCATCCGCGTCCGGCCAAATATGCTGGCGGTAGAGGCCCTGAATCTGATGCAAAATAAAAATATCACTGCCGTACTGGTAGCCGATGAAGATCGGCTGCTGGGCGTCGTCCACATGCATGACATGCTGCGCGCTGGCGTAGTCTGAACAGGAATAATAAATGAACGCTGAAAATGCGCTGGTCGCCACCTGCTATGGTCCGGTACCAGCTGAAGTCATGGCACGGGCAGCGCAAATCCGTCTGCTGATTTGTGATGTTGATGGCGTCATGTCAGACGGCCTGATCTATATGGGAAACAGCGGTGAAGAGCTGAAAGCGTTTAATGTGCGGGATGGCTACGGCATACGTTGCCTGCTGACCTCCGGCATCGAAGTCGCTATTATAACCGGCCGTCGCGCCAGGCTGCTGGAAGATCGCTGTGAGACGCTGGGCATTACGCATCTTTACCAGGGACAATCAGATAAGCTTTTGGCGTGGCGCGAACTTCTGGATAAACTGTCACTGGACAGCACGCAGGTTGCCTATATTGGCGACGATCTGATCGACTGGCCGGTCATGGCGCAGGCGGGTCTGAGTGTTGCCGTAGCGGATGCACATCCGGTCCTGCTGCCGCGTGCAGACTATGTCACACGCATCGGCGGCGGACGCGGTGCGGTGCGCGAAATATGCGACCTGATATTACTGGCGCAGAATAAATTTGAGGATGCCAGAGGGCAATCAGTATGAGTAAAAGCAGGCGTTGGATAACGCTGATTCTGGCTCTGGTCGCGCTGATATTGATCGGCTGGAACCTGACGAATCAGGATGAGAGCACCACGCCGTTGGCTTCAAACGATCAGGAGCCAACCTACACCAGCGCGAACTCTAATACCGTGGTATACAACCCAACAGGTGCACTGGCCTACAAGCTTGTCTCCGATAAAGTGACCTATTTTTCAGCTGATGAAGTCAGCTGGTTTGATCGTCCCGTTATGACAACCTTTGATGAAAACAAAGTACCAACCTGGTCAGTACGGGCGGACAAAGCAAAGCTAACGAAAGATCGTATGCTTTATCTGTATGGCCACGTTGAAGTGCATACGCTGACGCAGGATTCTCAGCTGGAACGCATTATCACTGATAACGCGCAGGTCAATCTGGTGACCCAGGATGTCATGTCTGACGACCAGGTGACGCTATTTGGCCGCAGTTTTAACTCCACGGGCATGAAGATGCGCGGCAATTTGCGGACAAAAAATGCCGAATTGCTTGAAAAGGTCAAAACCTCTTATGAAATTCAAAATGAACAAAAATAGCGTTAACGCGCTGCTGCTGGGATCGCTGCTGATTGGCAGCCTGCCCGCGCTGGCCGTCACCGGCGACTCAGAAAAACCGGTCAATATCGACTCCGTTAATCAGGCGCTGGATCTGCAGGGCAACGTGGCGACCTTTACCGGCAATGTTATTGTCACGCAGGGCACGATTAAAATTACAGCGGATAAAGTCGTGGTGACCCGTCCCGGCGGCGACAGCAACAAAACGATTGTTGATGCCTATGGCAATCCGGCTACGTTTTATCAGATGCAGGACAACGGCAAGCCGGTTAAAGGCCATGCCGCTAAGCTGCACTATGAGCTGGCCAACGATTTTGTCGAGCTGACCGGTAGTGCTTTCATTGAACAGCAGGACAGCAACATCAAAGGCGATCGCATCACCTATCTGGTGAAAGAGCAGAAAATGCAGGCCTATAGTCAGGGTCAGAGCAAACGCGTCACCACGGTGCTGGTCCCTTCACAGCTGCAGGATAAAAACGGTTCCGCTGCGAGCCCTAAAAAGAGTAACTGACCGATGGCAACTTTAGTCGCTGAAAATCTGGCCAAAGCGTATAAAGGCCGCCGCGTAGTGGAAGATGTCAGCCTGCAGGTTAAATCGGGCGAGATTGTCGGACTGCTGGGTCCTAATGGTGCCGGTAAGACCACAACATTTTATATGGTGGTCGGCATTGTCCCGCGCGATGCGGGCCGCATTATTATCGATGATGAGGATATCAGCATCCTGCCGCTGCACGCCCGTGCGCGTCGCGGTATCGGCTATCTGCCGCAGGAAGCCTCTATTTTCCGGCGGCTGAGCGTGTATGACAATCTGATGGGCGTGCTGCAGATCCGCGACGATCTGACCGAAGAGCAGCGCCAGGATCGCGCCAATGAGCTGATGGAAGAGTTCCATATTGAGCATCTGCGTAACAGCCTGGGTCAGGCGCTCTCCGGGGGAGAACGTCGCCGCGTTGAAATTGCCCGCGCGCTGGCAGCGAATCCAAAGTTCATTCTGCTGGATGAGCCGTTCGCCGGGGTTGACCCCATCTCCGTTATCGATATCAAAAAGATCATCGAACATTTGCGCGACAGCGGCCTTGGTGTCCTGATCACTGACCATAACGTGCGTGAAACGCTGGCCGTCTGCGAACGCGCCTATATTGTCAGCCAGGGCAATCTGATTGCACACGGCACGCCGGATGAAATTCTGGCAGATGAGCAGGTTAAGCGGGTTTATTTGGGCGAAGAGTTCAGACTCTGATAAGGTGTCGATTAACCCGATATTCGCTTAGGACATTCAAGCCGGATTATGAAGCAAGGTTTGCAACTCAGGTTCAGCCAACAGCTGGCGATGACCCCCCAGCTGCAACAGGCCATTCGCCTGCTGCAGCTCTCTACGCTTGAACTCCAGCAGGAGCTCCAGCTGGCGCTGGAGAGCAATCCGCTGCTTGAGCAGACCGATATTCATGATGAAGTGGACGCACGCGAAACGCAGGAAAGCGATACGTTAGATACCCGTGAGGCGCTGGAACAGAAAGAGATGCCTGACGAGCTGCCGCTGGATGCGTCATGGGATGAAATTTATACCGCCGGCACCCCTTCCGGCACCGGAACAGATTATCAGGATGATGAACTGCCGGTGTATCAGGGAGAAACCACGCAGTCGCTGCAGGATTACCTGATGTGGCAGGTGGAGCTGACACCGTTTACCGATACCGATCGCGCTATTGCAACATCCATTGTTGATGCGATCGACACGACCGGTTATCTCACCGTTACGCTGCAGGAAATTTGCGACAGTATTGGCGACGATGAGCTGACGCTGGATGAGGTGGAGGCGGTTCTCAAACGCGTCCAGCGGTTTGACCCGGTTGGCGTAGGCGCGCGCGATCTGCGCGACTGTCTGCTGGTTCAGCTATCGCAATATGCGACTGACACTCCTATGCTAAAAGAGGCGCGCCTGATTGTCAGTGAACATCTCGATCTGCTGGCTAATCACGACTTCCGCAGCCTGATGCGGGTGACCCGTCTGAAAGAAGAGGTGCTGAAAGAGGCAATGCTGTTGATACAGTCGCTCGATCCGCGCCCCGGACAATCGATCAATACGGGTGAACCGGAATATGTTATTCCGGATGTGCTGGTGCGCAAAGCGGGCGCACGCTGGATAGTGGAACTGAATGCTGAAAGCCTGCCGCGTCTGCGAATCAACCAGCACTATGCCGCCATGGGCGGCTCAGCGCGCAGCGATAGCGACAGCCAGTTTATTCGCAATAATCTGCAGGAAGCGCGCTGGCTCATCAAAAGTCTGGAGAGTCGTAATGACACTCTGCTCAAAGTTACCCGCTGTATCGTTGCGCAGCAGCAGGCGTTTTTTGAGCAGGGCGAAGAGTATATGCGTCCGATGGTGCTGGCAGATATTGCGCAACAGGTTGATATGCACGAGTCCACCATTTCACGTGTGACCACGCAAAAATATCTGCACAGTCCGCGTGGTATTTTTGAGCTGAAATATTTTTTCTCCAGCCATGTCAGCACGGAAGGCGGCGGCGAAGCCTCGTCTACGGCTATACGTGCGCTGGTAAAAAAACTGGTCGCGGCAGAAAATCCCGCAAAACCCTTGAGCGACAGCAAACTGACCGCCATGTTATCTGAACAGGGTATTATGGTAGCGCGACGTACGGTTGCGAAGTATCGCGAGTCTTTATCTATACCGCCATCAAACCAGCGTAAACAGCTGGTCTGACCGAACTGAGAAGGAAGACCTATGCAGCTAAACCTTACCGGACTGAATGTCGAAATCACTGACCCGCTGCGCGAATTTGTGAACAGCAAATTTGGCAAACTTGAACACTATTACGATCGCATCAATCAGGTTTATATTGTTCTGAAAGTGGAAAAAGTGACTCAGATTGCAGAGGCAACTCTGCACGTTAACGGCGGTGAGCTGCACGCCACAGCGGAAGCGGAAGATATGTACGCGGCCATTGACGGGCTGGTTGATAAGCTGGCACGTCAGCTGACCAAACACAAAGACAAACTGAAAAAACACTAACCTTCACGTTTGCAGAGCGCTGACCCGTTCAGCGCTCAGGGAAAAATGGGGCAGAAAAGCGCCCCGTTTTATCATCTGCGCAAGCGCCAGCAGAGCTTTAGCTCTGTGGCTATGTGAACTCGCAAGTGAAACCACGATGAACAACGATCTGACACTGGAATTGAGCTCGGTTCTGACGCCTGACTGCACCCGCAGCGGCGTACACTGCCAGAGTAAAAAACGCGCGCTGGAGATTATCAGCGAACTGGCAGCTAAGCAGCTCAATCTGCCGCACCAGACGCTTTTCGAAGCGATTCTGACCCGCGAGCGTATGGGCAGTACCGGCATTGGCAATGGTATTGCTATTCCGCATGGCAAACTGGAAGAGGATACGCTGCGGGCGGTGGGCGTGTTCATCAGCCTCGATCAGCCTATTGCTTTTGATGCAGTGGATAATCAGCCGGTCGATCTGCTGTTCGCTCTGCTGGTGCCTGCCGATCAGTGTAAGACGCACCTTCATACCCTGTCGCTGGTCGCAAAACGCCTGGCAGATAAAACGGTCTGCCGTCGCCTGCGCGCGGCCCAGAGTGATCAAGAGCTCTATGCCATTATCACAGAAGCTCAGGAAGCGCATTCGTAATCAGTACATAGCGTTACCGGTCTGCGGGCCGGATAAAACAGGGGAGAATTGTGATGGTGCTGATGATCGTCAGTGGTCGATCAGGCTCAGGTAAATCAGTTGCGCTGCGTGCCCTGGAGGATATGGGCTTTTACTGTGTCGACAATCTGCCGGTAGTCCTGCTGCCTGAGCTGGCGAATACGCTGACAGAGCGGAATATTTCGGCGGCGGTAAGTATTGATGTACGCAACATGCCGGAGTCGCAGGAAGTATTTGAGCTGGCGTTAAATAATCTGCCTGACTCTTTCTCTCCTCAGCTGCTGTTTCTGGATGCCGATCGCAATACGCTGATCCGGCGCTACAGTGACACCCGTCGTCTGCATCCGCTCTCCAGCAAAAACCTGTCGCTGGAAAGCGCCATTGATGAAGAGAACGATCTGCTGGAGCCGCTGCGTTCGCGTGCCGATCTGATTATTGATACCTCAGAGATGTCAGTGCATGAGCTGGCTGAGATGCTGCGCACCCGCCTGCTGGGCAAGCGCGAACGCGAACTCACGATGGTGTTTGAGTCGTTCGGTTTCAAACACGGTATCCCGATTGATGCCGACTACGTGTTTGACGTACGCTTTTTGCCTAACCCGCACTGGGATCCCAAGCTGCGTCCGATGACGGGCCTCGATCGACCGGTGGCGGCGTTCCTGGATCGGCATACCGAAGTGCACAATTTTATCTACCAGACGCGCAGCTATCTTGAGCTATGGCTGCCGATGCTGGAAACCAACAACCGCAGCTACCTTACTGTGGCGATCGGCTGTACCGGTGGCAAACATCGTTCCGTGTATATTGCCGAGCAGCTGGCTGACTATTTCCGCTCGCGCGGTAAAAACGTGCAGTCGCGTCATCGCACCCTGGAAAAGCGTAAATCATGACCGTAAAGCAAACTGTGGAAATCCGTAACAAGCTGGGCATGCATGCGCGCCCGGCGATGAAGCTGTTTGAGCTGGTACAGAGTTTTGACGCGGATGTTCTGCTGCGCAATGAAGCGGGTACCGAGGCTGAGGCCAGCAGCGTCATTGCACTGCTGATGCTGGATTCAGCCAAAGGCGGTCATATTGAAATTGAAGCCAGCGGACCGCAGGAAACCGCGGCGCTGGCCGCCGTTATTGAGCTGTTTGAATCGGGCTTTGACGAAGAGTAAAGGTTTTAGTGCAGACGGTAGCGATTCAGGAACCCCTCCCCTCCCAGCTGGCGCATCTGACGCATAATCCACTGCTGACGCTGGCGAACATAGCCTGAAGGCGCATCCGCGCGAAACCGGATCGGATTAGGCAATACGGCGGCCAGCAGAGCAGCCTCTGCGATAGTCAGGCGGCTGGCGGGCTTATGGAAATAGTGCTGCGCTGCGGCCTCAGCGCCAAAAATACCGGGACCAAACTCAGCAATATTAAGATAGACCGTCAGAATACGACGTTTACTCCAGACGGTTTCAATCCCAACCGTCATGCCCGCCTCCAGCCCTTTACGCAGCCAGCTACGTCCGTCCCACAAAAAGAGATTTTTCGCGGTCTGCTGAGAAAGCGTTGACGCGCCACGCATGCGCTCGCCGCTGCTGCTGTCGAGCACCTGCTGAATAGCGCCGACGTCGAATCCCCAGTGCTCAGGGAATTTCTGATCTTCGGCGGCAATCACGGCCAGCGCCATCCACGGAGAAATGTTATCCATGCTGACCCACTCTGAATGCGCGACATAACCGATATCCCCGTGCAACCAGGCGCCTGCCTGACGTTCCGCCATAACCGCGGAAAATGGCACGGGTAAAAAAGCGAAAACGGCAATTCCCCCGATCCAGAGTACTGCCCATGCCAGCAGACATTTAATCATCAGCGCCCTGAAACGGCTGACCCATTTTCCTCTGTGTTTTTTCATTACGTCTTCCTGTATCCCTTCCCTGCATTAATTAATCACTCTGGTCATGATTGCGTCCAGTGCTCATTGTTATACCCGCCTGCATCCAGCCAGTCGGTTTCCGAAGCTGAAAAAGCGTTCAGGCCAGCAGTAGCTCTTCTGCTGATACCCTGAAACATCAATGACTTCCATCTTTAAGGAATCGGTTCCATGCATAAAAATCGCGCAACGCAAACTTCAGACTGCAGTTAACCTGCACTAATAATCATGTTAATAAGACTTTCATATAGCTTAACATTCACAGGAGGCAGCTTAGCCTTTCCTGACTATTGTCTGCTATGAGATCGGTTTCAGACACATATTATGCTGCCAGAAAGCCCAATCCCCCGGTAATTGTCCGTAAATCAAATTTTACACTCTGATCGGCCTGTTTTTCAGTATGACCGATCTGGAAGTTTAACTGCCTGCTTTCCAAAACGTTTCGGATAAATGTGATGCAGTGCGGCTATTTTTGTTACAAAACAAGAGTATAATTACGATTTACCGGACAACAATCGGTCTTCTGAGGGCCATCCGGCATTTCGCCGCTTCGCTCAATCCTGACGGCTAAAAATCAGCCAAAACCGGCAAATATTGACTAAATAACGAACAAATCAGCGGGGAAATTGATTCCCCGCTTGACAGTGTTGTCAAATTAATGTTTTCTGTAGCGGAACGTTGTTCAACATCACACAATTTAATGAATCTTGTCGCGCAGGCTGACAAATTTGCTAAGGTGATTTTGTAACGTTAACCAATACCTGACTGCTGCTTTTTACTTCAATTAACCATAACAGCAGCAGTCGCTTTTTCCCTGGTGTTGGCGCAGTATTCGCGCACCCCGGTTTCGACCGGGGTCATTTTTTTAGCGCTTCTGATTTTCCCGCCCGGCAACCCATTCACGCAGCACGGCAACATCCTGTCGCCACTCCTGCTTCAGTTCATCGATCCACTCCTGCACATTGTCCCACCAGGCCGGCAGTTCCGGTGACTGAATCTGTTTTGCCAGCTGCTGCAGATGCAGCAAACCTACCGATCCTGCGGCACCTTTTATTTTGTGCCCCTCTTCAGCAATGCCTTTCTGATCGCGCGCCATCATGTTGGAATCGAGAACATCAAGATAGCCAGGCATCATTTGCTCAAACATCGTCAGGCTCTGCGTGATCAGGCCAGGCCCGACCAGCTCGATATACTGCTCCAGCATCGCCACATCCAGCAGCATGCGCGACTGCGTATCCGCGACAGGCATATCTGTCTCTTCTGCCTCGCCCTGATAATCCCAGAATTTTTTGATCACCGCCGTCAGCGCCGGTACCGCCAGCGGTTTACTGAGTACTTCATCCATTCCGGCATCGAGATACTCTTTTTTATCTTTAAGCACGTTGGCCGTCAGCGCGACCAGCGGCGGCAGCTGCACGCCCTTATGCTGCTGATGGATAGCGCGCGCAACGTCCAGCCCGGTCATATCCGGCAGCTGTATATCCAGCAGCACCAGGTCAAACTCCTGCGGATCAAACAGGCTTAGCGCGTCATGGCCGTTCATGGCGACCTCAACGCTGCAGCCGAGCTTCTCCAGCACCGAGCGGGCGACAATTACGTTCAGTTCAATATCCTCCACCAGCAGTACGTGCAGCGCCGGCAGCGGCAGGCTGTCATCCAGGCCGGTATCTTCCACTTCGTCAGCCACGCGCGGCGCGTTGATCTCAACCACGAAGCAGGAGCCTTTACCCGGCGCGCTGCTGACGGTGATATCTCCGCCCATCGCCTGCGCCAGGCGACGCGACACCGCCAGCCCGATACCGGTGCCGGTCGCGGGCTTGCCGCCGTGCTGATCTTTGACCTGATAATACATGGCAAAGATTTTGTCCTGCTCCTCCTGCGGAATACCCATACCTGAATCCTGCACTTCAAAGCGCAGCGTTTCATTCGCGCTGTATGTGACCCGCACGACAATCTCTCCCTCGCGGGTGAATTTCACGGCGTTTCCAATCAGGTTCCACAGGATCTGCCGTAAACGGGTGCCATCAGCCAGAATTTTATGCGGCAGCGGCAGCGCGGGCTGCATTACAAATTTCAGGTCTTTCGGCTGGGCCAGCAGGCCCGATAAGTTTTCGAGATCGGCAAGAAAACCGGTGAAATCAAGCGGCTGGTTATCCAGCTGAACTTTGCGCCGCTCGATTTTGTCCACTTCGATAACATCGTTAAAGATATTGCCCAGCGTGATAGCGGAGACGTGAATCGTTTTCAGGTACTTCAGCTGCTCCTGGCTGAGTTCGGTATCCAGCAGGATACGGCTCAGACCCACGATGCCGTTCAGCGGCGTACGCAGTTCGTGACTGATCGTTGAAATAAAGGTGGTTTTCTCCCGGCTGGCGTTCTCCAGCGCATCCTGATAGCGCTTACGCTCCGTAATATCGCGTCCGAAGCCCATCAGGCCGCTGCGTTTGCCCACCCGATCGTAATAGGGCACCTTACGGATTTCAAAACAGGCTTTGCGCCCGTCCGGATACTGCAGCCACTGCTCATAGGTGAGCGATACGTTATGGCGAAACACCTTTTCGTCTGTTTCCAGTACCTTGGTCGCGGCCTCATCATCATAAATATCGCGCGGCGTCAGTCCGATCAGCTGTTTTTCACTTAAGCCGGTCAGCAACTCCATGGCACGGTTGCAGCCGGAGAACTGTTTGTCGATATTACGGTAAAAGACCAGATCGGGCGATGCATCCAGAAATGAGCGCAGGAAAGAGGATTGCTGCTCCAGCTCAATCTGCGCCTGCTCGCGGCGCGCCATCTCTTCACGCAGCTTATCCATCACCTGTTTACGCGCCTCTTCTGCGCTGATGCGATCGCTGATCTCCTGATTCAGCTGCGTGATGGTCTGTTTCATCTGCTGATTAAGCTCGAGATCGCGCGTGCGCATCTCTTCCAGCTTATCAACCAGCTTCGTTAGCCGCTGACGCGACTCCTCCAGCTGATCGACCACGACTGACAGGAAATAGACCGCCCAGGGCGTAATCAGCAGACCAAAGAAGACCGAGCGCACCACGTCGATACTTTCCACATGCCCGCGCAGTACCATAGTGACCGCCATCTGGACAATCATCGCCAGCACCACCAGCGCCGACGCCAGCAGCAGTGAAAAGCGCACCAGACCGAGTTTGACCATCAGGTCGACATAATATTGAGCTAACAGACGAATTTGTTTCATGGCAGATCCCCTGAACGAATGGCGCCATCATAACGTAATTAGCCTGCGTCTGCCCGGGCTGACCGGGATATTGCGCCCGCCTGACGCCCCATCATAGTGCATCCGCGCCCGGCTTGAACGTTATCTGGCGCGCGCTGAGTAAAGCACTTGACTAATTTGCACAGGTGAATAATCTGAAAGGCCGTCTGCGCGCAGCTAAGCGTCAGACCTTATTGCTCTCTTTCGCCTGTGGCAGCTGATTTCTCAGTATATTGCCACCCCTCCTCATTGCATACTGATTCACATTTAACGCAGTTTTACTCAGTTGCCTTCTGATTAGTTTTACTTATACAGACTTATATTTAATTCAAAACAGACGCCATAAGAAAAACAGATACATGACATGCCGGCTGGCATTGCTACGATATTTTATGCTGCTATAAACAGCACTGCCAGCAGGGTAAAGTAATTTCGCCGCCTGCAGATAGTGAGACGGCTCACACTTAGCAGGGGTTTAAATCGGCGCTTATTGACATAAATTTACTGTTAAAAAACTTAAAATTCATCAGGTTAACCAATTTTTCCTGCAGATATAGGGCTCAGCGCTCTCTATTTGACCTCTGTGCGCTTTCCCGATAAGTTGAAATTCCGCTGGATGCTTTCCAGTCGGGACTGTGTCTCGACATATCTATGCAGCAAGAAGACTCCCTCTGGATGCAAGTTATCTCCCGTTAGAGACCGGATTAAAGAGCAACTCATCAAGGACGTTATACCCGGATCCTGAGAGTCATTGCTCGGTGTGGCGACGCCCGCGTACAGCGCGGAAAAAACCAGTGAAACAGCACGCGTCAGCGCTCTGTGCCTGAAACAGAACAGGCAATGTCTAAAGCAGTTTAAGGAGACTCTCAATGTCCACGCAAAAACCTCATTCCTATGGTTTGTACGACCCGGCCGCAGGCAGCGATAGCTGTGGTGTAGGTTTTATTACCCGCAAGGACGGCGAGCAGACACATGACATTCTGCAGATGGCGCACAGCGCACTCTGCACCGTGCCGCATCGCGGCGGGATGTCCGCAGAGGGTGTCGGTGATGGTGCCGGCGTTAACGTCGATCTCTCGCTTAACTTCTTTCGTAAATTAACCGGCCAGGCGCTGGAAGCTGGCCAGTTTGGCGTAGGCAACTTTTTTATCCCGAAAGATGCCGCGCTGCGGGCCAATGCCGAACGTCTGGTTGAAGAGACGCTGGCCGCATGGAATTTCCCGGTGCTGCTGAAGCGCGATATGCCGCTGGATAATAGCGTAACCCGCCCTGCCGCCGTGGCGTTTCAGCTGCCGATTGTGCAGTGGGTGTTTGCCGCTCCGCCTGCGCTGACGAATCAGACTGACTTCGAACGTCAGATCTACCGGGCGCTGCTGGATATCGAAGCGCGCGCGTTCACCGAAAGTGAGTTTGGCGGCCTCTATCCGCTCTCACTCTCTTCCCGCACGCAGGTGTTTAAAGCGCGTCTGAACTCGAATGAAGTGATCCCTTACTTCAAAGATCTCACCGACAGCGATCACCAGGTGCGCGGACTCTTTTTCCATACCCGCTTCTCGACCAATACCGATCCTCATACCACTATGGCACAGCCGTTCCGCCTGATGGCGCATAACGGCGAGCTGAATACCGATCGTAAAAACCGCATTGCTGAAGCGGCGCTGATGCTGGCGCGCGGTAAAAAAATTGTCCGCCCTAAAGGCCAGTCTGACAGCTCGCGTCTTGACCAGAGCATTCACAGCCGCCTGATGGAAGACGACCTCGATCTGATCACCGCCGTGGTCTCCATGATGCCCCCGGCGTGGGAGAACGACAGTTCACTCTCCGCTGACGTGCGGGCGATGCTGGAGTACTTTTCGCTGTATGAAGAGAAAAATGATGGTCCGGCCGCGCTGATTTTCGGCAACGGCGAGGTCATCGGTGCCCGTCTGGATCGCCTGGGCCTGCGTCCGCTGCGTTCAGTGGAAACTGCCGACTATATCGGTGCCATGTCCGAAGCGGGCCAGATTGCCTTTCCGCCAGAAAGCGTGCTGCGTCGCGGCCGTATCGAAGCGGGCGGTATGCTCTATTACGATCACAAAGAGAAGCGCGCCTATACCACGACCGAAGCGCTGGAAAAACTGGCGGCCGCAAAAGATTATCGTGCTCTGCTGCAGGCGGCGCGCGTCGAGCTGCATGAGCTGCCGGAAATTCCGGCCGAGAAGCTTGGCTCTCCGCTGCGCTATCGCGGCGATCTCAAAACCTACCAGCGTTTTGTCGCCTACTACTACAACCAGGAAAGCTTCAAGTTCATGATGGATCCGATGCTGCAGACCGGTGCGGAGAAGATCTCCGCAATGGGTTACGGCAACGCCATCAATGGCCTTTCCGATCATGAAGGCGGCCTGGCGCACTACTTTTCGCAGCGCTTTGCGCAGGTGACCAACCCGCCGCTCGACTCTATCCGTGAAGCTGATGGCATGACGCTGCGCGTGGCGCTGGGCGCAAAACCCCATCTTGGCCGCAGCAAAGGGCAGCAGATTATTGTGCCCAGTCCGATCCTGACCCACCTTGATATGCTGCGCCTGCGCGAGCAGAACGTGGCGCCTTACGCGCGCTTTGAAATGCTTTATGAGCCAGTGATCGGTAAAGATATCGTCAGCCGCGCCGCTAACGCCAGCGCGCTGGAAAAAGCGATAGACCATCTGGCTCAGCAGGTGGTGGATTTCGCCCGTGCGCAGGGCGGCATTGCCGTGATCACCGATCGTCATGTCTCAACCACGCATGCCGCTATGCCGATGCTGCTGGTGATCTCCGCCATTAACCAGCGTCTGGTGCAGGAAGGGCTGCGTCTGGATGTCTCTCTGGTCGTGGAGAGCGGTCAGAGCATCTCGTCGCACCATATCGCTGCCACGCTGGGCTTCGGTGCTTCCGCCGTCTATCCGCTGGGCGTACAGATGCGCGCAGAAGAGAAATTTGGCGAAGGTGAAGAGGGCAACAAGGCGTTCAGGCGCTATGCCAAAGCCGCTGAGAAAGCGCTGATGAAGACCATGGGTAAAGTGGGCCTCTGCACCGTCGAGAGCTACAGCTGCGGTGAGTTCTTTGAGCCTAATTTTCTCGATACTGAAGATCCGGTACTGAAAAAATATTTCCCGAATATCAAAACTCCGGTGGGCGGCGCAGGCTTCCCGGCGATCGCCCAGATGGCAGTGGACTGGCATCAAAGCGCGCTGAAAATCCAGGGTGAAGCGGAAGTGCCGCTGCTTGGCCTGTTCAAAGAGCGTGCGGAAGGTGCCGGTCACTCCTATGGCACCATCGCCGTGCGAACCTTCATCGATATGACTGAACAGCCGATCCGCTTTGCCGATAAGGCGCGCGAAGAGGATAACTTTATCCGACTGATGACGCTTGCCAGGCTGGAAAACGCGTTTGGTATCAAAGCGGATGCATTTAAAGAGAGCAGCTTCGAACGGATCCCGAATGCGGTCATCGATACCTTTGCCATTACGCCGGATTACCGTCAGTTCTCCAGCCTGATGCATGCCGAGCGCAAACGCCGTCCGGCAGCGCTGCGTGACATTCTTGCCCTGCCCTGCGATCTGACCCACGTTGACAGTGAAGCGGAGTTTGGCCGCAAGCTGGGCCGCTATTCGCTGGTGAACAATGGCTTCGCCATCCGTGGCCTGCAGTGTCAGGCGGTAGCGGGCAGCCTGAACCAGTTTGACCTGCGCCTGATCGACGCGATTGCCGGCCTGAAACCGGAGCAGGAGCGTCTGGCGGCGCTGGCGCGTGCGCTCAGCACCCGCTTCCGGGATGATATTGAAAGCAGCAGTGTGGAAGAGAGCGTGCTGCGCATTACCGCCTATGGTAAAGCCGCAGAGTATCTGGCAAAAATCTTCACGGCGCAGCCTTCGCTGCCGCTGGAGGAGATTCAGCCGGCACACGAAATCACCCGCACCTTCGCCTCCGGCGCGATGAGCCACGGAGCGCTGGTTGCGCCTGCGCATGAAGCTGTCGCGCACGGCACTAATATGGTGGGCGGCATGAGTAACTGCGGTGAAGGCGGCGAGCACTATTCGCGTCACGGCACGATCCGCGCCTCGCGCATTAAACAGCTGGCCTCAGGACGTTTTGGCGTCTGGGCGGCCTACCTGGCCGATCCGATGCTGGAAGAGCTGGAGATCAAAATTGGCCAGGGTGCAAAACCTGGTGAAGGCGGTCAGCTGCCGGCGCCTAAAGTCACGGTAGAGATTGCTGCGGCACGCGGCGGCACGCCGGGTGTGGAGCTGGTGTCGCCTCCGCCTCACCATGACACCTACTCTATTGAGGATCTGGCACAGCTTATCCACGACTGCAAAGCCGCGCGCGTGCGCGTTATTGTCAAACTGGTCTCTTCAGAAGGTATCGGCACCATTGCGGTGGGCGTAGCCAAAGCCGGCGCCGACGTCATTAACGTGGCGGGCAACACCGGCGGGACCGGTGCGGCATCGGTAACCAGCCTGAAATATACCGGCCGCGTGGCAGAAATCGGTATCGCTGAAGTCCATCAGGCGCTGTGCGCTAATGGCCTGCGTGACAAAGTACAGCTCCGCTGCTCCGGCGCGCAGCAGACCGGCAGCGATGTGATTAAATCCGCGCTGCTGGGCGGCGACAGCTTTGAGTTTGGTACCACGGCACTGATGATGCTGAAGTGCGTGATGGCGAAAAACTGCAATGTGAAGTGCCCGGCGGGCTTAACCACCAATGCCGAAGCCTTTGATGGCGATCCGCGTCAGCTGGCGCAGTATTTTATTAACGTGGCGCAGGAAGTGCGTGAGTTTCTTGCCCGCCTCGGCCTGCGCTCTCTGCGCGAGGCGCGCGGCCGGGCCGATCTGCTGCACCTGATGGATCATCCGCTGGAAGTGGGCAAACTCGATCTGCGCGCCATGCTGACGGTAGTACCGGAACAGAAAATCGCGCATCCGGTCTATCTGGAAAAAGATTTTACGCTCGACGACGGCTGGGTAACGGAAGTGACGGCGCAGCTGGTTGAGCAGGCAGGCCGTGAGGTTACGCTGGGCAACGGTGTCACCCTGAATAACCGCAATAAAAGCGTTGGCGGTCAGCTGGCTATCGATATTGAGCGCCTGCTGAACCATACGCTGCCGGCTGAGCAGCGCCTCCTGCTGCCGGCGGTGCTGAAGGACGATCGCGGGCGCCACTACCTGGCGCCGCGCACGGTGCAAATCCATACCCAGGGCGCAGCCGGACAATCATTCGGGGCGTTCTGTAACGACGGCATGCTGATGCAGCACTACGGCACCTGTAACGATGGCGTAGGTAAAGGTCAGTGCGGCGGTGAGCTGGTGGTGATGTCACCAGGCGGCGGCGCACAGGATAGCGACGGCAACGTGCTGATCGGCAACTTTGCGCTATTTGGTGCCACCGGTGGCCGGCTGTTTGTGCAGGGCCAGGCGGGCGATCGCTTCGCGGTACGTAACTCCGGCGCCACCGCCGTGGTGGAAGGCGTGGGCGATTTCTGCTGCGAATATATGACCAACGGCGCCATCCTTAACCTCGGCACCTTTGGCAAAGGCTTTGGCAACGGCATGAGCGGCGGCTTCGCTTATCAGTATGACCCGTACGGCAACCTTGCCGGCCATGCAGCGGGAGACTCCGTACTCTTTGGTTCCATTGCGGATGATAACGAGATGGCGCGCGTGCATAAGCAGGCGGTACTGACCATGCTGAACTGGCATCTGGAAGCGACCCGCTCGCCACGCGCCGCCTGGCTGCTGGCGAACTGGGAGAGCGAATGTCAGCACTTTGTGTATGTTATGCCGCGTTCGCTGCTGCTCTACCAGGATGGCGGCGAGATCCTGAAAGCAAAATCGCGCAAAGATCTGCTGGAAGAGCTTTCAACCTCGCTGGCTGCGCATCAGGTAGCCAAATTTAAAGCGGCGTGGCGCAGCGGCAAAACCATTGCTGACGGGGCCGTACCCGCCTACGGTGCGACCGATACGCAGGAGATGTTTGTCCTGCTTAACAACTACACCGTGCTGAGCTTTGCGCAGCAGCTGGCGCTGGGCAAGCTGCCGAAAGGCACCGCAGTGGAAGATCCGGCGGTTGAAAAAGCGGTACGCAATCTGCTGATGACCGAGGACTTTGCGCTGGTCAGTAAGCTGCAGCGGCACGCCCGCGCGGCAATTGAGAGCTACAGCGATGATGAGCTGGCAAGCCTGATCGCGGCAAAACGCATGGCTGATTACAAAGCGGCATTAACGCAGCGTAATATCCGCTCTATGGATAGCCTGGCGACCTATGGCTGGATCATCTATCAGGATGCGCGCCATCGCGAGGTGCTGGGTCATCTGCCGGACTTTGAAGAGCTGTTTGCGCGTGCGGCGCTGCCGGAAATTGCCGCTGCGGTCGGAAAACTGTCCTGAACGCGTCAGTCCGGCATTTGAGCCTTAAGAGAGAACACTACTAACAGGATTGAGTACCCGTATCATGAAGATTCCTTACATTCCTGAAGACGCACCGTTTAACGGTGAGCAGAAATACTGGCTGGCGGGCTTTCTCGCCGGTCTCCACTCGCGCCTGTTAGTGCTGGAAGATAAGCAGACGGCACCTGCCGCTGGCGCCAGCGCAACCACGCAGCTGCACATTCTGTTCGGCTCCCAGACCGGCAATGCCGAAGCGCTGGCCCAGACTGCGGCTAAAGCGGCTCGTGCCAAAGGTCTGGTTCCGGTGGTGCAGGCGCTGGGTGAGGTCGATCTCGAGGTCTTCACCACCATGCGTCATGTGCTGATTGTGACCTCAACCTATGGTGAAGGTGAAATGCCTGACAATGCGCAGCTGTTCTGGCAGGCGATTTCAGCCAGCACCGCACCGCGCCTCGAGCAGATGCACTTTGCCGTACTGGCAATTGGTGATACCGGCTACGACGGCTTCTGCCAGGCGGGTAAATTTATCGATATGCGTCTTGAACAGCTGGGTGCACGCCGCGTGGTAGATCGCATCGACTGCGATATCGATTTTGAAGAGCCATCCAATGCCTGGATTGGCAGCGCGATGCCGCAGTTTGCCGCCAGCGCCGGCAGCAGCGGCACCGTGCTGGAGAGCGCACCGGAAGCGCCGGTGATCCCTGGCAGCAATAAGCAGAACCCTTATGCGGCTGCGCTGACCACCAATAAACGCCTCTCTGGCGAACAGTCTGCCAAAGATATCCGCCACTTTGAATTTGATCTCAGCGGCAGTGGCCTGAAATATGAAGCGGGCGATGCGCTGGGAATTATTCCGGTTAACGACCCCGCGCTGGTCACGCTGCTGCTGACTGAGCTGAAAGCGGACTATGAAACGCCGGTGCCGGGCTTCGATCGCAATCTGGGCGATCTGCTGACCTATCAGTTTGAGATCGCCGAGCCGTCACGCAAGCTGATTGAGTGGATTGGCCAGCACACCGCCAACCAGGAGTTGCTGCATGTGCTGCAGCATGACGATAAAGATACGCTGGCCAACTGGCTGTGGGGCAAAGACAGCCTCGATCTGCTACAGCTGGAGCTGAAGCGCAACCTGTCGGTGCCGGAATTTGTGGCGATGCTGCGGCCGCTGCAGCACCGCGCTTACTCCATCTCCTCCAGCGCCAAAGCGCATCCCAATCAGGTGCACCTGACTATCGCCTCTGTGCGCTACCACAGCGGCGGACGGGAGCGTAAAGGCGTCTGTTCCACTTATCTGGCAGAGCGCGTCCGCCGCGGCGAGAAACCGGCTATTTTTATTTCGCCTAATAAGGCGTTCCGCGTGCCGGCTGATGGCAATGCACCGCTGATCATGGTCGGACCGGGTACCGGTATCGCGCCGTTTCGCGCGTTTCTGCAGGAGCGTCAGGCAACGGAAGCAAAAGGCAAAAACTGGCTCTTTTTCGGCGATCAGCATCAGGAACATGACTATATCTACAGTGATGAGCTGCACGGCTGGCAGCAGAGCGGTCTGCTGACGCACCTCGACCTCGCCTTCTCGCGCGATCAGGAAGAGAAAATTTATGTTCAGAGCCGGATGCTGGAGAAAGGCGCTGAGCTCTACGCCTGGCTGCAGGAAGGCGCATACTTTTACGTCTGCGGTGATGCATCGCGCATGGCGAAAGATGTCGATGCCGCACTGTATGAAGTGGTACGCCAGGCTGGCGGTCTGTCCGGTGAACGCGCCGCGGCCTATATCGACCAGCTGAAGAAAGAAAAACGCTATCTGCGCGACGTCTACTGAGTTGCAGCATAAAAAAACGGGCCNGGCCCGTTTTTTCTGCGCGAGGAAATTACTTAACGACGCGCAGTGAAGGACGTCCGCCGCGCGGCGGTGGCTCGTCATCAGGAGAATGATCCTCATCCTGAGCATCATCCGGACGATCGCCATCGATAACCGACATGACCGTCTCTTCCTGACCCGCTTCCTGATCGTCCATCGCCTGATCGTAGACCGGCTCCGGTTCGAACATGGTGCCCGCGCCATTTTCACGCGCGTAGATTGCCATTACAGCAGCCATCGGCACGGAAACCTGACGCGGCACGCCGCCAAAGCGCGCGTTGAAGCGCACTTCGTCATTGGAGAGATCGAGATTGCCGACCGCACGCGGCGCAATATTCAGCACGATCTGTCCGTCGCGCGCATACTCCAGCGGTACCTGTACGCCAGGCAAATTGATATCCACCACCAGATGCGGCGTCAGCTGATTATCCAGCAGCCAGTCATAAAATGCCCGCAGCAGATAGGGGCGACGCGCGGTGAGTTGCGACATTTCCATACTTAGCCCCGAGCCTGCAGGCGCATTTCCCGCTCAGCTTCCGTCAATGAAGCGAGGAAGGAGTCGCGTTCAAATACGCGTGTCATATAGCCTTTCAGCTCTTTCGAGCCGGCACCACTCAGATCAACGCCCATCTGCGGCAGACGCCACAGCAGCGGCGCCAGGTAGCAATCCACCAGGCTGAACTCTTCGCTCATAAAGAACGGCGTGCGCGCAAACAGCGGCGCAATCGCGAGCAGCTCTTCACGCAGCTGTTTGCGCGCCGCATCTGCCTCGGCACCGCTGGTGGTTTCGATAGTACGCAGCAGGCTATACCAGTCCTGCTCAATGCGGTGCATCATCAGGCGGCTTTCACCACGCGCAACCGGGTAAACCGGCATCAGCGGAGGATGCGGGAAACGCTCATCCAGATACTCCATGATGATGCGTGATTCATACAGCGTCAGTTCACGGTCGACCAGCGTAGGTACAGTGCGATACGGGTTGAGGTCAATCAGATCCTGCGGCAGATTATCTGGTTCAACCTGCTCGATCTCCACGCTGACGCCCTTTTCAGCCAGTACAATACGTACCTGATGGCTGAAAATGTCAGTCGGACCAGAAAACAGCGTCATTACCGAACGTTTGTTGGCAGCGACAGCCATGAAAACCTCCAAGTTTGTTCACAAAAATATACTGCGAATAGCCAACCACACGGCGACTCACCCGATCATCAGACTCGCACACTGCCGGGCAGCGCTGATATCCGGCTCATGTCCGGAGCGGAGCGTCAGTTCAGGCCGCGGCTCGCGGGCGCAAAGTGTCAGTGAGTTTACCAGATTTTAAGCAGCTTGTGGGGCGGGGTTGCGCATTTGCGGGCAAATAGCCGGGAAAGCTCGCGTTTTTACACTGCTTTACCGGGATAACAGCCAATAAAAAACCCGCCGAAGCGGGTTTTTTGAGCCAATTGACACTGCCGAAGCAGTAAGCAATTAACGCTTGGAGAACTGAGGACGACGACGTGCTTTACGCAGGCCGACTTTCTTACGTTCAACCTGACGAGCATCACGGGTAACAAAGCCCGCTTTGCGCAGTTCTGCACGCAGAGATTCGTCGTATTCCATCAGAGCGCGGGTGATACCGTGACGGATCGCACCAGCCTGACCAGAAATACCACCACCTTTAACGGTGATGTACAGATCCAGTTTACCAACCATATCAACCAGCTCCAGCGGCTGACGCACGACCATGCGTGCAGTCTCACGACCGAAGTACTGCTCCAGAGAGCGCTGGTTAATTACGATGTTACCGCTACCCGGCTTGATAAAGACGCGAGCGGCAGAGCTTTTGCGGCGACCAGTGCCGTAGTTTTGAGTTTCAGCCATTGCCTATAATCCCGATTAAATGTCAAGAACTTGCGGTTGCTGCGCCGCGTGGTTGTGCTCGTTGCCTGCGTAAACTTTCAGTTTACGGTACATAGCACGACCCAGTGGGCCTTTTGGCAGCATGCCTTTAACCGCGATTTCAATCACACGCTCAGGACGGCGGGCAATCATCTCTTCGAAGGTCGCCTGCTTGATACCACCGATGTGACCAGTGTGGTGATAGTAAATCTTGTCGGTACGCTTGTTGCCGGTTACAGCAACTTTGTCCGCGTTCAGAACGATGATGTAATCACCGGTGTCAACGTGCGGAGTATATTCCGCTTTGTGCTTACCACGCAGACGGCGCGCCAGTTCAGTCGCCAGGCGACCCAGGGTTTTGCCAGTTGCGTCAACAACATACCAGTCACGCTGTACGGTTTCTGGTTTAGCTGTAAAAGTTTTCATTGAAAAGCTTACCCAAATAAAAGTTACACGTTGGTGAAATCCCAAACGCTAAGTTAACGATTGAGGCTCACGCGACCATTTCGCCCAGCAAGCCCACCCCCTCAGGTAGAGTTACCGGATCACACAGTTTTCCGGGAAAAGAAATGCTGTGCTGTAACGTGGGGTCGCAAGATTATAGAGAAGTCAGATTTAAAAATCGAACCTTTTTGCGACAAAATTCACGATTTCTGGCCGGGCGTCACGGCAGATGCGGCAGCCGGAGATACTCCTCGCTCTGCATCTCCTGCAGGCGTGACAGGCAGCGCTGATACTCGAACTTCAGCCGGGTTCCCTGATAAATTTCAAACAGCGAGGTTTCCGCTGCCACCACCAGTTTGACGTGGCGTTCATAAAATTCATCCACGAGGGCCAGAAAGCGGCGCGCCTGATCTTCAGTTTTATAAATCATGACCGGCACATCAAACAGCAGCACGCTATGGAAACGCCGCGACAGCTCAATGTAGTCGTGCTGGCTGCGCCCCGCCCCGCACAGCGTCAGAAAATCAATGGCGAGCACGCCTTCATGTACTCCACGGGTGGGCATCTCCCGGTGATTGATCTCCAGCACCGGTGCATCATCGGGCGCTCCGCCCGCCAGCGCACGAAACATGCGCGTCATCTCTGCCTGCGTGGCGTCGTTAAGCGGATGGTTCCACAGATGTGCTGACGTCAGCGTACGCAGGCGATAGTCGATGCCGGCATCCACGTTCATCACTTCACAGTGCTGTTTGATCTGCTCGATAGCGGGCAGAAAGCGCGCGCGCTGCAGACCGTTGCGGTAGAGATCGTCCGGTGGAATATTGGAGGTGGCGACCAGGGCGATCCCGCGTGCGAACAGCGCCTCCATCAGCGTACCCAGCAGCATGGCATCGGTAATGTCGGAGACAAAAAATTCATCAAAGCAGAGGATATCGGTCTCCGCTTTAAAACGGTCAGCCACGATCTGCAGCGGATCGCTCTGCCCCTGCAGCTGCGTCAGCTCCTCATGTACCCGCAGCATAAACCGATGAAAGTGCAGTCGCAGTTTACGATCGCCAGGAATTGACTGAAAAAACAGGTCCATGACCCAGGTTTTTCCCCGGCCCACACCGCCCCACATATAGAGACCGCGTACCGGTGCTTCCGGCGCTGCTTTTTCTTTGCCGACCAGCCGGGAGAGGCGTCCCAGCAGGCCGCGGCCGCTGTTTTCACGCGGCTGCTGACGGGCAATCAACCCTTGCTGGATAGCGTCTAAGCGGGTTATAGCTTCACGTTGTACGTCGTCCGGGCGGAACTCGCCCTGCGACAGCGCCTGCTCATAGCGCGCAAGCGGAGATGAGGTTTGCATGGTTCTCTCAGAATCCCTGAAAAGTCCGATTCACGTGTCGGTTGCTGAAAATTAGGCCGCTCTACACTAAGCGATACAGTCCGATAGTTCCACTTCCTGCAGATTAACGGGTATAGTGACTTATAGTGAAGCTGAAGTTGAAGTTGAAGCAATGCCCTACGAAGCAACGGAAATTACACGGGAGTTATTATGACCTGGGAATACGGGCTGATTGGTTTAGTGATTGGCATTATTGTCGGCGCAGTCGCTATGCGTTTTGGCAACAAAAAATTGCGCGAACAGCGCAGCATGCAGTATGAACTGGAAAAATCAAAAGCGGAGCTGGCAGATTATCGCGAAGAGCTCACCAACCATTTTGCCCAGAGCGCAGAGCTGCTGGACAATATGGCGCGCGATTACCGCCAGCTTTATCAGCACATGGCAAAAGGATCCAACGATCTGCTGCCTAATCTGCCGGGTGAAAAAAATCCGTTCGCCTATCAGCTGACGGAAGCGGAAGCGGATAACGATCAGGCGCCGGTGCAGATCCCGCGCGACTACTCTGAAGGCGCTTCCGGGTTACTGCGCGGCAGCGATCGCACTACCCCACCCCGCAGTTAATCTTTTCAGGGCACCGCCTCATGCGGTGCCCTTTTTGTTTCGAACACTTGCAGTAAACGATTGTCACACTTTCTGTACTCCCCTATTCGCAGCGAGAGCCTGATAACCCATGAAAAAACAAACAAAACTATTAAGCGCACTGGCGCTGAGTATCAGCATGAGCCTGGCCGCAACGTCAGGCGCGATGGCCGCGCTTCCGGCGCAGATTCAGGGGCAGGCGCTGCCAAGCCTGGCACCGATGCTGGAGAAAGTGCTGCCGGCGGTGGTCAGCGTGCACGTAGAGGGCAGCGATAGCGGTCAGCAGGCGCAGGAGATCCCGGAACCGCTGAAGCGTTTTTTTGGCCAGGCGCCCGGCCAGTCGCAGCCTCAGCCGTTTGAAGGTCTGGGTTCCGGTGTCATTATCGATGCGGCAAAAGGCTACATTCTGACGAATAACCACGTTGTGAACGGCGCGGACAAAATCAGCGTCCAGCTCAGCGACGGCAATGAGTATGATGCCAAACTGATTGGTCACGATGAGCAGACAGATATCGCGCTGATTCAGGTTGAAGGGGCTAAAAACCTGACGCAGGTGAAAATCGCCGATTCTGATGCGCTGAAAGTCGGCGACTTTGCGGTAGCCATCGGTAATCCGTTTGGTCTGGGTCAGACGGCCACCTCCGGAATTATTTCGGCACTCGGCCGCAGCGGTCTTAATCTTGAAGGACTGGAGAACTTTATCCAGACGGATGCGGCGATTAACCGCGGTAACTCCGGCGGCGCGCTGGTCAACCTTAACGGCGAACTGATCGGTATTAACACCGCGATCCTGGCATCAAGCGGCGGCAATATCGGTATCGGCTTTGCCATCCCCAGTGATATGGCGATCAACCTGGCGCAGCAGCTGATTCAGTTCGGCGAAGTGAAGCGCGGCCAGCTGGGTATCAAAGGCACCGAGATGACGGCGGATATTGCGAAAGCGTTTAACGTTGACGCGCAGCGTGGCGCATTTGTCTCTGAAGTATTGCCAAAATCCGCCGCAGAGAAAGCGGGGATAAAATCGGGCGATATCATCACCTCTATCAACGACAAGCCGATCGCCAGCTTCGCCGAACTGCGCGTTAAAGTAGGCACTACGCCGCCAGGCCAGCAGGTGAAAATCGGTCTGCTGCGCGACGGTAAGCCGGTCAGCGTGACCGTTACGCTGGAGCAGAGCACCGCCAGCGCGCAGCTGATGTCTCCTGCTTTGCAGGGCGCGCAGCTGAGCGATGGCGCTACCAAAACAGGTGATAAAGGCATTAAAGTCGACACCATCGAAAAAGGTACGCCGGCTGAGCAGGTCGGTCTGCAGAAAGATGATGTGATCGTGGGCGTAAACCGTACCCGGGTGCAGAGCCTCGCTGAGATGCGCAAAGTGCTGGAGGGCAAACCGCCGGTGCTGGCGCTGAATGTGGTGCGTGGCGACGAGAGTATCTACCTGCTGCTGAGATAATCCTTCCGACAGGCGGACAAGCAGGTGTGTGTCCGCCTTTCTCATGTTATTCTGCCCTGCGATCTCACCTGGCTTGAAATAACACCATGTTTCTTAAACTTTTGCGTGCAGTGGTGATGGGCCTGATCGTAGCAGGCTTGCTGCTTGTTGCGATTCCGGCGCTGCGTATGGGCAGCGACGTCACTTTTGATCATGAAAGCAGCGCTGACGAAACCCCTTTCAGTTTTAACCCGGGGGTGCGCCGCGCCGTGCCCGCCGTAGTCAACGTTTACAACCGCAGCGCTCACGGTAACAATAATCGCGGTATCACCACGCTCGGCTCAGGTGTGATCATGAACGCGAAAGGGTACATCCTTACCAACAAACACGTTATCAATAACGCCGATCAGATCATCGTAGCGCTGCAGGATGGCCGCTTTTTTGAAGCAACCCTGGTGGGCTCCGACGCCATGACCGATTTAGCCGTGCTCAAAATCAGCGCCTCAGGTCTGCCGGTTATCCCCATTAACGCCGCGCGAATAGCGCACATTGGTGACGTCGTGATGGCGATAGGCAACCCCTATAACCTCGGGCAGACGGTCACACAGGGCATTATCAGCGCGACCGGACGCGTCGGCCTGAGCTCTTCCGGCCGGCAAAATTTTCTGCAGACCGACGCCTCTATTAATCAGGGCAATTCAGGCGGCGCGCTGATCAATTCGCTGGGCGAACTGATGGGTATCAACACGCTGACCTTTGATAAGAGCAACGACGGAGAAACACCGGAAGGTATCGGCTTCGCTATTCCTACCGCGCTGGCGGCCAAAATCATGGATAAACTGATCCGCGACGGGCGGGTGATCCGCGGCTATATCGGCATTACCGGACGTGAACTGCCGCCGCTGCACGGCCAGGGCAGCAATCTCGATCGCGTACAGGGAATAATTGTTAACAGCGTCGCGCCGGGCGGTCCGGCCGATAGCGCCGGGATCCAGGCCAACGATGTGCTGCTGCAGGTCAATGGCAAGCCTGCGCTCTCCGCGCAGGAGACGATGGATCAGGTGGCGGAGATCCGCCCCGGCTCAGTGATTGATGTGCAGGTGCTGCGCAATGAGCAAAAAATGACGCTGCCGGTTACGATTCAGGAGTTTCCGGAAGCTGCCGCGCCCGTAACCACCGCCCAGTAAGCCGCGGCGCCAGCCAGCGCCGCGCTTAACCTGACGCTCTCAGCTTCTGTCGACCGGAAACGCGATGACGTCGCTCAGCGCGCTGGCTTTCAGCGCCAGCATAATCAGGCGATCCACGCCCAGCGCCACGCCGGAACAGGCCGGCATACCATGCGCCAGCGCATCCAGCAGATAGTGGTCAATCGGATGCTGCGGCAGCCCGCGCGCCGCACGACGGCGGTTATCCTGTTCGAAACGCTGACGCTGCTCACGGCTGTCGGTCAGCTCGCGAAAGCCGTTCGCCAGCTCAACCCCTTTATAATAAACCTCGAAGCGTTCAGCAACGCGATGATCTTCCGTGCTGATCTCCGCCAGCGCAGCCTGACTTGCCGGGAAGTGATAGACGAAGCAGGGTTTATCGTTGCCAATTTTCGGCTCCACGCCCAGCATAAACAGCAGCTGCAGCAGCGTATCGCGATCCTCTTCGCGCTGCGCCAGCTCACCCTCGCCGAGCTTTGTCGCGGCTTCGCGCAGCTGCGTTTTATCCGCAGAGAGCGGATCAATCTCCAGATGACGGATAAATGCCTGCTGGTAGGAGAGGGATTCTGCGGTGTCGCACTCCAGCACCTGCTGCAGCAGATCGTCCACCTCGTTCATCAGGCGATACATATCGTAGTGCGGGCGATACCACTCCAGCATGGTGAATTCAGGATTGTGATGACGCCCCGCCTCTTCATTACGGAAGCAGCGCCCCATCTGGTAGATCGGCCCGCTGCCAGCGGCCAGCAGCCGTTTCATATGGTATTCCGGGCTGGTCATCAGCCAGAGATCGCGGCCTTCGCTGGCGCCAGGTCCGACAAAACGCGTCTGAAACGGCACCAGATGGATATCGGTAATAGTGGCCTGGCTCATCGCCGGGGTATCCACTTCCAGCACGCCGCGATCGGCAAAGAAACGCCTGATTTCCGCCAGAATCGCGGCGCGTTTCAACAAATTGGCAATGGGTGCGCTCGGCTGCCAGCTTGCCGTTTCGCTCATGGTGATGACTCCTCATACAAATAAGGGGTGGAAGTCTACCCGGAACAGAAGCTGCAAACAACGAGGCGTAGCGGAAGAGAAGCTGGCAGGTCAGAGAAAAAAAGAGCGGTGCGAAAGCTTTCGCACCGGCAGATTTTACTGGGTGCTGCGCTGAATTGCCTGACCACCCGCTTCGACATCTTCACCAACGCCACGCGTGGTGTTACAGCCGCTCAGTACCGAAGAGAGCACCAGCACAGAGAAAATTGCGACAATACTTTTCTTAAACATAGCCATATCCTTGTTGGTTGCAGTAAAAGTACAGCTTTTAAAGCATAGTCCGCTTCTGCAGCCCTGGTAGCTGCGCCCCGGAAAAATTCACGCCGGCATCGCGTTTTGCAGGCATAAAAAAAGGCGCATCACTGATGCGCCTGATTGAGTGCTGTTGTCGTGCTTATTTTACGCGGGAAACGTATTCACCTGAACGGGTGTCAACTTTCACCACTTCGCCAATCTGAACGAAGAGTGGCACTTTAATGACTGCGCCGGTCGACAGGGTCGCTGGCTTGCCGCCGGTTCCGGCGGTGTCGCCTTTCAGACCCGGATCGGTTTCGGTAACTTCTGCTTCGATGAAGTTAGGCGGCTGAACGGCAATCGGTTTATCGTTCCACAGGGTTACGATACACTCTGCGTTGTCCTGCAGCCACTTGGTCACGTCGTCCAGTACTTTTGCTTCAACCTGGTACTGTTCAAACGACTCAGGGTGCATAAAGTAGAAGAAATCACCGTCGTTGTAAGAGTACTGCAGCGTCATATCACGAACGTCTGCGCCTTCGGCAGAGTCGGTAGATTTGAAAGTCTTCTCAACGCGAGAACCGGTCAGCAGACGACGCATTTTAACGCGTGCGAAAGCCTGGCCTTTACCCGGTTTTACGAATTCACTGGATTCGATGGCATAAGGTTCGCCTTCGAACATGATTTTAAGACCGGAACGAAAATCGTTGCTAAGATAAGTCGCCATAAAGGCCCTCTGTAGATATTAACTGGTAATAGCCAAAAAAATGGCACACATTGTAACCCTAAATTCCCCTGTCAGAGAAGATTGGTTGCAGCAACTTGCTGATGTTGTCACCGATCCTGCTGAATTACTGCAACTTTTAGGCCTCGAACATCATCAGGAATTAGCTGCCGGCCACGCTGCACGCCAGCTTTTTGCCCTGCGCGTGCCGCGCGCCTTCATCCAGCGCATGCGCCACGGCGATGCCGGTGACCCTCTGCTGCTGCAGGTGCTGACCAGCCGCCAGGAGTTTACCGATGCGCCGGGCTACACTACCGATCCGCTCGATGAGCAGAGCAGCGTGGTGCCGGGCCTGCTGCACAAGTATAAAAACCGCGCGCTGCTGCTGGTCAAAGGGGGCTGTGCGGTAAACTGCCGCTACTGTTTCCGTCGTCACTTTCCTTATCAGGATAATCAGGGCAACAAGCGTAACTGGCAGGCGGCGATCGACTATATTGCCGCGCACCCGGAGCTGGATGAGATTATCCTTTCCGGCGGCGATCCGCTAATGGCTAAAGATCATGAGCTGGCCTGGCTGATTGCGGCGCTGGAGCAGATCCCGCATCTGAAGCGACTGCGTATCCACAGCCGGCTGCCGGTGGTGATCCCGGCGCGCATTACGGAAACGCTGTGCCAGCTGCTGACTGACACCCGCCTGCAGGTGCTGCTGGTAAGCCATATCAATCATGCGCAGGAGATTGATGAGGCGCTGCGCGCGCGCCTGCAGCTGCTGAAGCGATCGGGCGTGACGCTGCTGAATCAGAGCGTGCTGCTGCGCGGCGTTAATGATAATGCAGATACGCTGGCTGAGCTGAGCAATGCGCTGTTTGATGCCGGCATTCTGCCCTACTATCTCCACGTGCTCGACAAAGTTCAGGGCGCTGCCCACTTCTTTGTTTCAGATACCGAAGCGCGTGCGCTGATGCGCCAGCTGCTTAGCCAGGTCTCCGGCTATATGGTTCCCAGACTGGCGCGTGAGATTGGCGGTGAGCCGAGCAAAACCCCGCTGGACCTGCAGCTGCGTCAGGAGTAATACTCGCTCTCCGGTGCGCATGAATGCGCACCCTGCAAACAGACGTGCCGCAATTGGTGCGCGCCCGGCGTGCTTATGCAGGGTCGCCATTCATGGCGACCACAGCGGCTCGTAACCCCCACATTCCGCCGCAAATAAAAAAGCCGCTCACGCGGCTTTTTTATTGCTGCTCTGCTATTACGGACACTTGTAAACCTGGCCGGTCATTTTGCTGTCAAGCGGTGCGAACGCAGAAAGCAGATTCTGCGTCGGGCTGGTGGCACCATAAATAACGTTGCCGCCCATTTCAGCCGCCCGGTTGCGCAGATCGTTGGCAGCACCGCGCAGCGCGCTGTTTTCGCCGCCCGCCCCGCTCAGCCAGTTGCTCTGTGAGCCAGTGACGTTGCCCAGAAGCTGACATTGACTTGCTGGCTGCTCATCGACAAACGTAACGCGTTCGCCGGCGGCGCTCAGCTGATTTGAGCTGCTGCAACCCGCCAGCAGCATGATACCCGCTGCCAGTCCGGGTAAGAGGTTAATCCGCATTGTAATCCCCATTTTATTATCATCAGTGTCGGGCGGCAGCGTAGCAGAAAAGCGCACTTTTTTTCTGAACATTCATTGCCCTGAACCCACAAAGCCGAAAGATTGCGTCCCTACTTATACCCTGTTCGCCAGCAAAAGAAAAACCCCCGACCGTTTCCGGTCGGGGGTTTCGCAGATAGCTTACGCTGTCGGGGACAATTACATCATGCCGCCCATACCGCCCATGCCACCCATACCGCCTGCGCCCGCGCCTAAATCAGGTGCGTCGCCTTTAGGCAGATCGGTAACCATGCACTCGGTAGTGATCATCAGACCAGCTACAGAGGCCGCGTACTGCAGCGCAGAACGGGTTACTTTGGTCGGGTCCAGGATACCGAAGTCGATCATGTTGCCATACTCTTCGGTCTGCGCGTTGTAACCGTAGTTACCGTCGCCGGCTTTCACGTTGTTTGCTACAACGGAAGGCTCTTCACCGGCGTTGGAAACGATCTGACGCAGCGGAGCTTCCATTGCGCGCAGCGCAACTTTGATACCGACGTTCTGATCTTCGTTCTGACCACGCAGATCGGTCAGCTGAGCCGCAACGCGAACCAGCGCTACGCCGCCGCCCGCTACCACGCCTTCTTCTACCGCAGCACGGGTAGCGTGCAGGGCATCTTCAACGCGCGCTTTCTTCTCTTTCATTTCCACTTCAGTAGCGGCGCCTACTTTCAGTACGGCTACGCCGCCTGCCAGTTTCGCTACGCGCTCCTGCAGCTTCTCTTTATCGTAATCTGAGGTCGCTTCTTCGATCTGCTGACGGATCTGCGATACGCGGCCAGAGATAGCACCCTGATCGCCCACGCCATCAATGATGGTGGTGGTATCTTTGTTGATCACGACGCGCTTCGCCTGACCCAGATCTTCCAGCGTAGATTTCTCCAGCTCCATACCGATCTCTTCAGAGATCACGGTACCGCCGGTCAGGATAGCGATATCCTGCAGCATCGCTTTACGACGGTCGCCAAAGCCTGGCGCTTTCACCGCAGCCACTTTCACGATACCGCGCATGGTGTTCACTACCAGCGTTGCCAGTGCTTCACCTTCCACATCTTCCGCGATGATCAGCAGTGGTTTGCCCGCTTTCGCAACGGCTTCCAGTACTGGCAGCATTTCACGGATGTTGGAGATTTTTTTGTCAGCCAGCAGAATGAACGGGCTTTCCAGTTCAACTGCGCCGGTTTCTGGCTTGTTGATGAAGTAAGGAGAGAGGTAGCCGCGATCGAACTGCATACCTTCCACTACGTCCAGCTCGTCCTGCAGGCCGGTGCCTTCTTCAACGGTGATAACGCCTTCTTTACCCACTTTTTCCATCGCCTGAGCGATCAGGGTACCCACGCTCTCATCGGAGTTAGCAGAGATAGTACCTACCTGCGCGATTGCACGGGTGTCCTGGCAAGGTACAGACAGCGCTTTCAGCTGCTCAACAGCAGCGATAACGGCTTTATCGATACCGCGCTTCAGATCCATCGGGTTCATGCCAGCCGCAACGGCTTTCAGGCCTTCGTTGACGATAGACTGTGCCAGAACGGTTGCGGTGGTGGTGCCGTCGCCTGCTGCATCATTTGCTTTAGACGCGACTTCTTTCACCATCTGTGCACCCATGTTCTCGAACTTATCTTCCAGCTCAATTTCACGCGCAACAGAAACACCATCTTTAGTGATGGTCGGTGCACCAAAAGATTTATCCAGAACCACGTTACGGCCTTTCGGGCCCAGGGTAACTTTTACTGCATCTGCCAGTACGTTCACGCCACGCAGCATTTTTACGCGTGCGTCATTACCGAATTTTACGTCTTTAGCTGCCATTTCAAATTTCCCTTAAATTCGTTTCGTTCAGTGAATTACGCGTAAATTACGCTTCGACAATCGCCAGGATGTCGCTTTCAGAGATGATCAGAACTTCTTCGTTGTCGATTTTCTCGGTTTTTGCACCGTAGCCTTCGCTGAAAATCACCAGATCACCCACTTTCACGTCCAGCGGCTTGATCTCGCCGTTGTCCAGGATGCGGCCATTGCCAACAGCCAGAACTTCACCACGGGTTGATTTGCCAGCTGCAGAGCCGGTCAGAACGATACCGCCTGCTGATTTAGCTTCAACTTCTTTACGCTTGACGATAACGCGATCGTGCAACGGACGAATTTTCATTTGGTAGCTCTCCTTTGAGAAGTCCAATCATTCATTTTTGGGTTGAACGCCGGGCTTGAGGGTTCCGGCCTCGTGCAGGAAGAGATAGGGGCAGACAGGAGAGTTTCAAGGGGAAAAAAATAAAAAAATTTTTGTTTGTGCTACAGGTGCTTAAAAAGAATACAAATAAGGCGGCTTGCGCCGCCTCGCTTGCCTCAGCGATCTTTATCGTGGCCGATGCGATCCTGATCTTTACGCTCAAATTCACCATCCATCGTTACGCCGCTGTCTGGCCCCTGCCCCGGACCGCGCCAGACGCGCAGATGCGGCATCAGCCTCAGCGTCAGGAGCTTTTGCACCGGCGGCAGCAGCAGCAGCAGGCCGAGAAAATCGGTAAAGAAGCCGGGCAGCAGCAGCAGCACACCGGCGATGATCAGCGAGACGCTTTTAATCATCTCCACCGCCGGACTTTCGTTACGCGCCAGCTTCTCCTGCATCAGCATAAAGTTTTTCATGCCCTGATTTTTCACCAGCGACACGCCGATACAGGAGGTAAAAATCACCAGCAGCATGGTCAGCAGCACGCCCAGCGCGTGCGCTACCTGGATAAACAGCGTGATCTCAATCCACGCCAGGACAAAAAAGAGTAAAAACGGTAACCAGCGCACCGGTGTCTCCTGTGAGTTGGGCCGCCTCGCGACAGGCCAGGCGGCAGAAACAGAGCGATCGTGACGATCATAGGCAGAGAGATGGGCATCCGCGCGGTGGATTTCAACCGCACCGGCCAAATAAATCCTTTTGACATAAAAGTGAGAGATACATCACATATCGTTATTACCACTTGCCGGGCAAATGTCCGTAAAGTGATCTGTGTACGAGCATTTCTGCCGTGACAGAATATGATCGTGCCCGCCAGCCCGAAGATGGATAAAATGTCGGCACTGGTATTCCACGACAATATAATTGCTTCACCTGCGTGTTATTCGCTCTCCATCCATGCCGGATGCGTGGCGGTATCAGAGCAGCAATAATAAGAAGGTAATCATGGCGAACAACATTCGTATCGAAGAAGACCTGTTAGGCATGCGCGAAGTGCCGGCGGATGCTTACTACGGTGTTCATACTCTGCGTGCGATTGAAAATTTCTATATCAGTAGCAGTAAAATCAGCGACATTCCTGAGTTTGTCCGCGGCATGGTGATGGTCAAAAAAGCAGCCGCGCTGGCCAACAAAGAGCTGCAGACGATCCCACGCAACATTGCGAATACCATTATTCAGGCCTGCGATGAGGTGCTGAACAACGGCAAATGCATGGATCAGTTTCCGGTAGATGTTTATCAGGGCGGCGCCGGCACCTCGGTGAACATGAATACCAACGAAGTGCTGGCAAATATCGGTCTGGAACTGATGGGTCACCAGAAAGGTGAGTATCAGTACCTCAACCCCAACGACCACGTTAACAAATGCCAGTCAACCAACGATGCCTATCCGACCGGCTTCCGGATCGCGGTTTACGCCTCTATTCTCAAGCTGCTGGATGCGATTGCCCAGCTGAGCGAAGGCTTCCAGCGCAAAGCCGTGGAGTTTGAAAACATCCTGAAGATGGGCCGCACCCAGCTGCAGGATGCGGTGCCGATGTCGCTGGGCCAGGAGTTCCACGCGTTTAACGTGCTGCTGAATGAAGAGACCCGCAGTATTCTGCGCACCGCTGAGCTGCTGCTGGAAGTCAACCTTGGTGCAACCGCAATCGGTACCCGCCTGAATACGCCGGACGGCTATCAGCAGCTGGCTGTACAGCGTCTGGCGGAAGTCAGTAATCTGCCGGTGGTGCCAGCGGAAGATCTGATTGAAGCGACGTCCGACTGCGGCGCCTACGTGATGGTGCATTCAGCGCTGAAACGTCTGGCGGTGAAGCTGTCAAAAATCTGCAACGACCTGCGTCTGCTCTCTTCCGGCCCGCGCGCCGGCCTGAACGAAATCAACCTGCCGGAACTGCAGGCGGGCTCCTCGATCATGCCAGCCAAAGTCAATCCGGTGGTGCCGGAAGTGGTTAATCAGGTCTGTTTTAAAGTTATCGGCAACGATACCACGGTGACCATGGCGTCTGAGGCGGGTCAGCTGCAGCTCAACGTGATGGAACCGGTGATTGGCCAGGCGCTGTTTGAATCCGTCAGCATCCTGACCAACGCCTGCTATAACCTGCTGGAAAAATGCGTTAACGGCATTACGGCGAACAAAGCGGTCTGCGAAGCGTACGTATTCAACTCTATCGGTATTGTCACCTATCTCAATCCCTACATCGGCCATCACAACGGCGATATCGTGGGTAAAGTCTGTGCTGAAACCGGCAAAAGCGTACGTGAAGTGGTGCTGGAGCGCGGTCTGCTGACCGAAGCGGAGCTGGATGATATCTTCTCCGTCCAGAACCTGATGCATCCGACCTATAAAGCGAAACGCTATACCGACGAAAACGAACAGTAATCTGTTTCCGATCATGTCGCCCCGGGCACGCCTGTATACAATACGGCGTGCTTTTTTTATCTCTGGCGACTACAACATTCAGGGGGCACGTTCTGCAGCCTGAGGAGAGAAACGGATGATAGCAGTGGAACTGGCAGTGGTATTCATGGCGATCTGGCTCGGTGCCCGCCTGGGCGGTATCGGAATCGGCTTTGCCGGCGGACTGGGAGTGCTGATACTGACGCTGGTGTGCGGCATGAAGCCCGGCGTAATCCCGTTTGATGTGATCGAAATTATTATGGCCGTTATCGCCGCGATTGCTGCCATGCAGGTCGCAGGCGGTATGGATTACCTGGTCGGGCTGGCGGAAAAGCTGCTGCGCCGCCATCCGCGCTACGTCACCTTTCTGGCGCCGCTGGTCACCTATCTGATGACGCTGCTGGCCGGCACCGGCCACACCGCGTTCTCCACGCTGCCGGTTATCGCTGAAGTCGCCAAAGAGCAGGGCGTCAGGCCATCGCGTCCGCTCTCCATCGCGGTGGTGGCCTCCCAGATTGCGATCACCGCCTCACCGCTCTCCGCCGCAGTGGTATTCTTTGCCTCTATACTCGAACCACGCGGCGTCAGCTATCTGGCGCTGCTGGGCGTGGCGCTGCCCTCCACGATGGCGGCAATATTCTGCGCGGCGGTGATTACCAACTTTCTCGGTACGGAACTAAAGGATGATGCTATCTATCAGGCGCGACTTGCCAGAGGCGACGTGACGCTGCGCGGTGAGAAAGTGTATGCCACCCGGCCTGGCGCGCGCCGCGCCGTATTACTGTTTCTCACCGGCATCGTGGCAGTGGTGCTCTATGCCACTGCCATCAGCGACAGCGTGGGCCTGATCGCCAACCCGGTGTTGCCGCGTAACGAAGCGATCGTCGTGTTTATGCTCACGGTCGCTACGCTGATCTGCCTGACCTGCCGCGTAGACAGCAGTGAGATCCTCAGCGCCAGTACGTTTAAATCGGGCATGAGCGCCTGTATCTGCGTTATGGGCGTGGCGTGGCTGGGCGACACCTTCGTTAAAGCGCATCTGAGCGAGATCCAGACTCTGGCGGGTGACATGCTGCAGCGCTATCCCTGGATGCTGGCGCTGGTGCTGTTTTTTGCCGCCACCCTGCTCTATTCGCAGGCGGCAACCACCAAAGCGCTGATGCCGGCAGCACTGATGCTCGGCGTCTCGCCGCTGGCGGCAGTGGCCTCTTTTGCTGCGGTATCAGCGCTCTTTGTTCTGCCTACCTATCCGACGCTGCTGGCCGCAGTGGAGATGGATGACACCGGTTCGACGCGAATCGGCAAGTTTGTCTTTAACCACTCCTTTATCATTCCGGGCATACTGGCCATCGCCTTTTCCGTGGCGTTTGGCTTTCTGTTTGGCAGTCTGATCCTCTGACGCCGTTACATTGTGAAATCCTGTGCCGAAGCGGGCGTGCTATGCTCACCACTTCTGCACTACCGGAGTTGATTAATCTGTTATGGCTGCATCTTTTTCCCGCCTGCTGACGCTCTGCCTGACGCTGCTGCTTTGCCTGTCGGCTCAGGCCGATCTCTTTGCGCCGAAATCCACCAGCCGCTTTGTGCCGGTCGATCAGGCCTTTCAGTTTGATTTTTCTCAGCGGGGCTCAACGCTGACGCTGAACTGGCAGGTCAGGCCCGGCTACTATCTCTATCGTCAGCAGATAAAGATTACGGCTCAGCATGCGCAGCTGGCCCCGCTGACGCTGCCGCCAGGTGAGGCGCATGAGGATGAATTTTACGGCAAAAGCGAGATTTACCGTCAGGCAGTGACGCTGCCGGTAACGCTGCAGCGGGCGGATGCGGGCGCCACGCTGACGGTGACGTATCAGGGCTGCGCCGCGGCCGGATTCTGCTACCCGCCGGAGAGCCGTACTATTCCGCTGAGCGCCGTCAGCGGCGGCAGCGCGCCGGTTACGGCGCAGCCCGCCGCCGCGCCGCTGCCCTTCTCGCCGCTCTGGGCGCTGCTGATCGGTATCGGCGTCGCCTTTACCCCCTGCGTCCTGCCGATGTACCCGCTGATCTCCGGCATTATCCTCGGCGGCGCACGCCGCTACAGCGCTGGCCGGCTGCTGGCGCTGGCGCTGGTCTATGTGCAGGGCATGGCGCTGACCTATACGCTTTTGGGCGTTGTGGTCGCGGCGGCCGGGCTGCGCTTTCAGGCGGCGCTGCAGCATCCATACGTCCTGGCGGGTCTGTCGCTGCTGTTTATTCTGCTGGCGCTGTCGATGTTTGGCCTGTTTTCGCTGCAGCTGCCCGCCAGCCTGCAGACGCGTCTTGCGCTCTGGAGCAATCAGCAGCGCGGCGGCTCGCTGCCTGGCGTATTTATCATGGGCGCGCTGGCCGGACTTATCTGCTCCCCCTGCACCACGGCGCCGCTCAGCGCGATCCTGCTGTATATCGCGCAGAGTGGAAACCTGTGGGCCGGCGCCGGTACGCTGTGGCTCTACGCCGTGGGAATGGGGCTGCCGCTGATCGCCGTGACGCTTTTTGGCCATCGTCTGCTGCCCAAAAGCGGCCCGTGGATGCAGACGGTAAAAGAGGCGTTCGGGTTTGTTATCCTGGCGCTGCCGGTATTTCTGCTGGAGCGTATCCTCGGCGACACCTGGGGTTTGCGGCTCTGGAGCCTGCTGGGCGTAGCGTTTTTCAGCTGGGCATTTATTCACAGCATCAACGCGCGCGGCAAGTGGCGCGTCATACCGATGGTGATGTTAGGGGCAGCGCTGATTATGGCGCGGCCGCTGCAGGAGTGGGCGTTTGGCGCTACGGCAAGCCAGAACGTGGCACACCTGCCCTTTAAGCGCATCAGCAGCAGCGCGGAGCTTGAGCAGGCGCTGCAGCAGGCACCAGGGCGCATCACCATGCTCGATCTCTATGCCGACTGGTGTGTCGCCTGCAAAGAGTTTGAAAAATATACCTTCAGCGATCCGGCAGTCGCCAGCGCGCTTGCTGGCGTGCAGCTGCTGCAGGCGGATGTCACCGCAAACAGCGCGCAGGACAACGCCCTGCTGAAGCAGCTGCAGGTGCCGGGATTACCGACCATTCTGTTTTTTGACGCGCAGGGTCGCGAGATCCCCGATTCCCGTATCAGCGGCTTTCTGCGTGCAACAGCGTTTCGCGCGCATTTGCAGAATCTGCCGCGTTAAACGACACTGGTTCAGCCACTGCCCGCTCATCGACGAGCGGGCCGATATTCCAGAGGAGAGTCATGTGCAACGCGAACAAATTCTGGAGCATGCGCTGAATGTGCTCGAACAACACGGCCTGGCGGCTACCCTGTCGCTGCCGCAGCTGGCGGGTGAAACCGGCCTCAGCACCGCACAGCTGACCCGCTACTGGCCCGACTGCGATGCGCTGCTCTATGATGCACTGCGCTATCACGGTCAGCAGATCGACAGCTGGCGACGTCAGGTACAGCTGGATGAGCGGCTCAGCCCCGCGCAAAAGCTGATGGCGCGCTATGACGTGCTGGCAGAGTATGTCAGCAAAGGCCGGTTTCCTGGCTGCCTGTTTATTGCTGCCTGCAGCTTCTATCCGCAGCCTGACCAGCCGGTGCACCAGCTGGCGGAGCAGCAGAAGCGCCACTCATGGCAGTTTACCCATGAGATCCTGGTGGAGCTGGCGCTGGACAATCCCGCGATGGTGGCCGATCAGATGGAACTGATCCTCGAAGGCTGCCTGAGCAAACTGCTGGTGAAACGTAACGTACAGGATGTGGCGACCGCCCGGCGTCTGGCGGAAGATGTATTCAGTATTGCGCTCTGTCGTCAGAACGGCGCGCTCGCCTGAAAAAGGGCTGACATGCCTGAAAAGCAGGCAGTCAGTCACGGATAGCGCGCTTTTTTGCTAAAACCCGTTGACGATCTGCGGCCATTAAGGTTTAATGCGCCCCGTTGCCCGAATAGCTCAGTCGGTAGAGCAGCGGATTGAAAATCCGCGTGTCCCTGGTTCGATTCCGGGTTCGGGNAATGCGCCCCGTTGCCCGAATAGCTCAGTCGGTAGAGCAGCGGATTGAAAATCCGCGTGTCCCTGGTTCGATTCCGGGTTCGGGCACCAAAATCCAGAAAACCCGGCCTTATGGCCGGGTTTTTGCTTTTCTGCGTTATCCATTTCGCCTGCCCTGCTGCTTTTCCACCCCGTACCGGGTGCCATACTGATGGTTTTACATCAGCAAAATCGTAGAACGTGCCGACCTCCCTTCCTATAGTGGCTGATAAACACACTCTCTGTCTGCCTGGCGTTTCTGCATCAGCTTCCGCCTGTCCGGAACAACGCTGGCAGCGAAATAGCGCAGGAGAAGCGACAGCATGAAAATTGCTTTTGACGTGGACGTTATCCGGGATCTCGGCATTACCCGGATGGTGCATCAGGTGGCGGAATGGGGCTATAAATATATTGAGCAATCACCCCATCCGCAGATCAATCCTTTTTATAAACACCCCAAAGCCAGCCGCGAAATCCTGCGCGAATATAAAAATGCGCTGAACGCCACCGGCACCGAAATCTCTTCCTTCATTACGGTTTATCGCTGGTCGGGACCCGACGAGCTGCGCCGTCAGGCGGCGGTAAAAAACTGGAAGCGCATGATTGAAATTGCGGTTGAAATGGGCGTGCAGGTTATCAATACCGAGCTCTCCGGCAACCCTAATGAGCCAGAGATCTGCGAAGAGATGTTCTACCGCTCTATGGAGGAGCTGCTGCCGATTGTCGAGCGTGAAGGGATCCGCATTGAAATCCAGGCGCATCCGTGGGATTTCTGCGAAGAGAGTAATGAAACGGCAGATATCGTTAAGTCGTTTCGCAGCGATAACGTGAAGTATATCTATAGCGCGCCCCACACCTTCTATTACGACAAAGGCAAAGGGGATATAAAAAACATGCTGCATTATGCCGGTGACGATCTGTCGCATATGCTGATTGCCGATACCATGAACCACACCAAACACTGCCGCTATATTGTGAACCCGCCTGGCGTGGACGCAACCATTCACCAGCACGTCGCGGTGGGAGAAGGCGAAGTCAACTTCGATGCGCTGTTTGAAGCGCTGCGCGAGATGGATTTTGCCCGTCGCAGCTTCAAAGTCGGCGGTGAGTCGATTATCTCAGCGGCGCTGTTCGGCTATCCGGAGAAGATGCGCTATCAGGCGGTGGAGACGCGCGAACTGATTGAGCGCGAGCTGCTGAACCTCTGATTGTTACATCGGGTAGTATTTTCCCCCTGTGCCCTGCAGGGGGAAACGCACCGCTTACATCGCGCCAGGCTTCACCGCGCCCTTCTGCAGCGGCACTATTATCACCGCCATATCAATATCAAAGCTGCGGATCTCCTCCTTTAGCTCACACTTCAGAATGCCCTGTCTTGTCAAAATATCCCGTTCTGGCAGGCTGTCAGAACGCAGTTTTTGATGGAATTCACTCAAATGAAAGCAACCACGCTGGCCGGACTGGCTAAGCGCGCAGGCGTTGGCGTCGCAACCGTGGATCGGGTTCTGAACGATCGCGGGGGCGTCTCGCCCGCGATGACGCGAAAAGTGCTGCAGGCAGCCCGGGAGGCGGGCTTAAAACGTATTCTGCCGGAGGAGCATCGCCACAGCTGGCAGATTGAGGTCATCCTGAGCGGCAACGGCTCATTCTTCTTTCAGCAGCTGGCGCAGGAGTTCGCCCGCCTGGCAGATGCGCTGGGCTACCGGCGCGTCCGGCTGCATCGCACGCTTATCCCGGAAGATGCGCCGGAGAAGCTGGCGGCCCATATCGATGCCGGCAGTAAAAGAATGGACGGGCTGATTGTGTTTGCTCACGCCAGCCCGCTGATCTATCAGGCGCTGGCCACCTGCCAGGCGCGGGGCGTGCCGGTCATCACGCTGGTGAGCGATCTGCCTGACGCGCCGCGGCTCTGCCATGTCGGTATTGATCAATACAAAGCGGGACGCACGGCGGGCCTGATGCTCGGCAGCATGGCGGCCAGTACAGGGGATGTGGTACTGATCAGCGGTCGCGCTGACTATCTCGCGCACCAGCAGCGTATTGAAGGTTTTCAGCAGGTGCTGGCTGAGCGCTTTCCGCAGCTGCGGCTGCGTGAGATCCTCGCCGGCCAGGACGATCGTGAACGCATCAGCCGGCTGCTGGAGAAAACGCTGGCGGGATCGCGCCAGATCGCCGGACTCTATAACACCGGCATGGGCAATACCCAGATTTATGAAGCGCTGGCGCGCCACCGGCTGTGCGGCAGCACGGTTTATGTGACGCATGAACTTTATGCGACTACGCGCCAGCTGCTGCAGCAGCGCATCCTGACCCTGACCCTTGATCAGAACACGCAGCGCCATGCTGAACTCGCTCTGACCCTGCTGCTGCGGCATCTGGAAGAGCGCGAGCAGCCTGATACTTACGCGCCGGGCAAAGTCGACTTTATGCTCTATACCCAGGAGAACTGTACCTGATCCCGCAAACCCGCTCACCGCCAGCGCGGTTAAATCGGCGCGGAATGGCGCTGCTACACTCAGTGGCAGCGCAACGCTCACGACCATAAGGTGAAATGACGATGTCAGATAATCAGTATCAGCCCGCAAAAGTCTGGACCTGGGAACCGGAAGCCAAAGGCAACGGCGCCAGCACGAACCGCCCTGCCGCTGGCGCCACGCATGAGCAGGCGCTGCCGGTCGGGAAACATCCGCTGCAGCTCTACTCGCTCGGCACGCCAAATGGTCAGAAGGTTACCATTCTGCTGGAGGAGCTGCTGGCGGTGGGCGTAAAAGAGGCGGAGTATGACGCCTGGCTCATCCGCATTGGTGAAGGCGATCAGTTCTCCAGCGGTTTTGTTGATGTGAACCCTAACTCTAAAATTCCGGCGCTGAGCGACCACTCCGTGACGCCACCGCAGCGGGTGTTTGAATCGGGTAATATCCTGCTCTATCTGGCGGAGAAGTTTGGCTACTTTATTCCGGAAGATGTGGCGGGCCGTACTGAAACCCTGAACTGGCTCTTCTGGCTGCAGGGTTCTGCGCCCTATCTTGGCGGCGGCTTTGGCCACTTCTACCACTATGCGCCGGAAAAAATTGAGTACGCCATCAACCGCTTTACGCTGGAAGCGAAGCGTCAGCTGGATGTGCTGGATCGCCAGCTGGCGGATCACCGCTTCCTTGCAGGTGACGCCTATACCATCGCGGATATCGCGACCTGGCCCTGGTATGGCAACCTGGTGCTGAATGGCCTGTACGGCGCAGCAGAGTTTCTGGATGTGCAGACTTACACCAACGTGGTGCGCTGGGCGAAGGAGATCGCGGAGCGTCCGGCGGTCGTACGCGGGCGTAAAGTTAATCGCGCTTTTGCCGCTGAGCCGCAGGATCAGCTGCTGGAGCGGCATGACGCCAGCGATTTTGAGCACAACACCGAAGATAAACGTCAGGCACGGGGAGAGAAGTAATGACCGCTTACATGGTAATGATTAAGGATGAGACGCTGGATAAAGATGAGCTGGCAACCTACTCACAGAAAGCGGGCGACGCGCGTGGCGATCATCAGATCACGCCGCTGGCTTTTTATGGCGAGCAGGAAGTGCTGGAAGGCCGGGATGCCGAAGGCGTTGTCGTTCTGGCGTTTGCCGATATGGACGCCGCGCGCGCCTGGTATCACAGTCCGGCTTATCAGGAAGCGAAAGCGCACCGCGTGAAAGGCGCTAACTACCGCGTTATCCTGGTCAACGGCGTGGCATAACGCGCCGACGCCAGGCAGACCGGCTGCCGGTCTGCTGATGTGCCCGGCGGCGTGATGCTACGCCGGGCGCTCTCATCTACACGTTGCTTTCACTCTCCAGCTTTTGCCGTTTGCGCAGATGCGGGAAAAGCGTCATCCAGACGGCGACCACTATCAGCGTACCTATCCCGCCCAGCGCGGCCGCCGGTACCGCCCCCAGCCATGCGGCCAGCAGGCCAGATTCAAACTCCCCCAGCTGATTGGACGTATTGATAAAAATAGCGTTCACGGCGTTGACGCGACCCCGCATATCATCCGGCGTATCGAGCTGTACCAGCGCACCGCGGATCACCATACTGACCATATCAAATCCCCCCAGCGCAGCCAGCGCCAGCAGCGACAGCCAGAGCTGGGTAGAAAGCGCAAACAGCAGCGTCGCCAGACCAAAACCGGCAACCGAGCCAAACATGATCATACCGACGTGCTTCTCCAGCTTATTACGGCTAAGCCAGACGCCCACCACCAGCGCCCCGACTGACGGTGCGCCGCGCAGCATGCCCAGTCCCCACGGCCCGGTATGCAGAATATCCTGCGCAAAAATCGGCAGCAGCGCCGTGGCCCCGCCCAGCAACACGGCAAACAGGTCGAGCGAGATCACACCCAGCACATCTTTGCGTTCGCGGATAAAACGCACGCCAGCGAACATGTTGGTCAGGTTCATTGGCATGCGCGACTGCGGCGGCCGCGCGTAGCGCAGACGGCTAATCAGTACGAGAGAGAAGAGATAGAACAGCGCGGAAACGCCATACACTACTTCAGGCCCGGCGACATAAAGCAGGCCGCCCAGCGTCGGGCCGACGATCACCGCCGCCTGACCGCCTACTGAGCTGGCGGCCATCGCGCGGGCCAGAACCGGCGGCGGCACCAGCGCCGGCAGCATAGAAGTGATAGCCGGCCACTCCAGCGCCTTTGCCACAGAGATCAGAAACACCAGCCCCCAGATCTCAACGCTTCCTGCCCAGTGCAGCAGCGTCAGCGCCACCAGCCCAAGCAGCGCTGCCCACTCAATCAACTGCCCCACCAAAACAATGCGACGACGGTCGTGCTGATCGGCCAGATGACCAGCCGGCAGCGCCAGCAGTACCGAGGGTAAAAACTGCATTAGGCCGATCATACCCAGCGCCAGCGCGCTGTGTGTCAGGGCATAGATTTGCCAGCTGACCGCCACTGAAAACATCTGAAAGCCGAATGACGAGCAGGTGCGCGCCAGCCAGAAAGCCACAAACGATCGATGCCGCAGCAGAGAGGCTTCTGCAGCAGAGCTTTTTATACCTGTCATGTGATCCCATCCTGAAATGATTAACTGATTAGCGTCATTGCACTAATCTGGTCAGAAGCCAGGCAGTGGCTTCTGTTATCGTTTTGTCTCTCTGAGAGTGCGCGATATCACTCTGGCAGGCAATGGCGGGTTGTGCGCTTTTGAAACAAAAACTTAACTGCCTGGCAAATAAACATTGGTCTCTATATATCAGGAGGGTTATTGTTATTGATTGAATACCGGTATTGATTTATTGATTACTGAATTAACAGCTTAATTATCCCTTTTAACGCCAGGAATATCTCTGTATCAGAGACAGGTAAAAAAAGGTGATTTAACACTCTCTTTCGATCTATATTAACCGCCGGCAAATTTCAGACATAACACGCATTTATAATAAAACATATCTTTCCGGTTAATAATTTTTTTGCAGAGATACATGAAAAACAGTACTTATAATCCTTATGTTACTGAGCGTATTCATCGCTTTGACAACACGCTGTGCGGCGTGTGTTATTCAGCACCCTTTATGCATTGCGAGCAGGACGCTGATACATTACTTAATGGACACAACATAATTGCTTTGCATAATCAGTTGCCTGATACCCCTGAACTAATAATTATTCCGCTGGCGGGAAATAGCCTGATGGAATTTTTACGCGCCCCGGAAAATTATCCGATGCTGCAGGCTGCCCACGTCCGTCTGGCAATTGATTATGCAGGGCTGCTACAGGGTGGTGCCTCCCTGCTTGCCGCTGCGCACCACTTCTCATTCTGGCTGTGCGATCTCGCGCCGCTAGGAACAGAGTGGAAAAAGATCGTGGCGTTTCCATTTAGCGGTGTGGTTTTAGCCGAAGATTTTTTTAATGATAATTACCTCAAGTTCAGCTTTCCGTTTTTAATTGAGTCTCTGAGGGAAAGAGAAGCAGACGTTATATTACGTACTGCACAGCTGACGCTGAATAGCGAACATTACCAGCGCCTGCAGTTAAGCGGCTGGCAGCAGCAGCGCACACCCGGCACGCTTTTTTAGGGTAACCGTTTACACAATCTGCTACTTCGCGGCGCAGCAACCCGATTTGATCGGAATTAACGCCGCTATTCCGCCATAAAATGTCGTCTGATTTGGCCCGACAGAGTTAAAACCGCTAAAAAAAGCAAACTCGTTAACGTTTTTAAGATAAAATTTAACGCAAAGGGATCATATGGCGTCACGGAAGAACGCTGCGTGAACATTTCTGCTCACTTCGTACTCTATGTCGGGAAACAGCCTGAAGCGTTGTTTCCTTTGTTTTTCTATGGCAAAGAAAGAGGTCAATATTATGGGGAAAGCTTCCTCATCTTTTGGCGTAATCCGCCTGCTCACGGTGCTGTTCGCACTGCTGACGGGCGCGTTTATGCTGGTTGGTGGCGTTTGGTTAGCCACCATTGGAGGTTCCTGGTACTACGTTATTGGCGGTGTGATGATGCTGATCACCGCTGTTCTGCTCTGGCGTCGCAGCAGCGCCGCGCTGCTGCTGTATGCGCTGCTGCTGCTCGGCACGCTGATCTGGGGCGTATGGGAAGTTGGCTTTGACTTCTGGGCGCTGGCACCGCGCACCGATGTACTGGTGATTTTCGGTATCTGGCTGATCCTGCCTTTCGTCTATCGCACGTTCAATCCTGCCGGCAGAGGCGCAATGCTGGTGGCGCTGATTGCCAGCGTACTGGTTCTGGCATGGGCCGTCTTCCACGATCCGCAGGAGCTGAACGGCAAACTGCCCGCTGCAGCGACCACCCCGCAGACCCAGCCTATCAGCAATATTGCTGATGCTGACTGGCCGGCGTACGCGCGCGATCAGCAGGGTACCCGCTTTTCTCCGCTGAAGCAGATCAACACCAGCAACGTTAAAGAGCTGCAGGTCGCCTGGCAGTTTCAGACCGGCGATCTGAAAAATGCTAACGATCCGGGCGAAATCACTGATGAAGTGACGCCGATTAAAATCCGCGACACGCTCTATCTCTGCTCGCCGCATCAGATCCTGTTTGCGCTGGATGCCACAACCGGTAAGCAGAAGTGGAAGTTTGATCCGGCGCTGAAGCAGAATCCGACCTTCCAGCACATCACCTGCCGCGGCGTTTCCTATCATGAAACCCCTGCAGCAGCGGATAGCGCGGCAACTCAGCCGGCACTCTGCGCACGTCGCATCTATCTGCCGGTCAACGATGGTCGTCTGTTTGCTCTGGATGCGGAAACCGGCGAACGCTGCCCGGCATTTGGTAACAACGGTGAGCTGGACCTGCAGCACAAGCAGCCGGTTACCACCCCTGGTCAGTATGAACCGACCTCACCACCGATTATCACCGATACCACTATCGTGATCGCCGGTGCTGTAACCGATAACTACTCTACCCGTGAGCCATCGGGTGTGATCCGCGGCTTTGACGTCAACACCGGCAAACTGCTGTGGGCATTCGATCCGGGCGCGAAAGATCCTAACGCGATTCCGGAAGATGAGCACACCTACACCCTGAATTCACCGAACTCATGGGCACCGGCGGTTTACGATCCGAAACTGGATATCGTTTATCTGCCAATGGGCGTCTCCACCCCGGATATCTGGGGCGGCAACCGTACGCCTGAGCAGGAGCGTTATGCGAACAGCGTTCTGGCGCTGAATGCCACCACCGGTAAGCTGGTCTGGTCTTATCAGACCGTGCATCACGACCTGTGGGATATGGACCTGCCTTCTCAGCCGACGCTGGCTGATATCACCGACAAAGATGGCAACACCGTTCCGGTGATCTACGCGCCGGCGAAAACCGGTAACATCTTTGTGCTGGATCGCCGCAACGGCAAGCTGGTTGTGCCGGCACCGGAAACCCCGGTTCCGCAGGGCGCAGCGAAAGGTGATCACGTATCACCGACGCAGCCTTACTCTGAGCTAACCTACCGTCCTAAACAGAACCTGACTGACAAGGATATGTGGGGCGCGACGATGTTTGACCAGCTGGTGTGCCGCGTAATCTTCAAGCGCCTGCGCTATGAAGGTCCGTTCACGCCGCCGTCTGAACAGGGTACGCTGGTCTTCCCGGGTAACCTCGGTATGTTTGAATGGGGTGGTATCGCCGTTGATCCACATCGTCAGATTGCCATCGCTAACCCAATGGCGCTGCCGTTTGTCTCAAAGCTGATCCCACGCGGACCGGGCAACCCGGCTGAGCCACCGAAAGGTGCGGAAGGCGGTTCCGGTACTGAAACCGGCGTGCAGCCGCAGTATGGCGTGCCGTTTGGCGTTGAGCTGAATCCATTCCTGTCACCTTTCGGCCTGCCGTGCAAACAGCCAGCCTGGGGTTACATTTCAGCGGTGGATCTGAAAACCAACGAAACCGTATGGAAAAAACGCATTGGTACCGTGCGCGACAGCGCGCCTCTGCCGCTGCCGTTTAAGATGGGTATGCCAATGCTGGGCGGCCCAATCACCACGGCGGGACACGTTGCCTTTATCGGCGCAACGGCAGATAACTACCTGCGTGCGTTTGATACCAACACCGGTGAAATGCTGTGGCAGGCGCGTCTGCCAGCCGGTGGTCAGGCAACGCCGATGACCTATGAAGCGAACGGCAAGCAGTACGTTGTCATCGCGGCTGGTGGTCACGGCTCGTTTGGCACCAAACTGGGTGACTATATAGTTGCCTATGCACTGCCGGATGCGAAATAACCTTTCGTAACAGCAGAATAAATCAGGCGGGCCGGTGGCCCGCCTTTTTTATGCGTCCCGTCTCTCCCGCACTGCGCCGCGTACCAGTAAAGCACACAGCGCCATCGTCAGCGCGGTGAGCAGAAACACCGGCTGCATGCCAAACGCTCCGCTAATCATCCCGCCGCAGAGCGGTCCGGTCACCTGCCCGGCATATTGTGCCGAGGTCGCATAGCCCAGCATTTTTCCCGTCTGCTGCTGCGGAACGTGGTGGCGTATCAGTGCGGTAATGCAGGGCAGCAGTCCACCCAGCGCCACGCCCATCAGAAAACGCAGGCCGGTAAGCTGCCATACGTGGCTGATAAACGCCTGCGGGATCAGCAGCAGCGCGCTGGCCACCAGCCCGGCAAGCAATACACGTCCGTGCCCGATGCGATCCGCCAGCCGCCCGGCCAGCGGCGCAGCAAGGATACTTCCCAGCGCCGCCGCTGCCATCACGATCCCGGCGTTAACGGTTATCGCGTGCTCTCCCTGCACAAACTGCGCAATATAGAGCGTGATAATAGGTTCAACAGACATGGTGGCAAACATCATCAGCATCGCCGTGAGCCACATCAGCCGCACCACCCGAAGATTCGCCGGCGGCTCATCAGCAACCTGCCCTGCCGTGGCGGCACCTTTTGGCTGCCGCGGCGCCTCTTTCAGCAGACACGCCGTGCCGAGAAACGCGAGGAAGATCGCCGCGCCCGTCAGCCAGAAGGTGTGACGGATGCCAATCAGCGGCGGCAATATTCCGCCCAGCAGCGGCCCCGCGACGTTGCCCGCCATAATGCCCGCTGAGAGGATACCCAGCGCCCAGCCGGTATGGGCTTTCGGCGTCTGCGCCGCGACCAGAATCGTGGATCCGGAAGCGTATCCCCCCAGCAGCCCGGCCAGCAGACGCAGCGCCACCAGCTGCCAGGGTGCGGTTGCCATACCAATCAGCGACATGGCTATCGCCATGCCCAGACTGGCGCGGATCAGCATCAGTTTTCGTCCATAGCGATCCGCCAGCCGGCCCCATAGCGGAGCCGTCAGCGCGGCGCTCAGAAACGTGGCCGCATAGGCGGCACCCGACCAGCGGGCGATCGCCGCCGGCTCCTCAACCCCAAGCTGCTGAACATAGATCGGCAGAAACGGCAGCAGCAGCGTCATGGCGACGATGGTGGTAAATGACCCCAGGGTGCAGACCAGCAGGTTGCACTTCCAGTGTTGCTGTTCAGCTGTTAATGATACTGAAGCGTGTGACATACCCTCTCCCGCAGGCTGTTTTTTATCAGGCTACCTGTGCGGAGAGAGAGAAAACAGAGGGCGCCGGAGAGTTACCTGCCAGCCTGCTACTGTTGCCACACAGCAACAGTCAGGGTGTCTGCAGCGCGGTGATCAGCGCATCGCAAAGCTGCGTAACCGGAGAGGAGGGCTGCGGCTGCTCTTTCAGCAGCAGATAGCTGTGAAAACGATCCATTTGCCAGTCGCTCAGCACCGGCTGGATATCGCCGCGCGCCAGCGCCTCACGCGTCATATAGGAGGGCAGATAGGCAATGCCGCCGCCGGCCAGCGCCGCGTTAAGCAGCGCCATGCTGTTGTTGGCGCGCAAGCGGCTGCGCACTTCCAGCGCCAGCCGCTGCTTATCACGCCGGAACGGCAGAGCGGCGGTATGTGCCGGCCCGTGAAACAGCAGCAGGTTGTGGCGGGCCAGGGCGCGCGGATGATCAATCAGCGGATGCGCGGCCAGGTAGCCGGGCGTAGCGTAAAGGCCCCAGTCGATGACACTGAGTTCGCGCCAGGCGCCTTCCTGCGGCGCGCGGCTGCGGACCACAATGGCGACATCAGCATCGGGGTGAGGGTCTTCGCTGGTGGTAAGATCCAGATCCACATGCAGATGAATATGCCGGCGAATAAAGGCGTCCACCACTGGCGCTACACACTGGCAGCCAAAGGTTACCGGGGCCTGCAGGCGAAGATTACCGGCCGGCAGCTGGTGCAGCTGCTGCACAAACGCATCCGCCTGATGCAGCTCGTCCAGCATACGCAGGCAGAAGGGGTAGTACGCCTGCCCGTGTCCGGTCAGCGCAACATGACGCGTGGTACGCTGCAGCAGTTTGATCCCCAGCCGCACCTCCAGCCGGGCAATTTCACGGCTGACATAGGATTTGGAGACGCCGAGGATACGCGCGGCTTCGCTAAAGCTTTGCCGCTCCGCTACGTGCGCGAACAGCAGCATGGCTGTCAGATTATCACCAGGGTTCATGGGTCCGGCTGTCAGAGAAACATGACCCGCAGCTTAAAAGGTATTGCGCTGTTCTGCACCCGCTTTTCTTTGCGCTGCTGGCCGGTCACACGGCGACGGCAAAAGGCAGCAGCAGCCGCTCCGGCTCAACGCGACGCTGACGGCGCAGCTGGCCTGGCGTAATGCGAAAATAATTTTTGAAGGTGCGGGTGTAGGCCTGCTGCGTATCAAAACCGTAGTTCATGGCGACCTGTAAAATGGCGTCGTCGCTGTTAAGCAGCGTTAACGCCGATTCAGTCAGGCGGCGCTGGCGGATATACTCAGCCAGTGAAAAACCGGTGTGCTGACGAAACAGACGCTGCAGATGCCAGCGTGAATAGCCCGACCGACGCGCCACCTCATCCAGATGCAGATCGTGGCCTAAGTTATCTTCAATCCACTCCAGTAAACTACGGATAAACTCTCGCTGATTCATCGCACCCTCCGGCTTAACAGACTGTTCCTGAAGAGCCACTGTAGCGCAGGAGATTTATCCCTTAATTAGCGAAGAATTAGCGCAGAATTAGCAAAGCGCGCAGCGGTAAAATTCAGCGGTGATAATTTTTCGCTAAGAATGCGGCGTTACACTGCCCCACACTGATAAGGAGACTCCATGCGCGTGCTGCTGGTAGAAGATGATGAAATGATTGGTGCCAACCTGCAGCAGGCGCTGGAAGCCGCAGGCTGGTCGGTGGACTGGGTACGCGACGGCCGGTTTGCCTCGCACGCCTGGTCGGAAAGCAATTACACCTGCGTGCTGCTCGATCTTGGCCTGCCGCGTGAAGATGGTATTGACGTGTTGCGGCGCGCCCGCGCGCGCGGTGATATGACGCCGGTACTGGTGCTGACCGCCAGGGACAGCGTTGCCCAGCGTATTCAGGGGCTGGATAGCGGCGCGGATGATTACCTGCTCAAGCCCTTTGATCTGCAGGAGGTGCTGGCACGTATGCGCGCTATCACCCGGCGCCGCCACGGTGCCGCCGACTCGCTGCTCGGCAGCGGCGACGTGCAGCTGGATATGATGACGCGCGAAGTGCTCTATAAGGGCCAGCGTGAACAGCTTACCGCTCGCGAATATGCACTGCTCTATGCGCTGCTGGAGCGGCCCGGCGCGATTCTTTCACGCGAACAGCTGGAGAATCGCATCTATGGCTGGGGCGAAGAGGTCACCAGCAACGCCGTTGATGTGCTGATCCACGGCATGCGGCGCAAACTGGGCAACGAAGCGATTCGCAACGTGCGCGGCCTCGGCTGGCGGGTACCGGCACAATGAAAAATTTTACGTTTCTGCGCTCCCTGCGCAATAAGCTGCTGATGAGTCTGGTGCTGCTGCATCTGGCGATGATTGGTGGCGTAACCTGGTACTTCTTCCACTGCTACGGCGACATGATGGGCTCGATGAAGGACGATCAGCTCGCAAAAGTGGCCGACGTCTGGTCAGCCAGTCAGACCATGCCCGCGCTGATCCCGACGATCCCCGATCAGGACCGGCTCAAAAGTGCTTACATTGTCCAGCTGTGGGATACGCATAATCAGCTGCGTGCCAGCTCGTGGCCGGCGCTGAAAGCTCCGCTGCAGGCGGTGCACGGCTGGTCCGATTTACGCCTTGGCGACTGCGGTGACGATTGTGAATGGCGCGTCTATACCCGCCCTGGCGAAGCGGGCAGTGAAATCGGCACGGTTCAGGTGCTGCATAATATCGGCTACATGAAAAGCCTGATGGTAAAACGCGTGCTCTCGGCGGTGATCCCGCTGATCCTGATGATGCCGCTGTCGCTGCTGCTGATCTGGCTGATCGTACGCGCCATTACGCGCAATCTGCTGGTGGCATCCCGGCAGATCGCGGCGCAGGAGAGCCTGCACCCGCATACGGTATCGCCAGATGGCCTGCCTGACGAAGTGCTGCCGCTGGTCGCCGCCTATAATGCGCTGCTGGATAAGCTGCGCGCCGCCTGGTCCGCCCAGCGGCAGTTTCTGGAGGATGCCGCGCATGAGCTGCGCACGCCGGTCACCGCGGTTACGCTGCAGCTGGAGAATCTGCGCCAGCATATTCAGCCCGGCGAGGCGCGCCGTCAGTTTGATCAGCTGGAAGCGGGCGTCACCCGCACCCGTCATCTGGTGACGCAGCTGCTGGATGTGTCACGCCAGGAGGATCGGTCCGCGGTGCCGGTCGCGGAAACAATCGAACTCGACGATCTGCTGAAGGAGAGTATTGAGCAGCTGATGGTGGTTGCCGATAAGCGCGGCATCGATATCGGCTATAGCGGCAGCACACGCTACCGGCTGCAGGCCAGCCGCTCTGAGCTGCGCACTCTGTTTGATAACGTCATCGGCAACGCAATGCTGCATACGCCAGAAGGAAGCCTGGTCGATGTGCTGCTGCACCGCACAGGCGATCGTACGGTGGTCGATATCGTCGATAACGGTTCCGGTATGCCGGAATCGTTTCTTGAGCGGGCGTTTGACCGCTTTACCCGTTCACCGGACGTACAGGCGCAGGGCAGCGGTCTCGGCCTGTCGATTGTGCGCAGCGTGGCGCAGAAGCATCAGATGCAGGTGGCGCTCTCTAACTGTCTTACCCCTCAGGGCGAGCGCTGCGGACTGCGGGTGCGGGTGACGTTGCCATAACGGGCTGGCGCTAAGCAGCGCGGGGCTGGGTGCGGCAGCGCGCGGCACTGAGGGGGTTCCGCCCGCCAGGCTTCCGGCAGTTTCAGCGGCATCTCCGCATGCGGACGGGCTAAGGGGCGGGTGGGCGCGCCCTTAGCAATCCGCGCCCCGCACCGTCCTCGCGAATTCCCGGACTTATTCCTCCGGCCTTAACGGACCGCGCGGATTCGCTCCTGCTCACCCCGCGCTCTCGCCGGCGTCCTGCCGGCTCGCCCTGGCCGTCACTCTGNCCTCCGGCCTTAACGGACCGCGCGGATTCGCTCCTGCTCACCCCGCGCTCTCGCCGGCGTCCTGCCGGCTCGCCCTGGCCGTCACTCTGCGCCCGGCGCTGCGGGAAGCGCCATCCGGGTCCGCTGAGCTGGTTGCGGCAGCGCGGGGCACTGAGAGTGTTCCGCCCGCCAGGCTTCCGGCAGTTTCAGCGGCATTTCCGCACGCGGACGGGCTAAGGGGCGGTTGGGCGCGCCCCTTAGCAATCCGCGCCCCGCGCCGTCCTCGCGAATTCCCGGGCTTATCCCTCCGGCCTTAACGGACCGCGCGGATTCGCTCCTGCTCAGCCCGCGCTCTCGCCGGCGTCCTGCCGGCTCGCCCTGGCCGTCACTCTGCGCCCGGCGCTGCGGATGGCGCCCCCCTCCCGCCTGTAAATTCATTTTTTCATTCTTAAAAGTGGCGAAGCCTGAAGCTCAGGTGCAGGACTGCCAGCCATGAAAAAACAACATAAAGAAAAAAGAGCGGCAGCGGCGGGAAGCGCCATCCGGGTCCGCCGAGGGAGGGCACGGTTCCGGGATGAGCCGACAGGACGTCGGCGAAAGGGCGCGGTGAGCAGGAGCGNGAGCGAGGGAACCGCGCAGCGGCGGACGGGGCTGGCGCAGGGCCGGGGAGTGCAGAGGGCGCGGCCAGGCGTCCTCTGCCCGGTCGCCGCACCGGGGCACAGGCTGCCGCCGCAGCTGACGGCGAACGGAACCGGCGCCGGGGCAGCATCGCCGCGACGGGGCACAAGCTGCCGCCGCAGCTGACGGCGAACGGAACCAGCCCCCCGGTCCCCCAACCCAATCACATCTCTTCGCGACCACGTAAACGGTTGCGGAGTTCCGTTCGCTGCAGATAGAATATGTGACAATTGTCACAAAATAACTGAATCCTATTGCAACACTTTTTGACAAATGTGATGAAAATCTATTTTCTAACGCTCTGTTACAGGCACATTACGCGGGCCTGAAGGCTGGCAGTCAGCACGCGTTATCGCCGCATACTGCTCAATACCCGGGAACGTACTCATTCGATCGTGGCATCTCTGCGGCGATCCTCAGCAAGTGGTTAAACAATAATGAAATTTAAATCGTTGATAGCAGGTGCATTACTGATTGGTAGCGGAATGGGCGCAGCGCAGGCAGAGAGCGACCCGCAATATCTGTCTGACTGGTGGCATCAGAGCGTAAACGTGGTGGGCAGCACCCATACCCGTTTCGGGCCGCAGTTTAATAACGATGTCTACCTGGAATATGAAGCCTTTACCAAACAGGAGTGGTTCGATTTTTACGGCTACATCGATTTGCCAAACTTCTTCGGTGCGGGCAACAGCAACGCCAATGGCATCTTCGATCACGGCACGCCGCTGTTTATGGAAGTTGAGCCGCGCCTGTCGCTCGACAAACTGGCGGGCACCAGCCTGGCATTCGGTCCGTTTAAAGAGTGGTTCTTTGCCAACAACTATATCTACGATATGGGCCGCAACAGCGACAACCGGCAGAACACCTGGTATATGGGTCTCGGTACCGATATCGACACCCACAGCGATGTCGGTCTCTCGCTTAACGTTTACGCCAAATATCAGTGGGAAAACTACGGTGCGGCCAACGAGAACAGCTGGGATGGTTACCGCTTCAAGGTAAAATACTTTGTGCCAATTACCGACCTGTGGGGCGGCAAGCTGAGCTATATCGGCTTTACCAACTTTGACTGGGGCTCCGATCTGCGCGATAAATCTGACCGCTCGCGCACCAGCAACTCTGTTGCCTCAAGCCATATTTTATCGCTGAACTACGATCACTGGCACGTCTCTGCCGTTGCGCGTTATTTCCATAACGGCGGTCAGTGGGCGGATGGTCAGGAGCTGAATTTTGGCAATGGTCCATTTGAAGTGAAATCAACCGGCTGGGGTTACTATCTGGTGGCAGGTTACAACTTCTAAGTGCGGCAGTTTTGCCCCGCCGGATGCAGCGCCGGAGGGGCAAAAACAGAGGCGTTAATCCTGCGATTTCACGACGTTGATGCGCCACGGAATGTTGAACTTATCGATAAACATGCCGAAGCCGTCTGACCAGAATGTTTTCTGCCATTCGGTCGTGATTTTGCCGCCGGCAGAGAGTTTATCAAACCACTCTTTGCCCTCTTTCTCATCGGTGGTTGCCAGGCTTACCGCATAACCAGCGTGCTCGGACGCCGGTGGCTTGCTGGTATCGCCGTCGCTCAGCATCAGCTCGCCCTGACCAATCTGCAGATGTGCATGCATGATTTTTTCCGGCGGCAGCGGCGGTGCGGATTTATCGCCCACCTGCTCTCCCTGCTCCGGATTATCGCCGAAGGTCATTTTTTGCAGCACTTTGCCGCCGGTGGCCTGCAGGTAAAATTCGATGGCTTCTTCACAGCGACCATACAGAAACAAATAAGGACTTACTTGCATCGTTCCCTCCGCTTATCAGTTAGTGAGCTTTTGCACTCACCACTAAGTGTAGACGATCGCGTTCAGCCCCCGCCCGCCCTGGCTTTGACTGATTCGCCGCTGTTTTTCGCCCATAAAAAATCCGGGCACCAGGCCCGGATAATTAACGCACCGCAGGCGCGCTTATTTCTCTAATGCGTGGATATCCGCGCTGCCCTGATAAGGCTGTACCGTTTTATCCTTACGCTGTTTCGCCACGTCGCCAGCCGTTACGCGGGTGGTAACGCCGTTGCCCCAGCTGCTGCGAATAAAGTTCACCACGTCCGCAACCTGCTGGTCGCTGAGACGCCAGCCAAACGCCGGCATGGTGATGGCCGTTGGTGCGCCCTTCACGCCCGGCAGCGTACCGCCCACCAGCACAATGTGAATCAGCGAAGCTGGATCGTCAGCCATCACGACCGGATTGCCGCGCAGCGCCGGATAGAAACGCTGATAGCCTGAACCGTCAGTTTTATGGCAGGCAGCACAGCTGTCCACATAGACTGACGCGCCCGGCTGGCTGTCATCGCCGTGCCACAGCGCTTTCGCTACCGTATCATCCGGAGTAAATACCGCCTGCTGCGGATCTTTGGCGCCCAGCGACTTCAGGTACTTCGCAATCGCGCTGATATCCTCATCGCTGAGGTGCTGCAGGCTGTGTTCAACCACCTCGGTCATACCGCCAAACGCCGCGGTGTGATCGTTGCGGCCAAAGCGCAGGAACTGCTTCAGCTCCTCTTCGCTCCAGCGGCCCAGCCCGTCACGGTTGTCGCCGCGCAGATTGCTGGCGGTCCAGCCATCGATCGGTGCGTTGCTGCCGGCAAGGTAGTCGCTGCCGTCACCGTTATTCAGCGCCTTCTCCTGCATCGTAATGCTGCGCGGCGTATGGCACGCTCCGCAGTGTCCGAGCCCTTCAACCAGATAGCGTCCGCGCGCCAGCGCCGGATCTTCCTGTGCGGCGGGCTGGAACGCTTTCACGTCCGGCGCAAAGATGCCGCGCCAGATCGCCAGCGGCCAGCGCATGGAGAGCGGCCAGGGAATGTCGCTCTCTTTGTTCGCCTGGCTGACCGGCGCCACGCCGTGCATAAAATAAGCGTAAAGCGCTTTCATATCCTCATCGCTGACAACCGCGTAAGAGGGATAAGGCATTGCCGGATAGAGCGTATCGCCATTTTTCGCTACGCCATGACGCACCGCTTTCTGAAAGTCGTCATAGCTGTAGTCACCAATGCCGGTCGCTTTATCGGGGGTGATATTGGTGGAGTAGATTGTGCCAATCGGCGTCGCCATTGCCAGTCCGCCGGCAAACGGCTTGCCGCCGGCCGCGCTATGGCAGGCCACGCAGTCCCCGGCGCGCGCCAGATATTCACCGCGTTTGATCAGCGATTCAGCGGCCACATCGTCAGCCAGCGCGCTGAACGTCAGGGTGCCCAGCATCAGGGCCAAAACTGATTTCATCATCGTCATGTTCCTTATGCCTGTACCAGCGGTCCCGGGTTTTTCAGATACTGTTCGCGGATCGCCCTCGCTGACCAGTAGCTCAGTGCAGCGACCATACCGGTCGGGTTATAGCCCAGCCCCTGCGGGAAAGCTGACGCCCCCGGCACAAAGACGTTGGGCACATCCCAGCTCTGCAGATAGCGGTTGACCGCGCTGGTCTGCGGATCTTCACCCATGATCGCACCGCCACTCATATGCGTGGTCTGATAGGAGGTCGTATCAAAATGGGTTCCCGGCGCTTTGGCGGAGCCGATGATGGTTTTCGGGTTCATCGCCTCGGTGATTTTGCGCATCTTGCCAATCATAAACTGCGCCATTTTGATGTCGTTATCCTGCCAGTCAAAGGTCATACGCAGCAGCGGCTGGCCGTACGCATCTTTATAGTTGGGATCGAGATCGAGATAATTCGCGCGATAGGACTGGTGCGCGCCGTGCGCATCCATGGAAACATGGTGCGTATAGGTATCGGCTACCGCCGCTTTCCACTGGCTGCCCCAGCCTGGCGTACCGGCTGGCACCGGCACGCCGGAGATAGGCTTGGTGCCGGCCTGGTTAACCCAGAAAGGAGACCCGCCGACAAAACCGTGCGGCCCGTGATCAAAGTTGTCCGCGTTAAAATCATCTACCGCCACACCTGCCCCGCCTGCGCCGATAAACGGGTTGGTGGTGGTGTTTTTATCAAACAGCGCTTTTAGCGTTGAGAGATTCTGATAGGCGAAGTTGCGTCCCACCACGCCCTCATTAGTGATCGGATTGTAAGGTTTGCCGATCCCGGAGAGCAGCATCAGATGAACATTGTGGAACTGGAAGGCGGAGAGGATCACCAGATCGGCCGGCTGCACCACTTCACGTCCCTGACCATCAAGGTAGGTCACGCCGGTAGCGCGCTTTTTATCATCGGTCAGATTGACGCGCAGAACGTATGAATTGTTGCGCAGCTCAAACTTCGGCTCCTGACGCAGCGCCGGCAGGATATTGACGTTAGGCGACGCTTTGGAATACATGTAGCAGGCGTAGCCGCTGCAGAAGCCGCAGAAGTTGCACGGCCCCATCTGTGCGCCGTAGGTATTGGTGTAGGGCCCGGAGGTGTTCGCTGATGGCATATCATAAGGGTGATAGCCAACCGACTCTGCCGCCTGCGCAAACAGCTGCGCAGAGTAAGTACGCTTCTGCGCCGGCAGGGGAAAGTCGCTGGAGCGATCCGGCGCAAACGGGTTGCCGCCGTGTGCGTTATTGACCACTTTGCCCTTGATTGACCAGGCGCTGCCGGAGGTGCCAAATACCTTCTCCGCTTTGTCGAAGAATGGCTCCAGCTCATCGTAGCTGACGCCAAAATCCTGAATGGTCATGCCTTCCGGAATAAAGCTTTTGCCGTAGCGCTGCTCATAATGGCTGCGCAGATTCAGCTCAACCGGATCGACGCGGAAATGCACGCCGGACCAGTGCAGGCCCGCACCGCCGGTGCCGGTGCCGGGCAGAAAAGCGGCCAGCTGACGATAAGGCACCGCGGTCTGCGACGCATCGTGACGGATGGTCACGGTGCTTTTAGAGAGGTCCTGAAACAGCTTTTTGCGAACGTTGTAGGTCAGTTCATCAATCGACTGCGGGTAAGAGCCGTCAGGATAGGTATCGCGATGCGGACCGCGCTCCAGCGCAACGACGTTAAGACCCGCTTCGGTCAGCTCTTTCGCCATAATGGCGCCTGCCCAGCCAAACCCCACAATCACTGCATCAATTTTTTTTAATTCGTTTGCCACGCTTACGCCCTCGCTCCGCGAATATCGACTGACGGGAACGGATAACGTTCACCGCGCTCTACCCAATCCATAAAGTCGGCGCGGGCGCCCGGGAAGCCAATCAGCTTCCAGCCCACCATGCCCTGGTTGCCGCCATGAATCGGGTCGCAGAAAAAGCCTTCGCGGGTATTCTGCAGCAGGTAAGAGAAAAAGGTTTTTGCCGGCAGCTGGGCAAACTCAGCCTTGCCGGTTTCAAACGCGCTCAGCAGCGCATCCTGCTGTTCGCCGCTCAGGCTGGCGAACACCTTGCCATGCTGTTTCTGACTCCAGGCGTCGGCGTCGGCAATGCCTAAGCGATAAATCTGCTGCGGCACCAGCGGCAGCTGGTAGCCCAGCTCTTTCGGCATATCCGGGTGAAAAGGCCCCTGCATATACCAGTTGCTGCCGGTGGCGTACGGCGTATTCATCTGACGATCGATAAATTCCGGTACGCCTGCTTCCAGCGCGCCCGGACCGCGCTCGTCGCTGGGGATCAGCCGCGCCACGGCGGCGGTGATGAAGGCAAACTCTTCGGCGGTAAACCAGCCTGGCTGATAGTCGCGTGCCGGCTGCGCTGGCGCGGCTGCATCGCTGGCGGCGGCGGCAGGTGCCACCAGCGCGCCCATAGCGGTTGAGCCGACCGCCATAGCGGGTGCAAGAGTGATCGTCCTCAGCAGGAAATCACGACGTGAATGACCCTTTTTTTGTTCTGACATGACATTGCCTCAGTACCACATATAATGCGGCATGGAAGGTTAAGTAGTTGCGTTGTAATGGTTTTTATTCTTGACTTAAGGGATACAGCACGTTTGTTACCGGTAACAAAGTGACAATTGTAACACCTAAACGGCGAGTAATTTAGTTTTACGAAACAATTACGCACAAAATACTTAACATTTTCCCGCGCTGGTTTACATTCCAGCGGCGGGATTGTCATGCTCAGAAACAACCCACTACAGACAGATAAACAGAAATAACGGTATAAACGTGTCTACACCACAGCGGAGTGCTTATGTTTAAATCCTTTTTTCCGCGGCCCGGCGCATTTTTCAGCTCGGCAGCGATTTGGAGTGTGCTTGTTATCTTTGCCTGGTTTGGCTTTTTCAGCGATCTGCCGGCGCGCTGGCCCGCACTGCAGGCCGCGATGCAGCAGCCGCTGCCAACCAATGCCAGCCGGTTTATTCACGCCAGCCAGCTCTGGTTTTACGGCTACTACTGGTCAGCGGTTGCGCTGTTTGCCCTAGCGTGGATGATAATCGATCGCCATCCGTGGCAGCGCTGGTCGGTCTGGGGCACGGCGCTCATCATCTTCGTCACCTGGTTCAACGTCCAGGTCAACGTGGCAGTCAACGCCTGGTATGAGCCGTTTTACGATCTGATCCAGAAAGCGCTGACCAAAGCGGGCGCCGTACAGATCACCCAGTTTTACAGCGAGATCAGCGACTTTCTCGGCATTGCGCTTATCGCCGTGACGATCCTGGTCGCCAACGTCTTTTTTATCAGCCACTGGATTTTCCGCTGGCGTACCGCGATGAACAGCTATTACATGCACAACTGGCAGCGTCTGCGGCATGTGGAGGGGGCAGCTCAGCGTGTGCAGGAAGATACGATGCGTTTCTCCACCACGCTGGAGGACTGGGGCGTCAGCTTTATTAAGGCGATCATGACGCTGGTAGCGTTCCTGCCGGTGCTGCTGGCGCTGTCGAAACATGTGAAAGATATTCCGATTCTCGGTTCGATACCCTATGGCCTGGTGATCGCCGCTATCCTCTGGTCGGTGTTCGGCACTGCGCTGCTGGCGCTGGTCGGCATTAAGCTGCCGGGACTGGAGTTCCGCAATCAGCGGGTGGAAGCGGCCTATCGAAAAGAGCTGGTTTATGGCGAAGACGATCCGACGCGCGCGTCACCGCCAACGGTACAGGCGCTGTTCAGCCGGGTGCGCTACAACTATTTCCGGCTCTACTTCCACTACCTCTATTTCAACGTCACGCGCTTTCTCTACCTGCAGGTAGATAATGTATTTGGCGTGTTTCTGCTGTTTCCGGCGATCGTGGCCGGTGCGCTGACGCTGGGCCTGATGAATCAGATCCTTAACGTGTTTGACCAGGTACGCTCCTCCTTCCAGTATCTGATCACCTCCTGGTCAACGCTGGTCGAGCTGATGTCTATCTACAAGCGTCTGCGCAGCTTTGAGCAGATCCTGCAGGATATCCCGCATCAGGAGATGCTGCGCGAGGCGGCGAAAGAGCCAGCCGGCGAGTAACGGCGTCCTGCGCCCGCCTTCTGCATTGCCGGGAAGACGGGCGCAGCTCACCGCGGTGTCACTCTGGCAGGCAACTCAGCCTGCCATCACCTGAAACACCTTCTCTACCGCATACGCACCGGGATCTTTTACCCCATCCAGACTCTGCTGGTTGAGATAGGCTGAGCGTCCCGCTTTCGCACTGTTCATCTGCGCCGTGGCCTCTGCGCCCTGCGCCGCCGCCTGAGCGGCAGCCGTCAGTGATTCGCCCGCCACCAGTTTTTCCAGCGCCGGCTGCAGCGCATCAATCAGCGTGCGGTCGCCCGGCTGCGCGCCGCCATAGTGCTTCATGCGCTCCAGCCCCTGCATCAGCGCCTCCGGCAGTGAGCTGCCCTCTTCCAGATGCTGTCCGGCGGAGGTAAACAGAATGGACATCAGTACGCCGCTGGAGCCGCCCATCGCGCCTGCCAGCTGCTCGCCAATCAGCGCAATCAGCGTCGGCAGCTCGTTTAGCGGCAGCTGCTTCTCCTGCAGCGCGCGCTGAATACGTTTTGCACCCGCAGCAAACGTGGAGCCGGTATCACCATCGCCAACCTTTGCGTCCAGCGCATTCAGTTCACTCTCCAGATCGATGAGCGTCTGCGTCACGCGCGTGATCCAGCCCGCCACCTCATCATTTTCTGAGGGATCAAAGTCAAGCGCGCTGCTGACTTTCTCCGCCGTCTGCAGATTGATGGGCGCAAACTCATAGGGCGCAACCCAGCCCTGCACCTGCACCGGTGCCTGCAGCGCCAGCAGGAACGGCTCTTCCAGCGCCAGCACGGATAACGAGAAGCCTTTCATATCCAGCGCGCTGACCAGCGTAGCGGGACCGATAAGATGGGTAGTACGCGCGGCCAGCGGCGTGCGCAGGACTTCGCGCGTCAGCAGCGCCAGCTCCAGCTGCGAAAAACCGCCTAAATTGTTGATAAGTAACAGCGCCTGCTTACCATCCGGCAGCGCCTGCGCCAGTTTATCCGTCATCAGGCCGGTAATTTTTCCGCTGTCCTGCGTATCCAGCGTAACGACCCCCGGCTCGCCGTGAATGCCCATACCGAGCTCACTGTGGCCTGGCGCCACGCGCGCTTCGCGCTTCTCACCCGGAAGATGGCAGGTCGCAAATGCCAGACCAATAGAGGAAGTGGCTTCAATCGCCCGCTGCGCCAGCGCCTTTACCTCCTGCAGTGAATGCCCGTGTTCAGCCGCATAGCCCGCAATTTTATGCACCAGTGCAGTGCCGGCGAGACCGCGCGGCTGCGGGTTCTCAGGCAGCGCAATATCATCCTCGACCATGACCAGTTCAACGTGATAGCCCAGGTTTTTGGCTTTCTCAGCCGCCAGACCAAAATTAAGGCGATCGCCGGTGTAGTTTTTAACGATCAGCAGACAGCCCGCGTCACCGGTCACGTTGATAATGGCGTTAAGCACCGCCTCCACGCTGGGCGAGGCGAAAATATCGCCGCAGACGGCCGCCGTCAGCATCCCTTTGCCGACAAACCCGGCGTGCGCCGGCTCATGGCCCGATCCGCCACCTGAGATCAGCGCCACTCTGCTTTTATCCCAGTCTGAACGCACCACAATGCGGATCTCATCGCCCAAATCGAGACGACGCAGGTTACGCCACGGCGTGCTGAGTAAAATACCTTCGATGGCTTCGTTAACCAGATCGTTCTTTTCATGCATAAAAAACTGGCTCATCGCTTTTTTCCCCCTGGTGTAGTTGTCACTAAAGGTAGCGCATCTGTGCAGAAAACCGTCAAAGCAAAGCGCGGAAATGCAAAGGGCGGCACACGCCGCCCCTGAATCAGAAAAAGCCCTGCCGCTGCACCTTAGCCGTGCTGCCTGACGCGCGTATAGATGGTTACCGCCGCCAGCAGCATCATGACGCCGCTTGCCATAAAGACGCCGCCCGCGCCCTGCAGGTCAAACATCCAGCCGCCGGCCGCCGCGCCCGCCGTGATCGCCAGCTGAATGGTCGCCACCAGCAGTCCACCGCCCGACTCTGCATCATCAGGCACGGCACGCGAAATCCACGCTGACCAGCCGGTAGGCATCGAGCCAAATGCCAGTCCCCATAGCGCCACACCGGCCCCTGCCAGCCACGGCAGCTGCGCCATCGCAGAGAGTACCACCGCCGTCACGCTCATCAGCAGCGCCATCCCGGTCAGCGTCAGCGAGACGCTGCGCGTAACCAGCACGCCCGCCAGCGAGGTGCCAAAGAAGTTAGCTATTCCAAACGCCAGCAGCGCAAGCGACAGCTGATTAACGTTAAGCTGCGCGCTGCCTTCCAGATAAGGTCGCAGGTAGGTAAAGAAAGCAAAATGGCCGGTAAACATCAGGATCACCGCCAGCATGCCCCAGCGCATAACGCCCTGCCGCAGCAGATCAAGCACGCCGCCGCTTTGCGTCCGGTTTTCCGGTGGCATTGCCGGCAGCGTAAAGAACTGCCACAGCAGCGCCAGCACGCCCAGCAGCCCCGTCATCAGAAAAATGTTGCGCCAGCCAATCACATCGCCGAGATAGCTGCCGAGCGGTGCCGCAATAATTGTCGCCAGCGAGATGCCGCTAAAGACAATCGATAGCGCGCGCGGCACCTGCTCCGCCGGCACCAGTCGCATGGTGATGGCGGTTGACAGCGTCCAGAAGCCGCCAATCGCCATACCCAGCAGCACGCGCGCCAGCAGGATCATCGGCAGACTGTCCGCCAGCGCCACCAGCAGCGCCGAGGCGATAAGCAGCAGGGTAAATGCCAGCATCACCAGACGGCGATCGAACCGCCGCGTAAGCGTACCGATTACCAGGCTGGTGAGCAGCGCAACCAGCGCGGTCACCGTCACCGTCTGCCCCGCCTGACCTTCGCTGACCTGCAGCGACGCGGCTATCGGCGTCAGCAGGCTGACCGGCAGGAACTCAGCGGTGATCAGGCCAAATACGCCAAACGCCATGGCAAATACCGCGCCCCACGCGGGTTTTTCTGCCACCGCACCGGTGGCTGTCAGTTCAGTTTCCAGACTCATTTGCGATCCCCATCACAAAAAAATAGTTTCGCTAAGGATAGAGCGCTGCAACAAGACGATCTATGATACAGAAAGTTTATTAGTTGATAATTCGTCTGGATTGCGATGAGCCGTTATGAAGATTTAACCAGCGAACTGCTGATGGGCATGCGCCTGTACGGCGTAAAATATCAGCGTATTGCGCTGCATGCGCCTTTTGGCCTGCAGTATGACGACGCGCCTGGCCGGGCGCAGCTGCATTTTGTCGGGCGCGGTACGCTGCTGCTGCGTGCTGCTTCCGGTACGATCTACCCGCTGCAGGCGGGCGATGCATTACTGATCCCGCATGGAAAAGCGCATGCGCTGGTCTCAGATGAGACGGCGCATTGTGAACCGATCACCACGTTTAACAGTAAGCCTATCTGCCCCAGCGTCTGCGCGATCAACGATGCGGCGGATGCCGATCTCTGTCCGGCGGATAGCGACGTGATCCTGTTCAGCGCCTGCATGGCGTTTGAACTGGGCGGTATGCAGCCGCTGGTACACACCATGCCGGATGTCATGCTGGTCAGCACCCTGCTGGGACAGTATCCGGAAATCCAGCCGATTCTGGATGCGATGGAGCGGGAAACCCGCCAGCGCAAAGCGGGCTTCGCCGGTATTCTGTCGCGGCTGGCGGATGTGGTGGCCGCGCAGATCGTGCGCGGCTGGGTAGAGAATGGCTGCGGCGCCGGCAGCGGTCTGGTTCAGGCGCTGCGCGATCCGCGCCTGAGCCTGGCGATGGCGGCGATGCACCGTGCGCCGGGAGAAAACTGGACGGTAGAGCGGCTGGCGCGTGCGTCCGGCAGTTCGCGATCGGTGTTTGCTGCCCGCTTTCAGAACGCCACCGGCATGACGCCGCTGCGCTATCTTACCGAACTGCGTATGCGGCTGGCGAAAGAGCGTATTGAGCAGGGCGAGGCGGTAGAGAGCATCGCGTTTGAGCTTGGTTACGGGTCGCTGGCTGCGTTCAGCCGCGCCTTTAAACGGATAACGGGCACGTCACCCGGCGCGCTGCGCGCCGGGCGGGAAGTGGCGTAAGCGTTAGCGGAAGACGCTAATCGCCTCAACCAGACGGTTCGCCTGATGCGCCATGCGGGCTGAGGCTTCTGCGCCTTCAGCCACGCGCGCGGCGTTTTGATGAGTGATATCATCCAGATCTTCTACCGCCGTACTCACCTCGCTCAGCGCCGTGGCCTGCTCGGCGGTGGCTGCGCTGATCTGCGCAATCAGCGTCGTCACGTTCTGCACCTGGCTGACAATATCCTGCATGGTGCGACCTGCGGCTGCCGCATAGTCGTTGCCTGACGCTACGCGGCTGGCGCTGGTCTCCACCAGCGTCTTAATTTCGCTGGCGGCTTTTGCGCTGCGCTGCGCGAGATTGCGCACTTCACCCGCGACCACGGCAAACCCTTTGCCCTGCTCACCGGCCCGCGCCGCCTCTACCGCCGCATTGAGCGCGAGGATATTGGTCTGAAAGGCGATACTGTCAATCACGCTGGTGATGCTGGCGATGCGCTTTGCACTGTCGGCGATATCGCCCATCATGCCCGCCATCTCCTGCATCACCTCGCCACCTTTGATGGCGGCGTGGCTGGTGGTGCCCGACAGCGTATTGACCTCGCTGGCGGTTTCCGTGTTGCTCTTCACGGTGGCCGTCATCTCATTCATGGTGGCGGCCGTCTGCTGCACGTTAGCGGCTGCCTGTTCGGTACGACGGGAGAGCTCACTGTTGCTGCGCGCCATCGCATCACTGGCGCTGAGAACGTTGATCGCCTGGCCGCTGACGTCATCCACCAGCCAGCGGAACATCAGCCCCAGCTGACCAATGGCGCGCAGCGTCATGCCGATTTCATCCACGCGATCGGGCTGATCGACTTTATGGCTGTTGCCGGTCGCCACGCTCAGCGCCTGCTGGCACATCCGCTCGATGGGGCGTGAAATTTGCTGCTCCAGCCAGAGGCTCGCCAGCAGCAAACAGAGCGCCGTCGCAACGCTGAAGCCGCCGAGTGCCAGCCCCGTCAGGCCTGCCCCCCAGGCGCTGCCCGCGACCAGCGGTAGCAGCAGCGCCAGCGCTGAACGAATGCGCCAGCGCAGCGGCAGCGTTTTCAGCAGTGACGTGGCGCGGCGCCAGCCGCTGCCGATAATCAATCCTTTATAGAAGCAGCGTCCTTTGCTGCGCCCTTCGCGGAAATCGCGGTACAAGGCCTCAGCCTGCTGCACTTCTGCTGCTGCAGGTTTGGTCCGTACCGACATATAGCCGCGCACGCATCCTTCGCGTACCACCGGCACCGCATTGGCCCGTACCCAGTAGTGATCGCCATTCTTACGCCGGTTTTTCACCAGCGCGCTCCAGGGCTGCCCCTGTTTCAGGGTATGCCACATATCGGCAAACGCTTCGGGTGGCATATCCGGATGGCGCACTATGTTATGGGGCTGGCCGTTTACTTCTTCCGGCGTGAAGCCGCTGACCTCAATAAAAGCGTCATTGGCGTAGGTGATATGGCTGCTGAGATCGGTAGTCGACATCAGCGTTGCATCGTCATCGAAAACGAATTCACGCTGTGTAACGGGCTGGTTATTGCGCATACAGAGATCCCTGGTCAATTCAGGCTGATAAACATTATTCCGGATCTATCGGCTGATTAGCGGAACGACTTAAGCGCTGATGATTTAATTCTTGCTGCTAAAAAAGAGAAATCTTGATAAGGCATTGTATTTAATGGTTAAAATGGATGGATGGAAACAGGATTATGCGTTGCGGCTCACACCATTATTTAGCCAAAATGGAGGAAACAGAAAATATTTACGGGCGCAGCAGCGCCCGCAACGGGCGTTAACCCAAATCGATATTTTTCATGCCCCACCACCAGGTGAAGAGAAACCCGCCCGTCCAGGCGACCAGCAGACCGGCAAGATAGACCGCCATGCCGGCAAAAATGCCCTGTGCTGACGTCATCAGCGGCAGCGTCACCAGGCCGGAGGGGCCAAACACCGTATTCATCCCTACCGGCAGGCCGAGCCAGGCCACCAGACCGATAAAGAAGCCGCCCAGTGCCCCCCCGCAGCAGGCGGTGATAAAAGGCTTGAGGCGCGGTAGCGTGACCCCGTAAATCAGCGGTTCCCCGACGCCCAGCAGCCCCGGCACAATGGCTCCTTTGATCTGGCTGCGCAGCAGCGACGTTTTTCCAGCTTTGCACCACAGCGCCAGCGAGGCGCCGACCTGCCCCGCTCCCGCCATAGCCAGTATGGGAAACAGCGAATTAAAGCCCTGCGTCTCCATCAGCGCGAAATAGACCGGAATAAAGCCCTGGTGGATACCAAACATCACCGCAATTAGAAACAGCCCGGCCAGGATGGCACAGCCAAACGGGTTGTTATTAAGGTGAATAAACAGCCACGACATGCCTTTAAACAGTTCCCCTCCTACCGGCATAATGAGCAGAAACGTCACGGCGCCGGTAATCAGCAGCGTCAGCAGCGAGGTAAGGATCATATCCAGGTTATCGGGAATGATTTTACGCAGCTGCTTCTCTGTCCATGCACCAAATATCGCGGCCAGCAGCACGCCGATAATATTGCCGCGCGGATCGATCGTCAGCCCGAAAAAGTTCTCCATCCCGCTGTAGTATCCGACGGTGGCTTCCGGGCTGTAGCCGAGCACAAACAGCGAGGCGATAATCGCGCCGTTGACGCCGGTGCCGCCAAACGCTTTCTGAGCGTTATAGCCGATCAGAATGCTGAGAAAGGTAAACAATCCTTTGCCAAACACTTTCATGTAGGCCACGGTTGCCAGCAGCCACGGGGCGTGCTCACCCGGCTGATTAAGGTGAAACAGCTGCTCAGTCAGGGTGGCAAAGCCGAGCAGCAGGCCAGCGCCGATAAATCCCGGAATAAGCGGCGTAAAAATGGTGGCAAAGCAGGCGAGAAAGCGGTGCAGCGCACTGCTCTGTTTCGCTTTTATCTGCTGCTTTTGTGCCTGGGCGATGGTCTGCAGATCCTGCGCCGGCGCGCCTTCATTGAGCAATAGCTGCATCTTTTCCGCTGCGGTTTGCGCCTTGCCCGGCCCCAGAACAATCTGCAGCTGGGCGTCGCTGACAATCACACCCAGTACGCCCGGCAGCTGTTTCAGCCGGGGGCTATCCGCCAGCGCAGCATTCACCAGCGTCAGGCGCAGGCGGGTCATGCAGTTGCCGCACATCGCTACGTTACGCGGCCCGCCTACGGCCCGCAGAATATCGCGCAGCAGCGTTTCAGTAATTGCGGCCATCAGCGTACTCCCGGGTCACGTAACGCGGCGCGGATAAACCCGCGATTCTGATCCAGCAGCGCGCGCGCCTCTTCCGCCGTCAGGCCCGCCAGCACCATAACGATAGCAGTTTTGCAGTGGCCGCCGCACGCCGTCAGCGCCTGCTGAGCCGTGGCGTCGTCGCATTCGGTGGCCTGCTTAACAATGTTTATCTGACGCTGAACCAGTTTCTGATTGGTGGCTTCCACGTCCACCATCAGGTTGCCATACACCTTGCCGCTGCGGATCATCGCGCCGGTGCTCAGCATATTCAGCACCAGTTTCTGTGCCGTGCCCGCCTTCATACGCGACGAGCCGGTGACGATCTCCGGCCCCACAATTGGCGTCAGCGCGACATCAGCCGCCTGCGCCATCGCGCTGTCGGGATTGCAGGTCAGCGCGGCGGTAAACGCGCCCTGTTCACGTGCGTAAGCGAGCGCGCCCAGCACATAGGGGGTGCGGCCGCTGGCCGCAATCCCGACCAGCACGTCCCGGGCGCTGAAACCGATATCCGCCAGATCCTGTGCACCCCGTTCGGCGTTATCTTCCGCATTCTCTACCGCCTGCAGGATCGCCGTATGCCCGCCGGCAATCAGCCCTACCACCTGACCGCGCGGCGTACCAAAAGTAGGCGGACACTCACTGGCATCCAGGATACCGAGCCGGCCGGAGGTACCGGCGCCGCAGTAAATCAGTCGTCCGCCCTGGCTAAAGGCGTGCGCAATCGCCTCCGTAACCTGTGCGATCTGCGGCACAATCGCCTCTACCGCCAGCGCCACTTTTTTATCTTCATCATTAATGACGCGCAGCATCGCCTCCGTGCTGAGCTCGTCAATATTCTGGCTGGCCGGATTGCGGCTCTCGGTGATCATTTTGTTGAGATCAAGGGTCATATTACGCTCCTGCGAATGAATAATTTATTCTGAAAAATTTATACCATAAAGAATTGTTAATTCATGTGCAGCGGCGCAGAATTTTTTGTTTTCACGTCTGCAGACATAAAAAAACCCGCCAGCGGCGGGTTTTATTTTGCTCAGGAACGACTCAGGTGGCGCTTTGCGTACGCAGCTGCAGCTCGTAGGCAGCAGCCTGCTTAGCATCAAACTGATTTTCCCAGCGCGCAATAACCAGCACAGCGAGCGCATTTCCTACCACGTTCAGCGCCGTACGCGCCATATCCATGATGCGGTCAACGCCTGCGATAAACGCCAGCCCTTCAAGCGGGATACCCACACTGCCCAGCGTTGCCAGCAGCACCACGAAGGAGACGCCCGGCACACCGGCAATCCCTTTTGAGGTTACCATCAGCGTCAGCACCAGGATGATCTCATCGGTCAGCGACAGGTCAATGCCGTAAAGCTGAGCAATAAAGATGGCGGCAATACTCTGATAGAGCGTAGAGCCATCCAGGTTGAAGGAGTAGCCGGTAGGCACCACAAAGCTGGTGATCGCTTTCGGCGCACCATACGCCTCCATCTTCTGCATAATGCGCGGCAGCACCGTCTCTGAACTGGAGGTAGAGTAGGCCAGAATCAGCTCATCTTTCAGAATACGCATCAGGGTCGTAATACGCAGCTTGCAGAAGCGCGCGACCGCACCGAGCACGACAAAGGCGAAAAACAGGATGGCGGCATAGACCAGCAGCACCAGTTTCGCCAGCGGGTAGAGCGATGCAAAACCGAAGTTCGCAATGGTCACCGCAATCAGTGCAAATACGCCCACCGGCGCATACCGCATGATCATGTGAGTCACTTTGAACATGGTTTCTGATACCGAGCGGAACAAGCCGACCAGCGGATCGCGATGTTCCGACGGCAGCGCCGACAGACCCAGGCCGAACAGCACCGAGAAGAAAATAATCGGCAACATATCGCCTTTAACCAGCGAGGCGAAGATGTTCTGCGGGATCAGCGACAGAATGGTGCTGACCAGGCCATGAGGCGCGCCCTGAACCGCTTCGGTGGTAGCTTCATATTTAGAGATGTCCACCGTTGCCAGCGTTGACATATCAATGCCGCTGCCGGGTTGGAATACGTTAGCCAGCGTGATGCCGACCACAATGGCAATGGTGGTGATCACTTCAAAATAGATAATGGTTTTCACCCCGATACGCCCGAGTTTTTTCGCGTCCCCGACGCCGGCAATGCCAACAATCAGCGAGGAAATAACAATCGGCACCACAATCATCTTGATCAGATGAATGAAGATATCACCGGCAGGGGTAAGTATATTGGTGATTAACCATTCACGATCGTCTGGCTGATTATGCAGCACGGTTCCTACGATAATGCCGAGGATCAGGGCAATCAGGATCTGCCAGGCGAGGGTGAGTTTAAAACCTTTCATAACGCGTTATTTCCTCAGTTAAAACCCCTTTGCTCTGCTGCGAAGGTGCAGGAGATGATACACACAGGGAAGTGAGCAAAAGCCCGATAAAATAGAGGGTTATAATGGGCTGTATTCCGCTTTGTTCTGCCGGCGGTTTGCACCAGCGCAAGGATACAGCCTGAGTTGATACCTGCTGAACAGCGGCCAGATAAGTACCATTTTCACTGCGGTAAATGCAACCCCCGGCGCGATAGCTTAAATCGTGCGCAGCTCAGTAGCATAAAATGCTGCTGAGACTCTGTGGCTATAACCCGCTGTTATGAAAAGCGTTAATTCGATAATTTTCCGCATAGCTATTCAGATTTGACGATTTTTCCGCCCGGCGCGTTTGCCTAACATTTAATCACAAAACATCTATTGCCTGCTGAATGCCGCTTTCAGTACGCCGTTTTTTTGCCGCAAAAAGCGCCGTTTTTACGCCCTTTACCGCGTGCCGGCAGGCCGTGATCCAGACTGCAAAACCGAAACAAAGCCCTGGCCCCCTCTTCAATTAACCTTTGATTGACATATGATTAACATCTTCAAGGAGGTCAGCCATGAGCCAAATTCACAAGCATCCTGTACCCGCTGCCATTGCAGCGAACGCCCTGATTAATGCCGACGAGTATGCGGCACGCTATCAGCAGTCCGTGGACGATCCTGACACTTTCTGGGGTGAGCAGGGAAAAATTCTCGACTGGATCACGCCTTACAGCACGGTGAAAAATACCTCGTTTGCGCCGGGCAACATCTCTATTCGCTGGTATGAAGATGGCATGCTGAATCTTGCGGCTAACTGCCTGGATCGCCATCTGGCAACGCGGGGCGATCGTCCGGCCATTATCTGGGAAGGGGATGACGCCAGTGAAAGTAAAACGCTGACTTTCCGTGAGCTGCACGCTGACGTCTGCCGTATGGCAAATGTATTAACGCAGCTTGAGATTAAAAAAGGCGATGTGGTGGCCATTTATATGCCGATGGTGCCGGAGGCCGCTGTTGCCATGCTGGCCTGCGCGCGCATTGGCGCCGTGCACTCGGTGATTTTTGGCGGCTTTTCGCCGGAAGCCGTGGCGGGACGCGTGGTCGACAGCAACGCGAAGCTGGTGATCACGGCGGATGAAGGTATCCGCGCCGGACGCGCCATCCCGCTGAAAAAGAATGTTGATGACGCGCTGGCTAATCCGCTGGTGACCAGCGTAAAGAATGTGATCGTATTTCAGCGCACCGGAAAAAATACAGAGTGGCATGAGGGACGCGATCTCTGGTGGCACGATCTGGTCAGCCAGGCCAGCGCAGAGCACGAAGCGGTGGCGGTTGAAGCGGAACATCCGCTGTTTATTCTGTACACCTCCGGTTCGACCGGCAAGCCAAAAGGCGTATTGCATACCACCGGCGGCTATCTGGTCTATGCGGCCAGCACCTTTAAATATGTCTTTGATTACCATGACGACGACGTTTACTGGTGCACCGCAGACGTCGGCTGGATCACCGGTCACAGCTATCTGCTCTATGGGCCGCTGGCCTGCGGCGCAACCACGCTGATGTTTGAAGGGGTGCCCAACTGGCCGAAGCCGAGCCGGATGGCGGAAGTCGTCGACAAGCACAACGTTACCCTGCTCTATACGGCACCCACCGCGATTCGCGCGCTGATGGCCGAAGGCGACCGGGCGATTGAAGGCACCCGACGCAGCAGCCTGCGCATCATGGGCTCCGTGGGTGAGCCGATCAATCCGGAAGCCTGGGAGTGGTATTACAAAAAGATTGGCGACAGCCGCTGTCCGATTGTCGATACCTGGTGGCAGACTGAAACCGGCGGCTTTATGATCACGCCGCTGCCGGGCGCAACCGAGCTGAAAGCGGGCTCGGCCACCAAACCGTTCTTCGGCGTACAGCCGGCGCTGGTGGATAACGAAGGCAATCAGCTTGAGGGCGCAACCGAGGGTAATCTGGTTATTAATGATTCCTGGCCTGGTCAGGCGCGCACGCTGTTTGGCGATCATGAACGCTTTGAACAGACCTACTTCTCCACGTTTAAGCATCGCTACTTCAGCGGTGACGGCGCGCGACGCGATGAAGATGGCTACTACTGGATCACCGGACGCGTGGATGATGTCCTGAACGTTTCCGGACACCGGCTGGGCACGGCAGAGATTGAGTCCGCGCTGGTTTCACATCCGAAAATTGCTGAAGCGGCCGTGGTCGGTATTCCGCACAGCATTAAAGGGCAGGCTATTTACGCCTATATCACCCTGAATCAGGGCGAAGAGCCGTCAGCGGAGCTGTATACGGAAGTGCGCAACTGGGTACGCAAAGAGATTGGCCCTATCGCCACGCCGGACGTGCTGCACTGGACCGACTCGCTGCCGAAAACCCGCTCCGGTAAAATTATGCGACGTATTCTGCGCAAAATTGCAGCGGGCGATACCAGCAACTTTGGCGATACCTCTACGCTGGCCGATCCAGGTGTAGTAGAGAAATTACTGGAGGAGAAGCAGTCGATCGCCATGCCGTAATCGTTGCCCTTATCAGCGGAGAGCATCAGCCTGTCCCCGGCAGGCTTCTCTCCGTTAGTTCACCTTACGCCGTATGCTGTTCACCATCGCACAACCCTGATAACCAGAATATTCAATCCGTTAAATCACATTAATGTGAGATTTCCGTCTGCTTTGCCTCTGGAGAAACTGTGATGAATGACACCCTGAATCAACAGGAAGCCGTCTGGCAACAAATAGAAAATAACCCCCGTTTTCAGGAGCTGGTTCACAAGCGCCAGGCTTTTGCGCTGCTGCTGAGCATTATTATGCTGGTCCTGTATGTCGGGTTTATCCTGCTGATCGCGTTTGCGCCCGGCTGGCTCGGCACGCCGCTGCATGCCGGTACCAATGTGACGCGCGGTATTCCGATTGGCGTGGGCCTGATTGTGGTCTCTTTTCTGCTTACCGGCGTCTATGTCTGGCGCGCAAATGGCGAGTTTGATCGCCTGACCAAACAGATCGTCAGCGAGGTAAAATCATGAAGCGCGCGCTCCCGATTCTGCTGGCGCTGGCGCCAGCGGGCGTACTGGCGGCCGATGCGCTGACCGGCGACGTCCAGCAGCAGGCGACCAACTATGAAGCGATAATCATGTTTGTGGTGTTTGTCGCGTTCACGCTGGGTATTACCTGGTGGGCATCAAAGCGTACCCGCTCACGCAGCGACTACTACACCGCAGGCGGCAATATTACCGGCTTCCAGAATGGCCTGGCGATGGCGGGCGATTTTATGTCAGCCGCCTCATTTCTCGGTATCTCCGCGCTGGTCTATACCTCGGGCTATGACGGACTGATCTATTCGCTCGGCTTTCTCGTCGGCTGGCCGATGATCCTGTTTCTGATCGCTGAGCGGTTGCGCAATCTCGGACGCTATACCTTTGCCGATGTCGCCTCCTATCGGCTGCAGCAGAAACCGATCCGCACCCTCTCCGCCTGCGGTTCGCTGGTGGTGGTTGCGCTCTATCTGATTGCACAGATGGTGGGAGCCGGCAAGCTTATCCAGCTGCTGTTCGGCCTTGATTATCATATCGCCGTGGTGCTGGTTGGCATTCTGATGGTGCTCTATGTTCTGTTCGGCGGCATGCTCGCGACCACCTGGGTGCAGATCATTAAAGCGGTGCTGCTGCTGTTCGGTGCCAGCTTCATGGCGATTATGGTAATGAAAGCCACCGGTTTTAGCTTTAATACGCTGTTTACGGAGGCGATGGCGGTCCACCCTAAAGGCGCGGCGATTATGCAGCCCGGCGGGCTGGTGAAAGATCCTATCTCCGCCCTGTCGCTGGGGCTGGGGCTGATGTTTGGTACGGCGGGACTGCCACATATTCTGATGCGCTTCTTTACCGTGGCGGATGCGCGCGAGGCGCGTAAAAGCGTGTTCTGGGCCACCGGCTTTATGGGTTACTTCTATTTCCTGACCTTTATTATCGGCTTTGGTGCGATTCTGCTGGTAGGTGCAAACCCGCTGTTTAAAGACGCCAGCGGCGCCCTGATTGGCGGCACCAATATGGCAGCGGTGCATCTGTCGAATGCGGTAGGCGGCAGCCTGTTCCTCGGCTTTATCTCGGCGGTGGCTTTCGCCACGATTCTGGCCGTTGTCGCCGGACTGACGCTGGCGGGCGCGTCGGCAGTGTCGCACGATCTCTACGCCAGCGTGATCCGCAAAGGTCAGGCAACGGAGCGTGAAGAGCTGCGCGTCTCTAAAATTACCGTGCTGGTGCTGGGTGTGGTTGCCATTGCGCTGGGGATCCTGTTTGAGAAGCAGAACATCGCCTTTATGGTCGGTCTGGCCTTCTCTATTGCCGCCAGCTGCAATTTCCCGATTATTTTGCTCTCCATGTACTGGTCGAAGCTCACCACACGCGGCGCGATGGTGGGCGGCTGGCTGGGACTGCTGACGGCGGTGGTGCTGATGATTCTGGGTCCTACCGTCTGGGTTCAGGTGCTGGGTCACGCTACGCCGATCTATCCTTACGAGTACCCGGCGCTGTTCTCCATGCTGGTCGCTTTTGTCTGCACCTGGTTCTTTTCCATCACCGATCACTCCGCTCAGGGCGCACAGGAGCGCGCACGGTTCCGCGGACAGTTTATTCGTTCGCAAACCGGTATCGGTATTTCACAGGGGAAATCACACTGATCGCAGGCGCATCAGGTTCAACACGGTCGCCATACATGACGTCATCGGGGCCGGTGCGGACGTCGAACAGGGCGCCATAAATGACGTCATCGGAACCGGTGCGGACGTCGACCAGGGCGCCATAAATGGCGCCCCTACGGGGTAACGTAGGGGGCGCATTTATGCGCCCCTGGTTTATTGCGCGCGCGGTATCAACCGCCATAAATGGCGTCATCGGAACCGATGCGGACGTCGACCAGGGCGCCATAAATGGCGCCCCTACGGGGATGATGTAGGGGGCGCATTAATGCGCCCCTGGTTTATTGCGCGCGCGGTATCAACCGCCATAAATGGCGTCATNTGGCGCCCCTACGGGGATGATGTAGGGGGCGCATTAATGCGCCCCTGGTTTATTGCGCGCGCGGTATCAACCGCCATAAATGGCGTCATTCAGTTACGTGCGGGAATTAACACGGGCGCCATAAATGACGTCATCGGAACCGGTGCGGACGTCGACCAGGGCGCCATGAATGGCGCCCCTACGGGGTGATGTAGGGGGCGCATTAATGCGCCCCTGGTTTATTGCGCACGCCGCATCAACCGCCATAAATGGCGTCATTCAGTCACGGGCGGGAATTAACACGGGTGCCATAAATGACGTCATCGGAACCGGTGCGGACGTCGGCCAGGGCGCCATAAATGGCGCCCCTACAGGGATGATGTAGGGGGCGCATTAATGCGCCCCTGGTTTGCAGCGGCAGATCAGAAGCGGAGTGAGGCACCTACGTATGGGCCATCTACCAGCACGTTATCTTTGCGGCTGCCTTTGTTGTTCAGCTCGATATACTGGTAGCCCACGCGCAGGTTCAGCAGTGAAACTGGCGTAAAGCTCAGGCCGCCTGACGCTTCCTGATAGCTGTCCAGACGATCGGAAAACGCCTCTGGCGCATAGTAATATTCACCATACAGGCCCCACATGCTGTTGAAGCTGTACTGTGCGCCTGCACCCACGGCGATGGTGAAGCCATCACGGCCATCTTCCGGATGTGTAAACAGCGCTTTTGCCGTCGGCGCGACGCGCAGATCGCCAACATCGATGTTATAGCCCAGGCCTGCACCGTAGGTGCTGCCGTCATGGTCGCTGCGCAGCCAGTTACCTTTCAGAAACAGACCCGGAGAGGTGGTACCGAGGCCAAGGTTCAGGTTGGTGCTGTGCTCACCCACGTCAACACTGCCCTCAATCGCCTGTACGCTACCGCTCAGCAATGCAAGGCCCAAAACGCTTCCGGTAACAAGTTGCTTGATCATGCTAATCCACTCCATGAAGTAAAAAATAAGTCGGCGCAAAGAGTAGTTAGCATAGTCGTCAGACACAACTTTTATTGGAAACCTTTACGTAAAATTAAATTACAACGGGAACGATTTATCGATAAACGTGTCATGCGTGCCACAGCAGATGGCTCAGAAGCGGTGCCAGCAGAACCGTGACGACGCCCGAAAGCATCATCACCAGGCTGGATACCACGCCCTCCTGCTGACCAATCTGATAGGCGCGCGCAGTTCCGGCACCGTGAGAGGCGGCACCCAGCCCGGCGCCTTTCGCCACTCCCTGTTTTATCGCGATGCGCAGAAAAAGAATATCCCCTGCCGCCATGCCAAATACGCCTGTGATCACCACAAACAGCGCCACCAGATCGGGCTGTCCGCCCATCGGACCGGCGGCGGCCAGCGCAAATGGCGTGGTGATTGAACGCACGGCCAGACTACGCTGAATACTCTCCGGCAGCGCCAGTAACCGCGCCAGCCAGACTGAGCTGCAGACGGCAACCGTGGTAGCGCACAGGACCCCTGCGCTCAGCGACAGCCAGTGACGCCGGATGAGCGCCATGTTTTCGTATACCGGCACAGCAAATGCCAGCGTGGCGGGTCCCAGCAGCCAGAGCAGCCAGTGACTCTCCGCAATATAGTTTTGCCAGCTGATATGCGTAATAAGCAGCAGGCCGACCAGTACCAGCGGCGTCAGCACCAGCGGCATCAGCATCAGTCGCCGCCAGCGCCGGTAGAGACGCTTGTTGAGGTAATAGACCAGCAGGGTGAATGCCAGACAGAGCAGACTGATGATGGCGTTACTCATGGATATCCTGCCTGCGTGCCGCACGCGCCATTTCAAACCGGTAGAGGCGATCAACCACCAGCGATGTGACCGCCAGCACCAGCAGCGTGCTGATCGCAATCACGATAAAAATACGCCATCCCTCACTGCGCAGCAGATCGCTGTAATTGACTACCGCCACCACCGCCGGAATAAAAAACAGCAGCATTTCAGCCAGCAGCCAGTTTGCCCCGGCACGGACCCAGCCCAGCGGCAACACGCGCAACACAATCAATAACAGCAGCACAACCATGCCGAGTACATTTGCCGGCAGCGGCAGATGCAGCCAGCGCACCAGAAGATCGCAGACGCTGAATAGCCCGATATAAAGCAGCAGCTGCAGCGGCAGTATCAGATGTTGTAACAGACGGGGGCGCGGATTGATGGCGGCAGCCATGGCGATCTCCGGTAATAAATATGAGAAATGCAGTATAAATCTGCCGCTAACCGTGAAAGAAATGAATTAAAATCATCCGGACTATGCCATTAAGGAATGATCATGGATATACGCGCCCTGCGCTATTTTGTCGCCGTAGTACAGCAGCAGAGCTTTACCCGTGCAGCAGAGCAGCTCTATGTGACGCAGCCCACTATCAGCAAAATGGTGCGCCAGCTGGAAGAGGAGCTGGGGTGCGCACTGCTGCGGCGGGAGGGGCGCCGTCTGCATCTCACTGACAGCGGTCAGGCGGTTTACCAGCGCGGTCTCGCGATCCTGCAGGAGTTTCATCAGCTGGAGGCGCAGATTGGTGATATTAATCAGCTGAAAACCGGTGAACTGCGCCTGGGTATTCCGCCGATGGTGGGTATGCAGATTGCCGGCTCAATTTCAGCATTTCAGCGCCGCTATCCTGGCGTGCAGCTGCATATTGCAGAATCAGGCGGGCTGACCGCACAGCAGGCGGTGCTGAGCGGCGCGCTGGATATTGCGCTTACCGCCCTGCCGGTTGAGCCCGGTTTACCGCTTAACACGCTGGAGCTGATGCGCCATCCGCTCTGCGTGCTGGTATCGCGCAGCGCGGCCTGGCACGCCCGTCCGCATCTGACGCTGGCAGAACTGGCGCAGCATCCACTGCTGATCCTGAATGAAGAGTTTGCCCTTAACCGGCAGCTGATGCAGGCGTTTCAGCGTGAAGGCATAACGCCTCAGATTGCGCTGCGCAGCGGTCAGTGGGATTTTCTGGCTGCGATGGTGCAGGCGGGGATGGGCGTAGCCGTACTGCCGGAACCTATCTGTCAGCGGCTGGATCCGCAGTCGCTGGCATGGCTGCCGCTGGCATCTGCGCTGGAGTGGCGTATCGGATTGATCTGGCGGGAAGGGAGCTATTTGTCGCGCAGTGCGGAAGCCTGGATCAGCTGCTGCCGCACACACTGGCCGGATGATGCGCCGCGTCTGCAGGTGTGAGACGCGGCGGCATTCAAAGGCGGTTACTCCTCTTTCTCAATCAGCAGCGCTTCCAGCAGATCGAGATCGCGCAGCAGGCGCTGCATCGTTTCGTTAGAAATCTGCTGTGTTGCGCGCAGGTGATAGACTTCAGCACGCTCGGCGCGCAGCGCGGTCAGACGGAAACGACGCTCCAGATTCTCAGCAAACAGCGCCTGATCCACGTCATCCTTGCCATCCACGCGGCGGCGCAGATTGCCAATCACCCTCAGGCTGACCTCTTTAAGCAGCTCCGGATCGATATTCTCTTCGGTATCACTCTCCAGCCGCTGCTCCATCTTATGCAGGCTTTCAATCGCCACACCCGCCATCGCGGCTCGCGCATGCTGCAGTTCATGACGGTGGCCTGCTTTATCATGGCTGTCGATACCGCGCAGCAGGAGAGGCAGCAGGATAACGCCAACAAACAGGGAGAAGAGGATCACGCCGGTGGCGATGAATACCAGTTCATAACGCGCCGGGAAGGGCTCGCCATTGCTGAGAAACAGCGGAATAGAGAGCACGCCCGCCAGCGTAATCGCACCGCGTACGCCCGCAAAAGAGGCAATCAGCAGCTCGCGCAGCGAGTAGTTTGAGAATTCCAGCGGTTTTTTCTTCAGCAGGCGCATACTGGCGCGCTTCATGATCCAGAGCCAGCCGAAACGCACAATCATTAGCGCCGCATATACCAGCGCGACATCGGTAAACAGCATCCACAGCTCGACGTTGGGATCGGCATTCGCCTGCTCAACGGACGTCGCAAGAATATCCGGCAGCTGCAGGCCGAGCATCAGGAACACCATGCCGTTGAACACAAACTCCAGCATCTGCCAGACGCTGTTTGCACGCAGGCGCATCGCCAGCGGCGCCTGACGGATGATACCGGAGCGGGTGATGGTCATCCCGGCCGCGACGGCGGCAAGGATACCGGAGACGCCGAGGTGTTCAGCAATCAGGTAGGAGGCAAACGGCAGCAGCAGCAGCAGCACGGTCTGCGTCGCCGGATCGTCTCCGCTCCAGCGGCTCAGCAGGCGCAGTGAGCGGCCATAGAGCCAGCAAACGGCCACGCCGGCAATCAGTCCGCCAATGGCCACTTTAAGAAACTCCACGCTGGCGCCGCCCCAGGTAAAGACCATAGTGCCCATCGCCACGGCGACCGCGAACTTCAGCGATACCAGGCCAGAGGCGTCGTTCATCAGCGCCTCACCCTGCACAATCGACATGATTTTCTTTGGAATGCGTCCTTCGCCAACGATACCCGACAGCGCCACGGCGTCGGTCGGTGACAGCACGGCCGCCAGCGCAAAAGCCGGGATCAGCGGAATACCCGGTACCAGCCAGTAGATCAGGTAGCCGATACCGACCACGGTGATCAGCACCAGTACCAGCGCCAGCCCGAGGATCTCGCGACCGTGGCTCAGAAACTCATTGATAGGCGTCTTCCAGCCGTCAGCAAACAGCAGCGGCGGGATAAACAGCACCAGAAAGAGTTCCGGATCGAAATCAACGTGCAGGCCAAACGTGGGCCAGGCAAGTAAGGCACCCGCTGCGATCTGCACCAGCGGCAGCGGAATTTGAAACGGCAGGATTCTTGCCGCGACGCCGGAGAGTGAGACCACCAGCGTCATAATGAGAATAGTAAAAAAGATTTCCATGCTTTCCTTAGGCGAATCGAAATGGTTAAAAGCGAGGGTCGTTACGCTAAAAAGTGTAAAACAAAACGCCGCACATAGGGGGACCCGATGTGCGGCGCTGGCAAAGTCAGGGGATTATCTGGAAATTACTGGAGCCTGTGGTCAGATAGCCCAGCCTGCCGCATAAAAGGTGACCAGTGCGACAGCGATCGCCACCGTTCCCGCGTTAAGTTTGCGCCACTCCCCGGCAAACAGACGGCCAATCACCAGCGAGGCGAAGCCCAGCATAATGCCGGTCACGATGTTACAGGTCAGCACAATAAACACCGCGGTCAGCAGGCCTGACATGGCATCGACAAAATCGCTGAAATCAATTTTTGCCACGTTGCTCAGCATCAGTAACCCGACATACATCAGCGCCGGCGCGGTCGCATAGACCGGCACCAGACCGGCAAGCGGCGACATGAACAGCATCAGCAGAAACAGTACGCCCACGACGATAGCGGTTAAGCCGGTTTTGCCACCCGCTGCCGTACCGGCTGCTGATTCAATATAGACCGCTGCCGGAGACGCACCGACCAGGCCGGCAAACAGGCTGCTGAGGGAGTCGCTGGTCAGCGCCCGGCCGCCATTGAGGATCTGCCCTTCTTTATCGAGCAGATTGGCCTGCCCGGCAACCGCACGAATGGTGCCGGTCGCATCAAATACCGCCGTCATGACCAGCGCCAGGACGCTGGGCAGTACGGCTGGCTGCAGCGCGCCTGCGATATCCAGACTGAACATCGCTGACTGACCGCTGACATCCTTCAGACTTGGCATCGCAAACAGCCCCTGCCAGGTCACCGCCGGATCAAACACAAGCCCAATCAGTGAGATAGCCAGTATAGTCAGCAGGATCCCGCCGGGTACGCGACGTTTTTCCAGGCCAAAGATTGCCGCCAGACCCACCAGCGACATGATGACCGGAAACGCGGTGAAATCGCCCAGCGCCACCGGCAGGCCTGCGGCCGGATTTTTCACTACCAGACCAATACCGTCTGCTGCAATCAGCAGTAAAAACAGGCCGATCCCAACCCCGGTACCGTGCGCCACGCCCATCGGCAGGTTGCGTAAAATCCAGGCGCGGATACCGGTTACCGAGATAAACGTAAACAGTAATCCCATCAGGAATACGGCGCCCAGCGCGACCGGTACGCTGATGTGCTGCCCAAGCACCAGGCTGAATGCAGTGAAGGCGGTCAGCGAGATAGCACAGCCGATAGCCAGCGGCAGATTGGCCCAGAGTCCCATCAGCAGGGAGCCAAACCCGGCGACCAGGCAGGTGGCAACAAATACCGCCGTCGGGGAAAAGCCCGCTTTACCAAGCATGCCCGGTACTACAATAACCGAGTAGACCATGGCCAGAAAGGTGGTCAGCCCCGCCAGCACTTCCTGCCGCACGTTGCTGCCGCGTGCTGAAATGTGGAACCAGGCGTCCAGTTTTCCACTGGCCGGGCGTGAGTCGCCAGACATAATTATTCCTCTGCATATTTTAGATGTAAGTCGCCGCACAGCTGCCGCTTACGCATCACCCTGGTGGGGATTTCTCAAAGAGAAAAGAGGCGCAAACGATTACGCAGCTATGTACTTCCCGTCAAAGAGGGGGAGATAAAATGGCAGGCGATTATCTGGCGTTTGGGGTGACGTTTTCAACTGTTAATCGTCACCGGGCTGGAGAAAGCACGTCTGCGGTGACGGCGGATCAATTTGGGGCGCATTAATGCGCCCCCTACGGCGGCATCGGCGCCCTGGCCCGCGTAGTTATCGGATTCCGGGCCACATACGGTTTTGTAGGGGCGCCATTAATGGCGCCCTGGCCCACGCGGTTATCGGATTCCAGGCCGCATACGGGTTTTGTAGGGGCGCCATTAATGGCGCCCTGGCCCCGCGGTGATTATTCGATTCGGGACGCATACAGGTTTTGCAGGGGCGCCATTAATGGCGCCCTGGCCCGCGCGATTACCGGATTCCGGGCCGCAGCGGTTTTGTAGGGGCGCCATTAATGGCGCCCTGGCCCGCGCGATTACCGGATTCCGGGCCGCAGCGGTTTTGTAGGGGCGCCATTAATGGCGCCCTGGGCGGCGCGGTTATTCGATCCGGGGCGCATTAATGCGCCCCCTACGATTACCGTATTTTGGGCGCATACGGTTTTGTAGGGGCGCCATTAATGGCGCCCTGGCCCGCGCGATTACCGGATTCCAGGCCGCATACGGGTTTTGTAGGGGCGCCATTAGTGGCGCCCTGGGCGGCGCGGTTATTCGATCCGGGGCGCATTAATGCGCCCCCTAAGATTACCGGATTTTGGGCGCATACGGTTTTGTAGGGGCGCCATTAATGGCGCCCTGGCCCGCGGTAATTATTCGCTCCGGGGCGCATTAATGCGCCCCCTGCGGCGGCATCGGCGCCCTGAGCGGCGCCATTATCGAATTCCGGGCCGGCGTCAGTCGCTGAATTTAATCGGGCCGCCCTGCTTCAGCGCCCGCTGCCAGGCGGCGCGCTGCTGCATCTCTTCCAGCCAGCGGGTGGTGGCAGGCCGATCGTGCAGGCCGCCGCGCATCTGAAGCGCCAGCAGCGGAAAACTCATCTGAACATCAGCGATACTGAAACGCGGACCGGCAAAAAACGCATGCTGACTTAAATGCTGTTCAATCACGCGGGTATGCAACGCCAGCTGCTTATTCAGCCAGGCTTTCTCCATGCCTTTACGCATGGCGCTGCCGATCGGGCGCAGCAGCCAGGGAACCGGTTTTTTGCTTAGCTGCGCAAAAACCAGCTTGATGATCAGCAGCGGCATCAGCGATCCCTCAGCATAATGCAGCCAGTAGCGCCCCTGAATCTGTTCATCTTCATTGCTCAGCGTCAGCTGCTGCTCGCTGTCATACTTCAGCTGCAGATACTCCAGAATGGCGCCGGATTCAGCAATAACGCGGTTGCCATCGGTTATTACCGGTGATTTCCCCAGCGGATGCACCTTCTTCAGCTCGTCAGGTGCCAGCATCGTATTTTCCCGCTGATAACGTTTGATCTGATACGGTACCGCCAGCTCTTCCAGCAGCCATAACACACGATGCGAACGGGAGTTTTCCAGATGATGAACGGTGATCATGTACAGCTCCTTGCTGATAAAGGTATCGCACCAGTATAGCGGATTAACGCCCCTGCTCACCCTGCTCCGGGTCAAGCAGCACGGCGCCTGACCCCTGCTGCGCCAGCCGGTCGCCGGGGTTGCGTAACGGACAGTCGCGCATCGACAAACAGCCACAGCCAATACATCCATCCAGATCGTTCCGCAGCCGCATCAGCGTCTCAATGCGTTTATCCAGCTCCTCACGCCAGTGCTGCGTCAGCGCATCCCACTCCTGTGTCGACATCCGTTTATTCGCCGGGACATGCATCAGGCTCTCACCCACCGTCGCCAGCGGAATACCGATACGCTGCGCAATTTTAATGATCGCCACGCGACGCAGCACGTCACGGCTGTAGCGTCGCTGATTGCCATTATTACGGGTGCTGGAGATCAATCCTTTGGTTTCATAAAAGTGCAGTGCCGAGACCGCTACGCCGCTACGTTTAGCCACTTCTCCTGGCGTCAGCACCGGCTTTGGATAGTTACGCTCTTTTTTTACCATCAGCCTTTACCTCAAGTTAACTTGAGGAACTATACTCGCTCACCATCAAAAGTACGAATTTCTCACCGGGTGATACCCCTTCAGAAGGATGAGGCTATGATGCAACAGGAAATCATTCATTCACTGACTAACTGGATCGATCAGAATCTGGATAAAGCACTGTCGATTGATGATGTGGCAGCAAAATCGGGTTACTCAAAATGGCATCTGCAGCGTATGTTCCGTACCGTCACGAAACAGACGCTGGGTGGCTATATTCGTGAACGGCGTCTGACGATGGCGGCAGAAGCGCTGCTGCAGACGCAGCGACCGGTTTTTGATATCGCTATGCAGTATGGTTACGATTCGCAGCAAACCTTTTCGCGCGTGTTCCGCCGGCAGTTTTCGCAGACGCCCACGGCGTATCGTCACGCCATGCGTCGTCAGGCGATTGCGCAGCGGCCTCGTCTGCTTAGCTTTGACTGCAGCGACAATATGAACAGCTTCGCCCAGCGCACCACCGGTGAATGCTGCCCTGTCCGGTAATCAGCGCGCCTGTTACAGGCGCACTCCTCCAGCCTTAACTGCGCGTCTCAGCCCGCCTTCGCGGGTACAAAATTTGTTCAAAATTTCAAATCCGCTGATATAATGTGATCCAAATCACACTTAATCCGACGTGAGAGCGTTTCCTGACGCGCTCTTTGCCGTCAGTGATGTCCGGTTAATGTCAGGGATATTACTGATTTGAAGAGGTTTCGCGTCAATGGCTACGTTAACAACCAGTTTACTGGTAATGCGCTGGGGTATTCTGAGCGCTGTTCTGATGTTTCTCGCCAGCTCGATGAAAATAAAACTGCGGCAAAAGAGCCATCCGGTTATGGCGCTGCTGTGCGGTGGTCTTGGCGTGGGGATGTCCTGCTGGTTTGTGACCGGACTACTGGGTATTACGCTGAGCATGGAGAACGTGCACAACTTTATGCAGATTAGCAAACAGGCTTTTATCGATGTGATGAGTCAGGCGCCGACTGAGTGGCCAATACCCTGAATAGTAGGCATAAAAAACCCCGCGCTGCGGGGTTCTTTATATTGCTGTGCGATCAAATTTTCTTCAACACGGCGGGAATACCGACTTCCGCAACCGAAACGCCCGGTCTCTTCGTACCGCGACGATCCTGAATCCACATATCACCCATCATCTGGTCCAGCCCGCGGTCCAGACCCGTTACCAGTCCGGCACCCGGCGTGAAGGTCAGCTCACCAAAGTAGATCTCTTCACCGTGGATATACCAGTCAACGCGGACATAGTCGAAATCGCTGGCCAGCGTCTTACTCAGCGCCAGCGCCTTCTGCAGCTGCGGCAGAATAGGCTCAACATCCAGACCGGTATCGCGGATCTTGTGATACGCCTCGTTCAGATTGTTGACGTAAAAATTCATCGACAACAGCGGGTTGCAGCGATTGTAGATCACCTGCAGCACATATTCGAAACTGCCATCGCGCTTGTTGAACATGTGAAATTTGTAGTCAATCGGCGCACTTTTGCCATCGCCAATGTACTGCTCTACCAGAATCCGCGGCTTGATGTAGCGATAGTGGATCTCACGCGCTTCATTCGCAAAGTCCGTTTTCAGCCAGCGATGACAGTCGCTGATGATCTGCTGCTTCTTCAGCGCATCCGGCTCTTCCAGCAGGATCTCAACCATGTTGGAACCATGGTTAGGCTTGATCACAGTGTTCTTCCACTGCGACAGCGTGTGGAGCGAATGCGGATCGCTGGTCTCGTAAACCAGCGGGATCAGATACTCACTGCCTACCTTCTCAGCTATGTATTCGCGTACTGAATACTTGTCCGACAGGCGACCATAGATTTGATAGTCGCCATACACAAATTTGCGATACAGCACCTTCTCGTTAAACACCTTTGGCTCGCGCAGATTAGGCAGCTTACGGAATTTCCGGAAGTAGTAGATGCGATCCTGCGTAGCCCAGGGCATCTTCTTGATAAAATACTGAACGCTTCTTCTGAGTTCTTCTTTCAACCTGAGCATATCTGACCTCATTTGTAGGTTTTGTAGTTGAGTGAGGAAACCTGAATTTTTTGAATGACGCCGTTTTTAAAGAAGTAATTCATTACGGTAAGGGAGAGCAGCTCAGTGATGAAGACGCTCCAGGCGGCACCCATAATGCCGTAGCCCTGGATCAGCCACCAAGAGAGCGGCAGGCTGATAACCATCAGGCAGAGGATCTTCTTCAGCAGATAGTTAAACCCGCCCTCTTTGACCATGTAGCGGTAAGCTACGGTCCCCATTGCCGAAAAGCAGGTTGCTAACGACAGTAACGTAACGAGACTTCCCGATTGTGTGTACTCGTGACCATATAACGCGATGATGATCTTCTCGCCAAACATGGCGATCACCGCCAATAACAGCAATGAAACTCCCATGACATAGCCGTTCAGCCGCGCGGTGAGTTTGATTGCGGCTGCTCCACGCTCACGGAAAATTTCCGAAAAGCAGGAAGTGATGATGGCAACCGGAATAAAAATCCAGGAAGCCGAAATGGTGTTGGCCGCGGCGAACAGGCCCAGATCGCGGGCGGAGGCGATGCCGGCCAGAAACATTTGTGCCGCTTTCACCTGCACGGAGATAAAAATACTGGAGATAGCCAGCGGTAAACCGGCATACATCAGGTAGCGCAGATAGGTAGTGCGTTTCTGCTGCGGCGGCGCAATATCCTGATGCTCACGGTAAAAATTGATGCGCTTGATGAGATAAGGCACCAGCGTTACCGCCACGATGGATACAGTCAGCCACAGCGGATTGAGATGCAGCCACGCGATGGTAAAGCTCAGCGCGAAGCCAAGCAGCAGTCCCACTGAGTTAGCCAGCGTATTGAGCCGCGACGCGAGACGCGCATTGTTGTAGACGCTAAAAGTGTCCTGCGTTACAAATACCGAGGAGATAAATGAGGCCAGCGCAAATGCGAGAAAATTCTCCTGCATGTTGTACCAGACCCAAATCAAGACCGGAATAGAGGTCAGCAGCAGCAAGGCGAGGCGCATGGTGCGCGCCACGGCCATGAGACGCAGACCTTTAGGCGCACTTTTGCTGATGCGCTTAAACAGGATGGTTTCGGTACCGAAAATCGCCACGGTCTGCACCATGGAGAATAGCGAAGCTGAAAATGCCATCTGGCCAAATATGGTCGGGCCAAACGATTTTGCCACATAGGAGGTGACAAAGATGACGCCAAACACCGAGACGACTTTTTCAGACATCATCCAGACGGCATTAGACATTACGCTCAATTTCATTGACTGGTCCTTAGTATTACTTACAGCAACTGCCTTGCGGTAAAACGTCCTTGAAATGAATTAACAAGCGCTCAGTGGGCCTGACAAAAATTAATAACTTCAAACCAGGCTGGTCCGAAAAATGAGACTCGCGTCAGGATTTAGAAGAGAAATTCAGGAAAATTCTGATTAAATCTGGTGCGAATTTCAGCGGATGTAAACGATTTCAACCCGAATTCGAGACAAAAGTTTACTGGCACGCCCTCTCTTTTTTGCAAGAAAGCTGTACCGAATATCCAATGTTTGTCGTATTTTTCTGCATTTGGGATGGAATGAATCTATATCAAAAAGCCAATGCCAGGAAGATGTTCATTGGCATTCATAATAAAATAAGATTTATCCCATGATGATATTTATTCTAAATATCTTAATTTATCCCTCGCAATTCAAATCGCGCACTTTAATACTGCATTAATACCGTTTTTGCAGTACCAGATATTAATACAGTAATTCTCATCCACTAATTGATAAGAAAGGTAAGAGCATTTATGAGAAAGTCACGATATAGCGAAGAGCAAATCACCAATGCCATTAAAGCTTCTGAAACAGGAGTAAAAGTCAGGGAGATTTGTGAAGAGCTCGGCATTTCAGAGGCGACCTTCTACAGCTGGAAGAAGAAATTTTCAGGTCTGTCTTCTGAAGAAGGAAGAAAAATCAAAGAGTTAGAGGACAAGCTGCAAAATCTTACCCGCGAGCTGCAAACGCTAAGTTCCGATAAAGAGATGCTGCAGAGCGTACTCAAAAACTTCTTTACCACCAACGAAAAGCGTCAGGCAGTCAACTTTTTGCAGACAACCTTTGATATTGGAACCCGCCGCAGCTGTCGTTTGCTCGACATCAGCCGCAGCGTTTACCACTATCCGTCAGGATCGGAAAATCGCTAATAGTTGTAAGGCCGCTGTTATTTGACTAAATGCTGAGATTTGTTCTTACCAGAAGAGATAAAGATCATTTAATCCGGCGTTCATAATATAACAATTCGCACCTCTTTTTCCTGATGAGTAATGACAGGAAAATGCTTCTTTTTTTTCGGTAAAATTGATTCACACCAGCAAAAGCCTTGTATTTTAAGCCATTTAGACGTTGCCCAATCTCATTGCGGTGAGATTGGCGCTTCGTTTATTTCATTAACACTGCTGTTGCTGACCTTAAATCATCGTTGTTTTTAATTAGCACGACTGAACATCCCCTCCGGCTGCACCACTTTTTCCCTCTCATTTAACCTGGTCCTGACGGCTGCGCTTAAAAATCGATGCGTCGCCTGGGATAATCAATTTATGATTTAATTTCTCCAGGACTTTTCCCGCCAAAAAACGTAATGAGCTTTAAACTATATGAGATAAAAAGCGATATGACCGATAAATAACATTCGGTTATTTGTCGCTGGTTTTAATATTTTTCTGCGGATTGTGACCGGGATCATTCTTAACCACACCGCTCTCGCTTGATACCTGAATGGTTTTTCTTCCCGATAAACAGGGCCACTCTCTGATTAAAACCGGGGGCAGCAGATCGCTTTTAGCCATTTTTTATTCTCATTTCTTCTCATGAACAGGCAGATGCGACCCCGCTACGTATAAAAAACAGACGGTATCGGCCGGTTGTCATCAGCGTGAGCGTGCCAGAGCGGCAGAGCTTTATGTAAAAAGGTGATTAAAAGAAGAGCTTTTTAATCACTTAAGGGCATATAGCGGCAGATGCGCAGGCGATGAGGCGGAGGAATCAGGCAAAAGCGGGTGGGCTAAATTCTTAAAAACGCCGGCAGAACGCGACAAATTGACGCTGGCTGAACATCACTGGCCGCAGCCACTGGATGAGGAGGCGTGAAAAACAGAGAGTCCGGAAACCTCAGCAAAAGCGGTTAGCGACATAATAATAAGCCGGGCAAAACCCGCGTGGCTCTGGCTGTAAAAAAGCGCATCATTACTGGCGGGCTATATCGCAGCGTAAACCTGCCGGGCTGACGCTGCGGCACTGTGATAAACGCCCGTTATTTTCAGGCTAAGGATGCGCTGCAGTCAGAGCACCCTGCTGCGTGGAAAAGGTCGCTGCATTTCATCAAAAAAAAAAGCCTCGCAGACGAGGCTTTTTAACGAAACAGAGAATCAGAACGGGATATCGTCATCGAAATCCATTGGCGGTTCGTTGTTCGCCGGTGCGCTCTGCTGCTGTGGACGCTGCTGCGCGCCGCCGCTGAACTGATTGCCGCNAAAAAAAAAGCCTCGCAGACGAGGCTTTTTAACGAAACAGAGAATCAGAACGGGATATCGTCATCGAAATCCATTGGCGGTTCGTTGTTCGCCGGTGCGCTCTGCTGCTGTGGACGCTGCTGCGCGCCGCCGCTGAACTGATTGCCGCCCTGAGACTGCGGCTGCGGCTGCTGCGGCTGACCCCAGCCGTTGTTGTTTCCGCCGCTGTTCTGACCGCCCATCGGTGCGCCACCTGCATTCGCCCCGCCCTGCTGACGTCCACCCAGCATCTGCATGGTGCCGCCTACGTTGACAACCACCTCGGTGGTATATTTTTCCTGACCGCTCTGATCCTGCCACTTGCGCGTACGCAGCTGACCTTCAATATAGACCTGTGAGCCTTTACGCAGATATTCACCGGCAACTTCAGCCAGTTTGCCAAACAGCACAACGCGGTGCCATTCGGTGTTCTCTTTGTTTTCACCGGTCTGCTTGTCACGCCAGCTTTCAGACGTGGCCAGCGTGAAGTTGGCTACAGCGCCACCGTTTGGCATGAAACGCACTTCCGGATCCTGACCCAGATTCCCGACAAGAATCACTTTGTTTACGCCACGACTGGCCATGTTGCTCTCTCCCGATGAGTTGATGCTATAAGTCTAAACGACAAAGTTTAACACGTCCTGATCTATGATGAATACTTTGGAGCGTGCTTCCAGTTTTGCGTCTCTAGTGTACCAAAGGATAAAACTACTGGATATTTATTCAGGTTATTTTTTGTGCCATAATGATGCGTTTCTGCCCGTTATGCTTTGCTGGCATAGCGGGTGTAGTTCAATCCGGGAAAGGTGAATGGATAAGATCGAAGTCCGCGGTGCTCGCACCCACAATCTGAAAAATATTAACCTGATCATTCCACGCGATAAGCTGATCGTTGTCACCGGTCTCTCAGGTTCCGGGAAGTCATCGCTGGCATTTGATACGCTCTATGCCGAAGGTCAGCGGCGCTATGTAGAGTCCCTCTCTGCTTACGCGCGCCAGTTTCTCTCGCTGATGGAGAAGCCGGATGTCGATCACATCGAAGGCCTGTCGCCCGCCATTTCCATTGAGCAGAAATCGACTTCGCATAACCCGCGCTCGACGGTGGGTACCATTACTGAAATCCACGACTACCTGCGCCTGCTGTTTGCCCGCGTGGGTGAGCCGCGCTGTCCCGATCACGACGTTGCGCTTGCGGCGCAGACCGTAAGCCAGATGGTGGATCAGGTGCTGGCGCAGGAAGAGGGTCGTCGCCTGATGCTGCTGGCGCCGGTGGTGAAAGATCGCAAAGGTGAGCACACCAAAACGCTGGAAAACCTGGCGGCGCAGGGTTACATCCGTGCCCGCATCGATGGTGAAGTGTGCGATCTCTCCGATCCGCCAAAACTTGAGCTGCAGAAAAAACATACCATTGAAGTCGTCATCGATCGCTTTCGCGTGCGCGACGATCTCGCGACACGTCTGGCGGAGTCGTTTGAAACCACGCTTGAACTCAGCGGCGGCACCGCGATCGTGGCGGACATGGACGATCCTGACAGCGAAGAGATGCTCTTCTCCGCCAACTTCGCCTGCCCGATCTGCGGCTACAGCATGCGTGAGCTGGAACCGCGCCTGTTTTCGTTCAACAACCCGGCCGGCGCCTGTCCGACCTGTGACGGCCTTGGCGTGCAGCAATACTTCGATTCCGATCGCGTGGTACAGAACCCTGAGCTGTCGCTGGCGGGCGGCGCAATTCGCGGCTGGGATCGCCGCAACTTCTACTATTTTCAGATGCTGCGCTCGCTCGCTGAGCATCTCGACTTTGACGTAGAGGCGCCGTTCAGCAGCCTGAGCGACAAAGCGCGTCAGGTGATCCTGTACGGCTCGGGCAAAGAGAATATTGAATTCAAATATATCAACGATCGCGGTGATACTTCCGTGCGGCGTCATCCGTTTGAAGGGGTGCTGCATAATATGGAGCGCCGTTATAAAGAGACGGAGTCCAATGCGGTGCGCGAAGAGCTGGCGAAGTTTATCAGCAACCGCGCCTGCACCAGCTGTCACGGTACCCGCCTGCGCCGCGAAGCGCGCCACGTATTTGTTGAAGATACCAATCTACCCACCATCTCTGAAATGAGTATTGGTCATGCGATGGAGTTCTTCACCAACCTTAAACTGAGCGGCCAGCGCGCAAAAATTGCTGAGAAAGTCCTGAAAGAGATCGGCGATCGGCTGAGCTTCCTGGTTAACGTCGGCCTGAACTATCTCTCTATGTCACGTTCAGCTGAAACGCTTTCCGGCGGCGAGGCGCAGCGTATTCGTCTGGCCAGCCAGATTGGCGCGGGCCTGGTTGGCGTCATGTACGTTCTTGATGAGCCCTCTATCGGGTTACACCAGCGCGATAACGAACGCCTGCTCTCGACCCTGATCCACCTGCGCGATCTCGGCAATACCGTGATTGTGGTAGAGCATGACGAAGACGCGATCAGAGCGGCTGACCATATCATCGATATCGGTCCGGGCGCGGGCGTGCACGGCGGACAGATAGTGGCTGAAGGTGATGTACACGCCATTATGGCGCATGAAGAGTCGCTGACTGGTCAGTTCCTGAGCGGCAAGCGCGAAATCGCAGTGCCGGCCGAGCGGGTGAAAGGCGATCCGGCTAAAGTGCTGAAGCTCACCGGCGCGCGCGGCAATAACCTGAAAGATGTGACGCTGACGCTGCCGGTTGGCCTGTTTACCTGCATCACCGGCGTCTCCGGCTCCGGAAAATCAACGCTTATCAACGATACGCTGTTCCCGATTGCGCAGCAGCAGCTTAACGGTGCAACCAGCGGTGAAGCGGCACCGTATCGTGAGATCGCCGGCCTTGAGCACTTCGATAAAGTGATCGACATCGATCAGAGCCCAATCGGACGTACGCCACGATCCAACCCGGCGACCTATACCGGCATTTTTACGCCGGTGCGTGAACTCTTTGCCGGCGTGCCGGAGTCGCGCTCGCGCGGCTACAATCCGGGCCGCTTTAGCTTTAACGTGCGCGGCGGACGCTGTGAAGCGTGCCAGGGCGATGGTGTGATCAAAGTGGAAATGCACTTCCTGCCCGACATCTATGTGCCGTGCGATCAGTGTAAAGGCAAGCGCTACAACCGTGAAACGCTGGAGATCAAGTACAAAGGCAAAAGCATTCACGAAGTGCTGGAGATGACGATTGAAGAAGCGCGCGACTTCTTTGAAGCGGTCCCGGCGCTGGCACGCAAGCTGCAGACGCTGATGGATGTCGGCCTCTCCTATATCCGTCTCGGCCAGTCCGCCACCACGCTCTCCGGCGGTGAGGCGCAGCGCGTCAAGCTGGCGCGTGAGCTGTCGAAGCGCGGTACCGGACAGACGCTCTATATTCTGGATGAGCCGACCACCGGCCTGCACTTTGCCGATATTGCGCAGCTGCTGGAAGTCCTGCATCAGCTGCGCAATCAGGGCAATACCATCGTGGTGATTGAGCATAATCTGGATGTGATTAAAACCGCAGACTGGATTGTGGATCTGGGCCCTGAAGGCGGCAGCGGCGGCGGTGAGATCCTGGTCGCCGGTACGCCGGAAACCGTAGCAGAGTGTGAAAAGTCGCATACCGCACGCTTCCTGAAACCGATGCTGAAGAAGTAAGGCTTTTCTGTCTGCGCCTTTACCATTATCAGGCCGCCCTCCGGGGCGGCTTTTTATTTGCCGGTTGTTCAGGCGTGCCTGATTGCGCAACAAAATGCAGAAACAGGCAAGAATCAGACAACTTCAGGCATGGTCGCATCCAGGCGGGCTGACTACGCTTATAGCGATATGCTTGCAACGCTGCCTCAGCGTTCCGGCCTTTCGAACCCCGTAAGGCGTTTGCATACCCTACTCACGACACATCCGACTGGAGACACCATGAATATTACCCATGCCTGGGCTGCACAGGACGCCAAATCAAAGCTCGCCCCGTTCGACTACAAACCGCGCGAACTGCGTGAGCATGATGTGGAGATTGAAGTGCTCTATTGCGGCGTCTGCCACTCCGATCTGCACCAGGCGCGCAACGAATGGAACAACACAATTTTTCCGGTCGTACCAGGCCATGAAATTGTTGGTCGCGTAACCGCCGTGGGCGCGCACAGCCATAAATATCAGCCCGGTGACCTGGTGGGCGTTGGCTGTATGGTTGACTCCTGCCGCAGCTGTCCGAGCTGTCAGGAAGGGCTGGAGCAGTATTGCGAAGAGGGCATGACAGGCACCTACAACGGCCAGGATCGCGAAACCGGCGCGGTCACCTACGGTGGCTACTCCACCAGCATGGTGGTCAACGAAGATTTTGTGCTGCGCGTGCCGGAAAACCTCGATCTGGCAGGCGTTGCGCCGCTGCTGTGCGCGGGGATCACCACCTATTCGCCGCTGCGCCACTGGAACGTCGGGCCGGGTAAAAAAGTGGGTATCGTGGGCCTCGGCGGCCTGGGCCATATGGGGGTGAAAATTGCTCATGCGATGGGCGCGCAGGTCGTGCTGTTTACGACATCGCCATCAAAAGTCGAAGATGGCAAACGTCTTGGCGCTGATGAAGTGGTGATTTCTAAAGATGCCGATCAGATGGCGGCCCACGCTAACAGTTTCGATTTTATTCTGAACACGGTAGCCGCACAGCACGATCTCAACCCGTTTATCACTCTGCTGAAGCGTGATGGCAATATGACGCTGGTCGGTGTGCCCGAGCACGATCATCCGGCACCTCAGGTGGTTAACCTGATTTTCAAACGCCGCAGTGTCTCTGGCTCGCTGATCGGCGGCATCGCTGAAACGCAGGAGATGCTCGATTTTTGTGGCAAGCACGGCATCACCTCAGACATTGAGCTGATTGCCATGGATCAGATTAATGAGGCGTATGAGCGCATGCTGAAAAGCGATGTGAAATATCGCTTTGTCATCGATATCAATACCCTGCGCGATACGCCTGCGGCGTAACGGCTCAAGCGTTGTGCTGGCCGGCGCCCGCCGCGTGCGTGGCGTCGGCCTGCTGGTAAGAGGCGTCAACCAGATAGTAAATCTGCGAATCTTTCAGCGATCCATCCAGCCACAGCGTGCTCCAGCAGGATTTATTCAGGTATTCGCTGGGAAAGACGTCGCTGTGCTCTTCACGCAACAGTTCAGCCAGTGCGGGAGAGGTTTTCAGCGTCACTGCCGGCCGCCCTGCTTTCTCATAAAGCATGGCGAACAGCACGCCGTGGCTCTTAATCTGCGTTGCATCCCACGCCTCTTTAATGTCCTGTTCTGCGGCAGGTTTGCTCATGCAGTAGGTCAATAGCTCAGAAATCGTCATTGGTTATTCCCCTTGTAAAGTCGCGACGATGCGTCTGGCACCGCCCTGTACGCGATGTTCCCCCAGCCAGATGCCCTGCCAGGTGCCCAGCATCAGCCGCCCGCGGCTGACCGGCAGCAGCAGTGAAACGCCCAGCAGTGACGACTTAATATGGGCAGGCATATCGTCTGCGCCTTCATAATCGTGCTGCCACCCTGCGTTTTCAGGCACCTGGCGTAAGAAATGCTGCTCCATGTCGCTGCGCACGGTGGGATCGCAGTTTTCATTCAGCGTCAGCGACGCGGAGGTATGCTGTAACAGCAGATGCAGCTGGCCGATGCGCACGCCATTGAGGCCGTTAAGCTGGCTTAAGATCTCATCGGTAATGAGGTGAAACCCGCGCGCTTTTGCGCTCAGGGTGAGGGTCTGTTGCTGCCACATAACAAAGTCCTAAAAAAACAGGTCTCTTAAGTGTGCAGCATGTTGGCGAAAGGTAAACCCTGCCATAGGAAAAAGCATCAGCCTGCCTGGGCAGGCGCAAAAAAAACCATCCGCATGAAAACGGATGGTTCCTGGTGTCGCGCCCGGCGGTTACATAACGGCAGCAAACGCCTCTGCAACGCGTTTAACGTTACCGCGGTTCAGACCAGCAACGCACATACGCCCGCTGGCGATAAGATAGATGCCGAACTCATCGCGCAGGCGATCAACCTGCTGTGCGCTGAGACCGGTATAGCTGAACATACCGCGCTGCTTCAGCAGATAGTCGACATTTTTACCCGGCAGAATCGCCTGCAGCTCGCCAACCAGCGCCTGGCGCATCTCCGCAATACGCAGGCGCATCGCTTCAACTTCTGCCAGCCACATGTTCAGTAATGCGGCATCGTTCAGCACGCAGGAGACCACCTGCGCACCAAAATTTGGCGGACTGGAGTAGTTGCGGCGCACGGTGGCTTTCAGCTGACCCAGCACCCGTCCCGCTTCTTCAGCGCTGTCGCAGACCACAGAGAGCCCGCCCACGCGCTCGCCATAGAGCGAGAAGATCTTGGAAAATGAGTTACTCACCAGCGCCGGCAGACCTGCGGCTGCGATAGCGCGAATGGCGTAAGCATCATCTTCCATTCCTGCGCCAAAGCCCTGATAGGCGATATCGAGGAACGGGATAAGCTCCTGCGCTTTCAGCACGGCGGTGGTCTCATCCCACTGGGCGTCAGTGAGATCGGCGCCGGTCGGGTTATGGCAGCAGGGATGCAGCAGCACAATGGCGTGCTTTGGCAGCGATTTCAGGCAGCTGATAAATGCGTCAAACTTAACGCCGTTGGTCTCGGCATCGTACCAGGGGTAGGTATTTACCGCGAAGCCCGCGCCGTTAAAAATCGCTACGTGGTTTTCCCAGGTCGGATCGCTGACCCAGACTTCTGAGTGCGGAAAATAGCGCTTCAGGAAATCAGCCCCCACTTTCAGCGCACCGGAACCACCCAGCGTCTGAATAGACGCAATGCGTCCCGCTTTCAGCACCGGGTGTTCGTGACCAAACAGCAGCGGCGCAATCGCGTTGCGGTAAGGGCCTAAACCTTCCATCGGCAGATAGAGTGATGCCTGATGCGGCTGCGCCTGCAGACGCTCTTCAGCTGCCGCAACGGCCTGCAGCTGCGGAACGATCCCTGCTTCGTTGTAGAACAGGCCGATACTGAGATTGACTTTATGCGCGCGCGGATCTTGTTTGTAGGTTTCCATCAGCGACAGAATCGGATCGCCGGCGTAGGCATCAACGTTTTGAAACACGGTGCAGATCTCCATAAAAATGCATGAGTAAGCGCAAGATGGCGCTTTTATACCTGATAACGGCCAGGACGATGGTTCAGCGCAATGATAAGGTTAAGGATCGCCGCGCCCGCAACAGAGGCCAGCAGCATCGGTAGCGGTACGACAAACAGCGAGGCGCATACCACACAGGTATCAACCATCATCTGTAGCTTTCCGGCACGCAGACCGGTGCGATCCTGCAGCCAGAGCGCCAGAATATTGATACCACCCAGGCTGGCTTTGTGACGAAACAACACTATAAACCCGATCCCCATGACCACGTTACCGAACAGTGTCGCATAAAAAGGATTTAAAGCCGAAAAGTGAATAAACAGCGGATGCAGCTGCGTGAACAGGGAAACCAGCGCGACGGCGCCAAAGGTTTTGCAGGTAAATTCCCACCCCATGCGGCGTATCGCCAGCCAGTAAAACGGCAGATTGATGGCAAAAAAGGCGGCGCCGAAAGAGGAGGATGAAAGGTAGCTGATTAAAAACGCGATACCGGCCGTTCCGCCGGTCAGCGCGCCCGCCTGCTTCAGCAGCATGACGCCAAATGAGACCATCAGCGTTCCCAGCACGATAGCCAGCGCATCTTCAATACGCGAGTGAGGAGCCGCCACTGGCTGAGCGATGTTGTCCATCAGGAGTTCTCTGTGCAAGTAAAAGCGATAGAGCTGCAAAAAACGCACCACTCCGGCCTCGCTGCTGCTTAGCCGGAGGGTGCCAGCGAATATCCCATTGATATCTAAGGCGCTTTATTGCACAGTTTTATGCATGAATAAGAATAAAACCGTTGATTCATGCACAAATTCGGTCTTAATCGCGAGAAATAAGCAGAGAGAGGCAGCCTGATGCACTTTTATGGCGCATTACGCACCTTTATGGCGCACTTTGCGCGCAGGCTTCATCATCAGGCCATTCTCTTTCAGCCGGTTGAGCACCACCGCCGTTTTAACGTGCGACACGCTCTGATGGCCCGCCACCAGCTGGCTGATCAGCGCGCTCAGCGAGGCGAGATCGGCTACCGCCACTTTCAGCAGATAGTCAGCGTCTCCGGTGGTTTTAAACGCGTCAACAATAGCGGGTTCCGCTTCCACCATCTGCAAAAAATTATCTTCGTAATCGGGCGTATGGTTTTTCAGCCGCACTTCAATCAGTCCGACCATGCCGAGACCCACCGCATCGGGCGACAGCCGGGCATGGTAGCCAAGGATCAAATTCGCCTGTTCAAGATTGATGCGGCGGCGTGAGCATTGTGATGCGGATAACCCCACCAGATCGCTCAGTTCCTGATTGGTAAGACGGCCGTTAGATTGTAATAGCGTCAATATCTTAAGATCGTAATCATCTACCTGCGTCATTCTGATCCCACAGCGTTGTCACATTCGCTTTGGCACAGATAACCTGATAGCGGACCGCCTTGTCCAACACTATTTTCTGATGACGTGAGATGCATGCACAAAACGTGCATGCACTGGCAGGCAAAGGCTTATTCGTCGTCGTATTGCGGGCCGGCGTAGTTGTCGAAGCGCGACCACTGGCCGTTGAACGTCAGACGCACGGTACCGATCGGCCCGTTACGCTGCTTGCCGATGATGATCTCAGCGATGCCTTTCAGATCGCTGTTTTCGTGATAAACCTCATCGCGGTAGATAAACATGATCAGGTCAGCATCCTGCTCGATCGAGCCTGATTCACGCAGATCGGAGTTAACCGGACGTTTGTCGGCGCGCTGCTCCAGTGAACGGTTCAGCTGCGACAGCGCCACGACCGGCACATTCAGCTCTTTGGCCAGCGCTTTCAATGAACGCGAAATTTCGGCGATCTCCAGCGTACGGTTCTCGGAGTGCGACGGCACGCGCATCAGCTGCAGATAGTCGATCATGATCATGCTCAGACCGCCATTTTCGCGGAACACGCGGCGGGCACGCGAGCGTACTTCGGTTGGCGTCAGGCCGGAAGAGTCATCAATAAAGATGTTTTTCTTCTCCAGCAGAATACCCATCGTGGCGGAGATGCGCGCCCAGTCCTCATCTTCCAGCTGGCCGGTACGAATACGCGTCTGATCCACGCGCGACAGGGATGCCAGCATACGCATCATCAGCTGCTCGCTGGGCATCTCCAGACTGAAGATCAGCACCGGTTTCTCATTGAGCATCGCGGCGTTTTCGCACAGGTTCATGGCGAAGGTGGTTTTACCCATTGAGGGGCGCGCCGCCACGATAATCAAATCGGACCTCTGCAGGCCAGCCGTTTTTTTGTTCAGATCCTGATAGCCGGTATCTACGCCGGTTACGCCATCGTGCGGCGTTGAGACCAGCGCTTCAATACGGGACACGGTGGCTTCAAGGATCTGCTCGATGTTCTGCGGGCCGTCATCCTTATTTGCGCGCTGCTCGGCGATTTTAAAGACGTTGGATTCGGCAAAATCGAGCAGGTCTTCACTGCTCCGCCCCTGCGGATCGTAACCGGCGTCGGCAATCTGATTGGCAACCGCGATCATCTCACGCACTACCGCACGTTCGCGCACGATATCTGCATAGGCGCCAATGTTGGCCGCGCTTGGCGTATTTTTCGCGAGCTCGGCCAGATAGGCAAAGCCACCCGCCATCTCCAGCTCGCCGCGCGTTTCCAGCGATTCTGACAGCGTGATCAGGTCGATAGGCTGGCCCAGCTCCAGCAGCCGCTGCATCTCAGCAAAAATCATGCGGTGCGAGCGGTTAAAAAAATCGTCTGCGACAACGCGCTCAGAGACGTTGTCCCAGCGCTCGTTGTCCAGCATCAACCCACCCAGCACCGACTGCTCCGCTTCTATGGAGTGCGGCGGCATTTTTACGCCTTCCAGCTGCCGATCGCGGGGTTCGTTCGATTTGTTGGTGGGTTTATTTCCTGCCATAGTGAATGCATTACCGATCGTGAAAGGGACGCGCAAGTATACCGCCCCCGGATGAACATTCACAGGAGTCAGCATGGCAAAGCGTATTCAGTTCAGTCAGCACGGTGGCCCGGAGGTTTTGCAGTGGGCAGATTTTGATCCTGCCGATCCGGCTGAGCATGAGGTGCAGGTAGAAAACCGCGCGATAGGTATCAACTATATCGACACCTATGTGCGCAGCGGGCTCTACCCGGTTTCAGCGTTTCCTTCCGGACTCGGTACAGAAGCGGCGGGCGTGGTCAGCAAAGTGGGCGCAGCGGTCACGCGTTTTCAGCCTGGCGACCGGGTGGTTTACTGTCAGGCCGCGCTGGGCGCTTACAGTGAAATTCACAACGTTGCGGAAGAGCGACTGGCGCTGCTGCCGGAAAGTATCTCTTTTGAAACGGCGGCGGCCTCATTTCTTAAAGGGCTGACGGTCCAGTATCTGCTGCGTCAGACGTGGAAAGTCAAAGCGGATGAGACGTTCCTGTTTCATGCTGCCGCAGGCGGTGTGGGTCTGATTGCCTGCCAGTGGGCTAAAGCGCTGGGTGCCCATCTTATCGGCACGGTGGGTTCTGCCGAAAAAGCGCAGATTGCCAAAGCGGCTGGCGCATGGGCCACCATTAACTATCGCGAAGAGAATATTGCACAGCGCGTCAGCGAACTGACGCAGGGGAAAAAAGTGGCCGTGGTGTATGACTCTGTCGGCAAGGATACCTGGGAACCGTCGCTCGATTCTTTGCAGCGCCACGGGCTGCTGGTCAGCTTTGGCAACGCCTCCGGCCCGGTAACCGGCGTGGATTTAGGGATTCTTAATAAGAAAGGCTCCCTGTTTGTCACCCGCCCGTCGCTGTTTGGCTATATCACTAACCGTGAGGAGCTGGAGCAGGCGAGCAGTGAACTCTTTTCCCTGATAGCCAGCCGCGCCATTCAGGTAAACGTACCGGAGCAGCAGAAGTTCCCGCTACGCGATGCCATGCGCGCGCATCAGATACTGGAAAGTCGTGCGACCAAGGGCTCCAGTCTGCTGTTGCCCTGATTCAGGCAAAAAAAGAGGGCTTCCTGAAGGAAGCCCCTGATTCTTTTTTTAGTTCGCGCTTGTGTAGGGACAGCGGGACTGAATCTGTATTCATATAGTGGCAGAAAACATAAGTAAAAAATATGTTTTCGCTTTATTTAGCGCCAGCGGAATTCAGCGCTGTGATCTGAGCCGCATTTTTTACCAGCCGCGTCGCTCCATCCTGCTGATTTTTCTCCTGAGCCGGTTTAGCCTGGTGCTGCTACCCGGTGTGGTAACGCTGCGCCAGATCCAGACGGCGACCACGGCCAGCAGCAGCCAGGGTAACATTTTTATAACAAAGGCAAACAGGCCGGTTAAAAACATCAGCGCGGTGGCAACGGCTAAAGCCGCAATCACCCCCAGCAGGGAAACGCCGGTCAGCAACAGCATTAAAAAGAACCCAAGCACAAATACAATTTCCACGTCTATTCTCCTCTGTCAGGACTCTGCAGACAGATACAATTTCCGTGCCAGATTGGTAACTTTATAAGCCATTGACTGAATTGGATTTCTTCAGAGTGCTTCAGTAAACGTGGTGAAAAAAACCAGGTTTCAGGCAAAATAAAACCGCACCATTTTTGCTGCGGTTTTCAGAGAACGCGGATTACGCTTCCTGAGGGATGCGATCGGCCACCAGCGCCAGCGCGGCTTCCAGCACCCGCACATCAGCACCCGGTTTATGTGCGTTTTCACTCAGATAACGTCGCCACTGGCGGGCGCCCGGAATACCCTGAAACAGCCCCAGCATATGCCGGGTCACGTGCCCCAGATAGGTGCCCTGCGTCAGCTCTGCTTCGATATAGGGATACATTGAACGCACAACGGCAACCAGATCCACTGCCGGCGTTGTGCGGCCAAAAAGCTCGCGGTCAACCTGCGCCAGCACGGAAGGATTTTGATACGCTTCGCGGCCCATCATCACGCCATCCAGATGCATCAGGTGCGTCTTCGCCTCTTCCAGCGTTTTTACCCCGCCGTTGATCGCCATGGTCAGCGCCGGAAAATCGCGTTTTAGCTGATAAACGCGCGGATAGTCCAGCGGCGGGATCTCCCGGTTCTCTTTAGGGCTCAGGCCTGACAGCCAGGCTTTGCGGGCGTGAATGATAAAGGTGTCGCAGCCGCCCCGCTCTGCCACGGTGCCGGTAAAGTCGCGCAGAAACGCGTAGCTGTCCTGCTCATCAATACCGATGCGGGTTTTTACCGTGACCGGAATAGAAACCACATCGCGCATCGCTTTAATGCAGTCAGCCACCAGGTTCGCATCCGCCATCAGGCAGGCACCAAAGCGACCATTCTGTACGCGGTCGGAAGGACAGCCCACGTTAAGGTTGATCTGATCGTAACCGCGCGCCTCAGCCAGGCTGGCACACTGCGCCAGCGCCGCCGGATCGCTGCCGCCCAGCTGCAGCGCAACCGGATGCTCCTCTTCGCTATAGGCAAGGTAATCGCCTTTGCCGTGAATAATCGCGCCGGTCGTCACCATTTCGGTATAGAGCAGCGTATCGCCGGTCAGCTTGCGATGAAAATAGCGGCAGTGACGATCGGTCCAGTCGAGCATCGGCGCGATAGAGAAACGTTGCGAAGAGAAGTTATCAGTCATGAAGCGCAGTAAATCCGGAGTTAAATGATGAGAAACTGCGCAATGATACCACAGCCGTCACGGACGACACAGCCGCCCGTGACAGACCCGTCAGAAGTTAAAGCCGAGCTGTACCATCGCACCCCAGGTACGATCTTTACCGGCGGAGCCCGCGAGATCCAGATGCACCGCATTATTAAACGGCGACAGCCCAAGGCCGGCGGTAACCACGTTAACGTCATTTGATTTCAGATCGGCGCGGTAGCCTGCGCGCAGTGCCAGCCAGTCGAGCACGCGATATTCCGCGCCTGCGCCTGCATACTGGCTGCTCTCCTGCGACTTAAAGCGTTTGGTTTCCGTCAGATCCACATCGCCGGTCAGGGTAACCGGCCCGCGCTCCCATGCCAGTCCGGTCGTTACCAGCGGACGGATTTGATAGGTATCGCGATAGCCATTGACGACTTTGGTTTCCAGATCGCGTGAGATCAGGTTCTGCCCGGTCAGACCAAACGTCCAGTTTTCAGCAAGCGCGGTTGCGAGACCGGCATCAACGTTAAAGCCGGTGTCTGAACTGCGATAGCGTCCGTTTTTGAGATCGTTTTTATCGTAGTTATAGACGCTGGCGCTGTAGTTGTAGAGCCAGGTCTTCTGCAGCTTGGGCGTAATACCGAGCGAGACCGGGTGACCGGCAACCGTGAACTCATGTGCCATGGCGATACCATAATCGGTGACCAGCGCTGCCAGCCCGTTCGCGCTGGAGCGCAGCTTATCCTGATCGCCCGGCTGCGGAAACACCCCGTTTGCCAGACTATCCAGATAATCGATATCGCTCTGAGCCACATTGGCCCGGATATGGGCGGTGCCATAGGCTTTGGTAATAAAAGCAAACGGCAGCGTCGCATTGGGAACGGTGACGGCCAGCGCAACGCCAGCGGTGGCATCCGCTTTGTTACCTTTAAGCCCGCGCAGCTGATCGGCCATATCACCGGCTGCGGCACGCAGCTGCGGTACGGCATCAATGGCGGCGAACGGATCTGAGATCAGATTCGCGTTGATGTTATCAATCACGTCGCGATAGCGATCAACCGTATCGGTGATGTCATCAATGCGATCGACCAGCTTGTCTTTATCTGTAACCTGCAACCCGGCAGAGGGAAAAATAATGCCGGCGTTCTCTTCCGGCTGCGCGCGCGTCATCAGCGCCGGGTTAGCCAGCACGGCAGAACTCCAGTGCGACGACGCAACACCGGTTCCGCCCATCGCATCATTGCGCGCATCATACCAGGTTCCCGCGGCCAGCGCTGAAGAGGAAACCAGCAGCGCGTTTAAACCAGCAAAATAAGCCACCCGGGCCAGCGTAAAGCGTGTTGTCATCATGAGGCTGCTATCACCTTAAAAAATTATTGAGTGTCGCGTAGGCGAAATAATGGTGTTAACCGCTATTCTGAATGGCGGCTAACGCTTCATTGCTGTGAACTGAAAGGGATAAGCACTGCTGTTCGCAGAATTGGACACGATTGCGCCACACTGCGCTTTTTTTAGCCACTCAGGCGAATTATTGCTCTTATAAGGCCAGTGATAACTTTAGCCTGCCTGAACCATAACGGGAATCTGGTCACTTGCAAAGCAAAAATAGCGCATGAAACACGCTTAAAATTGCCGGATAAGTGTGATCGACAGCACGCTTCGGCCAGGGCAGGCAAAAACAGCATGGGCGGATGGAGTGTGATAAAATAACATCACCTGTTAGCCGGAGAACATTATGTCAACTCTTACCCCAGCGCAGCTGCTGACCCAGGTTGAGGCGCTCTGTCTCGATCGCGGCGTGCGTCTTACGCCACAGCGTGCCGAAGTACTGCGCCTGATGGCTGAGCAGAAAGGTTCTGTCAGCGCCTACGATCTGCTGGATCAGCTGCGTACAAGTGAGCCTCAGGCGAAGCCGCCCACGATTTACCGCGCCCTCGACTTTTTGCTGGAGCAGGGATTTATCCACCGCGTGGAGTCCAACAACAGCTATGTGGTCTGCCATCATTTTAATGAGCCGGCCCACAGCTCTGTCATGCTGGTTTGCGACAGCTGCGCCGCAGTGAGTGAACAGCAGGCGCACGGCGTGGAAAAAATCATTGCGGGACTGGCTGACCAGGCAAACTTCAGCCTGCGCCATACGGTAATTGAAGCGCACGGCCTGTGCGAAAACTGTGCGGAAATTGCCGCCTGTACACAGCACGCCAGCTGTGCGCACGATCATGAAGCGATGAGTAAAAAACGCGGCAAAAAGGGCTGAGCACACGCCTGAAGGCATGCGGGCGAGTTATGCGCTGAAGCGGGAGTGGCACTAGCTGTGTGGATCGTTGTGCCGGCTTTCCCATTCGTTTACTTCGCGCTCCGCTTCTGCTCTGGCATAGCCGTAGCGCTCCTGAATCTTGCCGATCAGCTGGTCGCGTCTGCCTTCGATCACGCTCAGGTCATCATCGGTCAGCTTGCCCCACTGCTCTTTGCATTTTCCTTTAAACTGTTTCCAGCTGCCACTCGCTTCATCTCGGTTCATCGCATCTCTCCCCGGTTTGCTGAGCCAGACGGTGGCCACCCTGACGCGGGCTGAACCGCCATATAACCTGCGTGCTGTCACGTTAAGGTTAACCGCTGCAGCACAAACTGCCAGTTTTATGCGCTGCTGGCCGATCGGCTGACATCACACGCTGAACCAGCTGTCGCGCTGCCAGTGATGACGCCAGATCAGCCCGAGCGTAATGCCTCTCAGCGCGAGGAATACGGTAATAGCCAGCCATAAACCATGATTTCCGAGCCACGGCAGCGTCAGCAGCGTCAGCGCATAGCCCAGCGCCGCCAGCAGCATGCTGTTGCGCATATCCCGGCCGCGCGTGGCTCCGATAAACATCCCATCCAGCAGATAGCACCAGACGCCAGCCAGCGGCAGGATCACCTGCCAGATAAGATAGCGGTCGGCCGCCTCACGCAGCGACTCAATCGAGGTAAGCAGCGCAACAATTGCCGGGCCGCAGAGGGCGTAAATCACAGCGAACAGCAGCGCCACAATGCCCGCCTGCCGGCAGGCGGCATACCAAATCAGCCGCAGCCGGCTGCGATCGCCTGCGCCGGTCGCCTCACCGGAGCAGGCTTCCACCGCATACGCAAAACCATCCAGCGCATAGGCGGTAAAAGTCAGGAACATCAGCAATACCGCATTGACCGCGACCACGTCAGCGCCGAGTCGCGCGCCCAGCAGCGTCAGCGAGGCGAAACAGAGCTGCAGCAGCAGCGAACGCAGCATGATGTCGCGGTTAAGCCGGAACAGGCGCGCGGCGTCGCCGCGCCAGCTGGCTTTAAGCAGCGAAAATGATATGCCGCGCAGCGCCAGCACCCGCGCCACCATCCAAACCCCCACGGCCAGCGTCACATAGTCCGCGACGGCGGTGGCCGCTGCGGCGCCCGCCACGCCCCAGTGCCACTGCAGAACAAACAGCAGATCGAGCAGGATATTCACGACGTTGCCGGTAATAAGCAGCACCATCGGCGCGCGCGCATACTGTACGCCGAGCAGCCAGCCGAGGATCACCAGGTTTGCCAGCGTGGCAGGCGCGCTGAGCCAGCGGATAGCGATAAAGGTTTGCGCCTGCTGCTGCACCGCCTCGCTGCCGCCCATCAGCGCGGCTGCCAGCTCGCTGACCGGCGTTCGTAGCACAATGAACAGCACGCCTGCCGCCAGCGCAATCAGCATCGGCTGGATCAGCGCGCGCGCCAGCGCTGGCTTATTGCCGGCGCCGAACGCCTGCGCCGTCAGGCCAGTGGTGCTCATGCGCAAAAAGAGCAGCAGCATAAAGACAAAGCTGGTGGCCGTTGCGCCCACGGCTACGCCGCCGAGGTAAACCGGGCTGTCGAGGTGGCCAATGATAGCCGTATCCACAATGCCCAGCAGCGGTACGCTGATATTAGAGAGGATCATGGGCAGCGCCAGGCGCCAGAGCGTACGATCAGAAGAGGTAAACAGCGGCATCAGCCAGTCCTGTTATTGCGGGCAACGCGCCTCATGCAGCTGCACGGCGCCACGGTTGGAAGCAGAGGGGTAATATAGCAGACCGCGGCCTGTGCAGGCACAGGCCGCAGCGGGGGGACTAACCAGGTATTACAGCCATTCACCGGTGCGGACAATACCGACAGCCAGACCTTCAACGGTCAGAGACTGCTGGCGCGTATCCACTTCGATAGGCTGAAAATCGCTGTTTTCCGGCAGCAGATGCACGATAGCACCCTGCTTTTTCCAGCGTTTTACGGTGACTTCGTCATCAATGCGCGCTACCACGACCTGGCCATTACGCACATCCTGGGTTTTATGCACGGCAAGCAGATCGCCATCCATAATTCCGATATCTTTCATCGACATGCCGCTAACGCGCAGCAGAAAATCCGCGCTCGGCTTGAACAGGTTAGCATCGACCTGATAGTGGGTCTCGATGTGCTCCTGAGCCAGCAGCGGCTCGCCGGCAGCGACACGCCCGATCAGCGGCAGTCCGCCGCTTGTCTCTTCTTCCATCAGCAAGCGAATGCCGCGCGAGGCGCCAGAGACAATCTCAATGACTCCTTTACGCGCCAGCGCTTTCAGGTGCTCTTCAGCCGCATTGGGTGAGCGGAAGCCCAGCTGTGAAGCAATTTCAGCACGCGTTGGCGGCATGCCGGTTGAATTAATATGGTCGCGAATCAGGTCATAGACCTGCTGCTGCCTGCTGGTTAACGCTTTCATCCCGCCCCCTGGTTGTTTATACAGTCGCTGTGAGTATATACAGGTATTGGCGAAATGAAAACCGCAGCTGCGGCAAAAATCAGCGATATCTCGGTACGGGCGGCCTTAATATGCGCGCGGCCAGAGCAGCGTGATCCAGACAAACAGCGCGAGAAGGATCGTCAGCAGCACGGCGGCAGAACCCATATCCTTGGCGCGGCCCGCCAGCGGATGACGCTCCTGGCCGATTCTGTCGACCACCGCCTCAATCGCGCTGTTGAGGATTTCCACTACCACCACCAGTATCACCGAACCAATCAGCAGCACGCGCGTCACTGCGTCCACATCCAGCCAGCAGGCGACGACCACCGCAATCACCGCTGCAACGGCCTCCTGACGAAAGGCCGCTTCATGTTGCCAGGCCGCGCGAATGCCCTGCCAGGAGTAGCCCGCCGCTTTGATGATACGCAGCAGGCCGGTAACGTTATTTGCCATGAATAGGGAACCCTTGAGTAATTTTGGCGTCAATGAGTGCGCAGCGTGCGATGGCACAGCCACAGATCTTCGCTGCACTTTCTGGTATGCTTGCCGCGCTTTGCTAACAAGAGGCTTCAAGTTGTCTATGTCAGGTTGGCGTAAACTCTATTACAAATTATTGAATTTACCACTCTCTATTTTGGTAAAAAGTAAGGTCATACCGACCGATCCGGTTTCGGAGCACGGTATCGATCCCACCCGTCCCGTAATGTATGTTTTGCCTTATGATTCAAAGGCGGACCTGCTTACATTGCGTAACCAGTGTCTGCGGCTTGATCTGCCCGATCCGCTCGCGCCGCTGGAGATTGACGGCACGCTGCTGCCGCGTCATGTGTTTATCCATGATGGCCCGCGTGTCTTTCCTTACTACGTGGCGAACCCGGAGTCAGTGAAACTGTTTCACGACTATCTGGATCTGCACCGTAATAACCCGCAGCTGGATGTCCAGATGCTGCCGGTGGCGGTGATGTTTGGCCGTGCGCCAGGGCGTGAAATTCAGGGCGAGCCTACGCCGCATCTGCGCGTACTGAATGGCGTACAGAAGTTTTTCGCCATTCTCTGGCACGGCCGCGACAGCTTCGTCCGCTTCTCTTCCACCGTCTCGCTGCGCCAGATGGCGACCGAACACGGCACGGATAAGTCGATTGCACAGAAGCTGGCGCGCGTGGCGCGTATTCACTTTGCCCGCCAGCGTCTGGCCGCGGTAGGACCCAGCCTGCCCGCCCGTCAGGATCTGTTCAACAAGCTGCTGCAGTCGAAGGCGATTGAAAAAGCGGTTGAAGATGAAGCGCGCAGCAAAAAGATTTCGCATGAAAAAGCGCAGCAAAACGCCGTTGAGATGATGGAAGAGATCGCGGCAGACTTCTCATATGAGGCGATCCGCGTTACCGACCGCATCATGGGCTGGCTCTGGAGCCGCCTCTATCAGGGCATAAGCGTCAACGGCGGCGAGCGCGTGCGTCAGCTGGCGCAGGATGGTCATGAAATAGTCTATGTGCCCTGCCACCGCAGCCATATGGATTACCTGCTGCTCTCCTATGTGCTTTATCATCAGGGGCTGGTGCCGCCGCACATCGCTGCCGGTATCAATCTCAACTTCTGGCCAGCCGGCCCCATTTTCCGCCGGCTGGGGGCCTTCTTTATTCGCCGTACCTTTAAGGGCAATAAACTCTACTCCACCGTATTCCGCGAATATCTGGGCGAGCTGTTCAGCCGCGGTTACTCGGTTGAGTACTTTGTTGAGGGCGGACGCTCGCGTACTGGCCGCCTGCTCGATCCTAAAACCGGCACGCTCTCAATGACGCTGCAGGCGCTGCTGCGCGGCGGCAGCCGCCCGATTACGTTTGTACCGATCTATATCGGCTATGAGCACGTAATGGAAGTGGGTACTTACGCCAAAGAGCTGCGCGGCGCGGCCAAAGAGAAAGAGGGCTTTGTACAGATGGTGCGCGGCCTGCGTAAGCTGCGCAATCTCGGTCAGGGCTACGTTAACTTTGGCGAACCGCTGCCGCTGGTTAACTACCTGAACAAGCATATTCCCGAGTGGCGCGAGGCGATCGACCCTATCGATCCGCAGCGTCCCGCGTGGATGACGCCAGCGGTAAACGATATCGCTGCCCGCCTGATGGTGCGCATTAACGAAGCGGGTGCGGCCAACGCCATGAATCTGTGTGTGACCGCGCTGCTGGCGTCGCGCCAGCGCTCTCTGACGCGTGAGCAGCTGACGGAGCAGCTGGAGTGCTACACTCAGCTGCTGCGCAACGTGCCCTATTCACCGGAAGCGACGGTGCCCGATCTGAGCGCCGAAGCGCTGCTGGATCACGCGATGGGCATGAACAAGTTTGAAACCGAGCAGGACAGCATTGGCGATATCATTATTCTGCCGCGCGAGCAGGCCGTGCTGATGACCTACTACCGGAATAACATTCAGCACATGCTGGTGATGCCGTCGCTGATTGCCGCGATTGTGCAGCAGCACCGCGAAATCAGCGAAGCAGAGCTTTTGCGCCAGGTAAGCCTGGTCTATCCGATGCTGAAAAGTGAACTGTTCCTGCGCTGGGAAAATGCCGAACTGCCGGCGCTGCTCAGTGCGCTGTGTGCGGAGATGGCGCGACAGGGGCTGGTAACGCAGCTGGATGGGCAGATTAAGCTGAGCACCGCGCGCTATCGCTCGCTGCAGCTGCTGGCAGCCGGTATTCGCGAAACGCTGCAGCGCTTTGCGATCACTTTCGCCATTCTCAGTGCCAAACCCACGATCAACCGTGGCACGCTGGAGAAAGAGAGCCGCACGCTGGCGCAGCGTCTGTCAGTGCTGCACGGTATCAATGCGCCGGAGTTCTTTGATAAGGCGGTATTTACCACGCTGGTACTGACGCTGCGCGATGAGCGCTATATCAGCGACTCAGGTGATGCCGATGCGGAGCGCACGCACGCGATGTGGCAGATGCTGGCGGAGCTGGTCACCAGCGACGTGCGTCTGACGATTGAGAGTGCGATCGCACACGAGTAAGGCAAGGCAGGGACGCATGATGCGTCCCTGCCGGTTCAGAACAGCGCCAGAAACGGCTGCGTATTCAGCAGCACGCCAGCAAACAGCACCAGTCCAACGTAGTTGTTGTTCAGAAAGGCCTGAAAGCAGGCGTCGCGTTCGCGGCGGGCGATCAGGCTTTGCTGATAGACAAACAGCGCGCCGGCAGCCAGCAGTGACCAGTAGAATGCCCCGTTCAGATTCAGCATACTTCCCACCAGCGCCATCAGCCCCAGCGTAGCCAGCTGCAGCAGGCCAATAATCAGCTTGTCAAAACGACCAAACAGAATCGCCGTAGATTTAACGCCTATTTTCAGATCGTCATCGCGATCCACCATGGCGTACTGGGTATCGTAGGCCACCGTCCAGCAGATGTTAGCGAAGAACACCAGCCAGCAGACTAAAGGTAAGGACTCACTTACTGCAGCCCATCCCATCGGGATCGCCCAGCCAAAGGCTGCGCCAAGTACCACCTGCGGCAGATGGGTATAGCGTTTCATAAAGGGGTAGACCCACGCCAGCGCCAGCCCGCCAAAAGAGAGCAGAATGGTCATGCGATTCATGGTCAGCACCAGCATAAACGCCAGCAGGCCCAGCGCGGCAAACAGCAGCTTTGCCTCTTTCTCTGAAACCGCCCCGCTCGCCAGCGGCCGGCCGGCGGTGCGTTTGACATGACCATCCACTTTGCGATCGGCGTAATCATTAATGACGCAGCCGGCAGCGCGCATAACGATGACGCCAAGCACAAACACGATCAGCACCGGGAGCGGCGGCACCGCCATGCCAGCCAGCCACAGCGCCCAGAGCGTGGGCCACATCAGCAGCAGCGTGCCGATAGGTTTGTCGATGCGCATCAGGCGGCTATAAGCCTGCCATTTGCTTACAGGTAGTGATTTTTGCACAGGTTTCATCCTTGCTGCAGCGCGCGGTAAAGCGGCGATGCCGGTAAAAAAAGTTCAGTTAACAGAAGGGGCTTCTCCGAAAGGCGCAGGCGAGAACGCCGTCCCCACAAATCGCCGGCCTGGCCGGGATGAATAAAATCGCGGCTCAGCGCTGAAGAGGCAAAAAGATAGCGCCCCAGCGGGCGCGTGCCAAGCTGCTGCAGCATCTGCTCCGGTCCCTGCAGCGTACTCTCGGGCACTACGGTGCGGCCCAGCAGCCACGGCTCGCCGTCGCCGCACAGCACAATTTCACGCAGCCAGAAGCGCGTATCGTCCGGCAGAAAAGCCGCTTCTGCTGCCACTTCCGCCGCGCTGACAAAGCCTTCACGGATGGGTTGAACGGTAACCTGCCGGCAGTGCTGCTCAAAACGGCGCGTCATGGAATCTTCTTCCATCAGCCAGTCGGTCAGCGGTGCGGGCAGCAGCGAGGAGGCGGGTAACCACTGCAGGGCATATAACTGGCGCAGCGCATCGTGCGACATCAGGCGATCTCCGGCAAAAAAGTTGCCTTAGTTTACCGCAGAGCACGGCCGCTGGCACGGCCGCGAGCGCCAGAGATGATAAGGAACGCTATTCGCGCTTCAGCCGGTTGCTGTTTGCCAGCCACAGCGTGACCACCAGGATCAGGATCGCAGCGGAATAGCAGAGCGTGTCAAACGGGTTTTTGTGGTCAACGATAATCAGCCGGATAATGGCGGTGATCCCGATATAAACAAAGTAGCGCAGCGGAAAGTGATAGCCCGACTGAAAATATTTCACAATCAGCGCGATAAATTCAAAGTAGAGAAAGTAGATCACAATGCCTTCAATCAGCAGATAGGATGACGCCTGTTCACCGGTGCTGAACAGCACGTTAGCCAGATGAATCGTCTCCTTGCCGAGAAATACCACCAGGATCACGGCCAGGATCAACAGGCCGATGTTAAGTACCCACTGCAGCACCGTCGCGATAAGCTGACCGGCGGCTGATTTATCTGTCATTGCTGCGTCCTTAATGCGCAAATGAGAAGAGCGCTATCATGCTGCAATGTGATCTGAATCACAATATGACGTTAAGGTAGCGGTTCTCCGTCAGGGGCAGCGTAAACGCCGCGGATATCTCATCGCAGTGAACCGGATTCAGCTACAGTTAACAGGTCGACGCCGCTTCAGGTTATTTATATCTAACGAAAAATTCATGCGGTGCGCTACCGGTTTTCCCCCCGCTGCCGTGTTTGCCAGGCAGGCAGCTGGCTGCTTTTTGCCTGGCATACAGGAGTCTGCGACCGTGTTAACTCTGCTCAATCTGCTTTCTGCTGTCGCACTGCTGGTCTGGGGCACCCACATTGTGCGCACCGGCATCATGCGCGTGTACGGTGCCGATTTGCGTCGGGTACTGAGCCGCAGCGTGGAAAAAAAACCGATGGCTTTTCTGGCCGGTATCGGCGTTACCGCTCTGGTACAGAGCAGCAACGCCACCACGCTGCTGGTCACCTCGTTTGTGGCGCAAAACCTGGTCAGCCTGACACCTGCCCTGGTCGTGGTACTGGGGGCTGACGTCGGCACAGCCATTATGGCGCGCGTGCTGACCTTCGATCTCTCCTGGCTCTCCCCGCTGTTTATCTTTTTTGGCGTGGTCTTTTTTCTCAGCCGCAAACAGACGCGCGTCGGACAGATGGGCCGTGCCGCCATTGGCCTCGGGCTGATCCTGCTGGCGCTGCAGCTGATTGTCACCGCTGCACGTCCGATAACGCAGGCTTCGGGCGTACAGGTGCTCTTCTCCACCCTGACCGGCGATACGCTGCTGGACGCGTTAATCGGCGCCGTTTTTGCCATCATTAGCTACTCCAGCCTGGCGGCGGTGCTGATCACCGCAACCCTGACCGCCGCCGGGGTGATCTCATTTAAGGTTGCGCTCTGTCTGGTCATTGGTGCCAACCTCGGCAGCGGCCTGCTGGCGATGATCAACGCCAGCGGTTCCAATGCGGCTGGCAAGCGGGTGGCGCTCGGCAGCCTGCTGTTCAAGCTTATCGGCAGCATTGCGGTACTGCCGTTTGTTGATTTGATTGCTGAGCTGCTGGATCGGCTGCCGGTGAATGATGAAGAGCTGGTGATCTTTTTCCACGTTTTTTACAACCTGGCACGCTGCCTGATTATGGTGCCGTTTGCGGCGCCGATGGCGCGACTCTGCCAGCGTATGATTTCTGACGATGCAGAGCATCAGGCGCACCTCAAGCCCAGACATCTGGATAAAAGCGCGCTGGATACGCCTGCGCTGGCGCTGGTCAATGCCGCGCGTGAGACCCTGCGCATGGGCGACGTGCTGGAGCAGATGCTGGAGTCGTTCAGCCGCGTGGTTCGGGGCGAACTGCGTGAAGCGCACCGGGTGCGGCAGCTGGATGATGATGTTGACGTGCTCTATACCGCCATCAAACTCTATCTGGCCCGCATGCCGCGCGAAGATCTGGCGGAGGAGGATGCGCGGCGCTGGGCTGAAATTATTGAAATGGCGCTGAATCTTGAACAGGCGGGTGACATCATTGAGCGCATGAGCGGTGACGTTGCGGATAAATCGTTACAGGCGCGGCGGGCCTTTTCGGCAGAAGGGCTGGAAGAGCTGAATACGCTGCAGGAGCAGGTGCTGAATAATCTGCGCCTGAGCCTTTCGGTATTTCTGTCGCATGATATCACCAGCGCGAAACGCCTGCGGCGGGCCAAACATCGCTTCCGTATTCTGATCCGCCGTTTCTCTCATTCGCACGTGGAGCGACTGCATCTGAATAATGTGCAGAGCATTGAGACCAGCTCGCTGCATCTGGGACTGCTGGGAGATATGAAGCGCCTTAATTCGCTGTTCTGCGCGGTGGCTTACACCGTTCTCGACCAGCCAGATGATGAGCGGGAAGTAGATTAAGGTCAGCACGCAGGGGCGCATTTATGCGCTCCTGGTTTGATGCAGGTATCGACCAGGGCGTCATTAATGACGCCCCTGCGGTGCCGTAATAAACCGTGTCATCGGATCCGGTGCGGAAATCGACCAGGGCGTCATTATTGACGCCCCTGCGGTGCCGTAATAAACCGCGTTATCGGATCCGGTGCGGGCATCGACACGGTCGCCATGAATGACGCCCCTACGGTGCCGTAATAAACCGCGTTATCGAATACGGTGCGGGCATCGACGCGGTCGCCATGAACGGCGACCCTGCGGTGCCGTAATAAACCGCGTCATCGGATCCGGTGCGGGCATCGACACGGTCGCCATGAATGGCGACCCT
>NZ_VWUF01000008.1:0-163290 GCF_008631385.1 Pantoea sp. M_9 | reverse complement strand
GAGCGAGGGAACCGCGCAGCGGCGGACGGGGCTGGCGCAGGGCCGGGGAGTGCAGAGGGCGCGGCCAGGCGTCCTCTGCCCGGTCGCCGTGCCGGGGCACAGGCTGCCGCCGCAGCTGACGGCGAACGGAACCGGCACCAGCCTCCGTGGCGAACGGAACCTGCCCCGGTGCAGCAGCACGCGGCCAGGGCGAAGGCTACCGCCCCATCTGACAACGAACTTACCGCCTCGCCTGCATCTCCGGCGCAAGCTGCTATGCTTGAAGATGGCAAAACATGGCTGAACCGATTACGCCGCCTCTCTCTCCGCCACGCCATAATCAGAGAAAACGCATTTTAATCAGCGGGCGTCTGTAGCACTGTGTGGAACCACTATTCCCAGCAAAGGGCGCAGACAAGGCGACGGTTGCCCGGCATTCTTTTGCCCACAATATTGCTAATCAAGGAGTTAAGCGATGAACCAGCTAGACGCACTAAAACAGTTCACCACCGTGGTGGCGGACAGTGGCGATATCGAATCCATTCGTCATTACAATCCGGAAGATGCCACTACCAACCCTTCTCTGATCCTGAAAGCTGCCGGTCTTGACGCTTATAAACACCTGATTGATGACGCCATCGACTATGCGAAAAAGCAGGGTGGCAGTAAAGAGACGCAGATTATCAACGCCAGCGACAAAGTGGCTGTCAACCTCGGCATGGAAATCCTGAAAAGCGTGCCGGGCCGCGTTTCAACTGAAGTTGACGCCCGCCTCTCTTTCGATCGCGGTATGTGCGTAACCAAAGCGGAAAAGCTGGTACGCCTGTATGAAGAGCACGGTATCGACCGCTCACGTATTCTTATCAAGCTCGCCTCAACCTGGGAAGGGATCAAAGCGGCTGAAGAGCTGGAGAAAAACGGTATTAAGTGCAACCTGACGCTGCTGTTCTCCTTTGCACAGGCGCGCGCCTGCGCCGAAGCGGGCGTCTATCTGATCTCGCCTTTTGTGGGCCGCATTTACGACTGGTACAACACGCGCAAGCCGATGGACCCCTATGTGGTGGATGAAGATCCGGGCGTGAAATCTGTGCGTCGCATCTATGACTACTATAAAAAGCATCGCTACAGCACGGTGATCATGGGCGCCAGCTTCCGCAAAGTTGAGCAGATTCTGGCTCTGGCGGGCTGCGATCGTCTGACTCTCTCCCCTAACCTGCTGGAAGAGCTGGCGAACAGCAATGCGCCGGTTGAGCGCAAGCTGGAACCTTCTACCGAAGGTTTCCATCAGCCTTCCCCGCTGTCAGAAGCGGAGTTCCGCTGGGAGCACAACCAGGATCCGATGGCGGTTGAAAAACTCTCTGAAGGTATCCGCCAGTTCGCCGTTGACCAGCAGAAACTGGAAGATGTGCTGGCAGCACGCCTCTGATTGCACCACCGTTGAGTGCGGGCGAGCCGAGGCGGACCCGCTGATGCTTCACTACAAGGGAGAACCCTATGTCTTCACGCAGAGAGTTGGCTAACGCGATTCGCGCGTTGAGTATGGATGCGGTACAGAAAGCAAATTCCGGTCACCCAGGTATGCCGATGGGCATGGCCGATATCGCGGAAGTGTTATGGCGCGACTTCCTGAAACATAACCCCACTAATCCGGCCTGGGCCGATCGTGACCGCTTTATCCTTTCTAACGGCCACGGCTCAATGCTGCTCTATAGCCTGCTGCATCTCAGCGGTTACGATCTGCCGATGGAAGAGCTGAAAAACTTCCGTCAGCTGCATTCAAAAACGCCGGGACATCCGGAAATTGGCTATACGCCAGGCGTCGAAACCACCACCGGCCCGCTCGGCCAGGGTCTGGCGAATGCGGTAGGTCTGGCGATTGCTGAGCGTACGCTGGCCGCGCAGTTCAACCAGCCAGGACACGATATTGTCGACCATTTCACCTATGTGTTTATGGGCGACGGCTGCCTGATGGAAGGTATCTCGCACGAGGTCTGTTCGCTGGCGGGCACGCTGGGGCTCGGCAAGCTGATCGGCTTTTACGATCACAACGGCATTTCTATCGATGGTGAGACCGAAGGCTGGTTCACCGACGATACGCATAAACGCTTTGAGTCCTATAACTGGCACGTGATCGGCAGCGCTGAAGGCATTGATGGTCACGACGCCGACGCCGTTGCCGCCGCGATTAAAGAGGCGCAGAGCGTCACCGATAAGCCATCGCTGATTATCTGCCGCACTACCATCGGCTTTGGTTCGCCAAACAAGGCGGGCAAAGAGGAGTCGCACGGTGCCGCGCTGGGCGATGAAGAGATTGCGCTGACGCGTAAGCAGCTCGGCTGGAACTACGCGCCGTTTGAAATCCCGCAGGATATCTATCAGCAGTGGGATGCAAAAGAAGCGGGTTCCGCGCACGAAAAAGCCTGGGATGAGAAATTTGCCGCTTACCAGCAGGCGCATCCGCAGCTGGCGCAGGAGTTTAGCCGTCGTCTTAACGGCGAAATGCCGGCAGAGTGGGAAAGTCAAACCGCTGACTTTATCCGCGACCTGCAGGCGAATCCGCAGAAAATCGCCAGCCGCAAGGCGTCACAAAATACGCTGGAAGCCTTTGGCAAACTGCTGCCGGAATTCCTGGGCGGATCGGCTGACCTGGCACCGAGTAACCTCACCATCTGGTCAGGCTCAAAATCGATCAAAGAGGATGCGGCCGGGAACTATATCCACTACGGCGTGCGTGAGTTCGGGATGACCGCGATTGCAAACGGCATTGCGCATCATGGCGGCTTTGTTCCTTATACCGCAACCTTCCTGATGTTTGTTGAGTACGCGCGTAACGCCGCACGTATGGCTGCGCTGATGAAAGCGCGCCAGATCATGGTCTATACCCATGACTCTATCGGCCTGGGCGAAGATGGCCCGACGCACCAGCCGGTCGAGCAGCTGGCGAGCCTGCGTCTGACGCCTAACTTCAGCACCTGGCGTCCGTGCGATCAGGTCGAAACCGCAGTGGCATGGAAAGCAGCCGTTGAGCGTCATCACGGCCCGACCGCGCTGATCCTCTCCCGTCAGAACCTGCTGCAGCCCGAGCGCAGCCAGGCGCAGGTCGAAAACATCGCGCGCGGCGGCTATATCCTGAAGGATTGCGACGGCACGCCGGATGTGATTCTAATCGCCACCGGTTCAGAAGTGGAGATCACGCTGGGAGCGGAAGCCAAACTCAGCGCGGATGGCCACAAGGTCCGGGTCGTCTCACTGCCCAGCACCGATGTGTTCGACAAGCAGGATAGCGCCTACCGCGAATCTGTGCTGCCCACCACCGTACGCGCCCGCGTCGCGGTTGAAGCAGGTATTGCAGACTACTGGTACAAATATGTCGGCATCGACGGCAAAATCGTCGGTATGACCACCTTTGGTGAATCTGCGCCGGCCGGCAAGCTGTTCCCGGCCTTCGGCTTTACCGTTGAAAACGTGGTAAGCCAGGCGGAATCGCTGCTGAAACCGGCATAAGCCCCGCGGCCCTCCCCCGATAACGGTGAGGGCCGTTTTTTTTTTTCACTTTCTATACAAAAAAATCGCGTTTTCCCCTTCCCGCTCTGCGCAAACTGATTACTATAGGTTTTCTTCCGATCCTGATAGCGGACGCACTCCCGTTGAAAAAACCGACTTCATTTTTACTGGCCCTGATGGTCTCCGTGCTGCCTGTCAGCGGTATGGCACAGGTATCACCAGATCCCCTGCTGGCATCGCAGATTGTCGATCGCTATGCCGAACATATTTTTTACGCCAGCGGTGCAACCGGCATGGCGCTGGTCGCTATCGACGGCAATCAGCGCGTCTTTACCAGCTTTGGCGAAACCCGCCCCGGTAATAATGTCCGGCCGCAGCAGGACTCCGTTATCCGCATCGCGTCACTCAGCAAGCTGATGACCAGCGAAGTGATGGTGAAAATGGCCGAGCGCGGGCAGATCCGCCTGGATGACCCGCTCAGCCGCTACGCCCCGCCGGGGGCGCGCGTTCCGGCCTATAACGGCCAGTCGATCCGTCTGATCAACCTCGCCACCCACACCGGCTCGCTGCCGCGCGAACAGCCCGGCGGTAAACCGCACCGTCCGGTGTTTGTCTGGCCAACTAAAAGCGATCGCTGGCAGTGGCTGCGCAACGCCACGCTGAAAGCCGCGCCCGGCACTCAGGCGGCCTACTCCAACCTCGGGTTTGACCTGCTGGCTGACGCGCTGGCGAAAGCGGGCGGCACGCCCTATCCGGCGCTGCTGCAGCGGTTAGTCACGCGCCCGCTGGGGATGAAGGACACCACCTTTACCCCCTCACCGGACCAGTGCCAGCGCCTGATGGTGCCGGAAAAAGGTGCCAGCCCCTGTAATAACACGCTGGCGGCGATCGGCAGCGGCGGCGTCTACTCCACCCCTGATGATATGGCGCGCTGGATGCAGCAGTTTCTCGACTCAGCGGTAAGCCACCGCACGCCGCAGATCGATCGCCTGCAGACGCTGATCTACCGGCGCGATCAGCTGACCAAAGTGGAAGGGATGGATGTCCCCGGACGTGCCGATGCGCTGGGTATGGGCTGGGTCTATATGGCTCCCAAGGCGGGCCGGCCCGGTATCATCCAGAAAACCGGCGGTGCCGGCGGCTTCATTACCTATATGGCGATGATTCCGCAGCATAATCTTGGCGTGTTTGTGGTCGTCACCCGTTCACCGCTCAGCCGCTTTACGCCCATGAGCGATGGCGTAAATAATCTGCTGGCAGAGCTGGCGGGCAACAAGACGGGTTCGCCGATGATGATCGGCGCGATCCCCTGAAATCCGGATAGTCGCTCAGCGCGCCGGCTGGCTTACCCACAGCGTGGGCCAGTCGTCGCTGCTGTGCCAGGCATCGCAGATCTGCTCTTCCGCATATTCCGCCAGAACAAACGCGCTGCCATCAAACTGCCAGCGTGTTGCCGTACCGCAATCACCCAGCCCGCGATTTTTACTGAAGGTATAGAGCAGGCCATTACTGGCATCAAACTCGGCGTTCACCAGCTCCAGCTGCGTGTCGCTGCGCGCGGGGGGAGTAAAAGGCAGATTCAGCGTCAGCCCGCGTGATACGTAGGGCTGGCTGCGCGTCACTTCAAACGCCAGATCGATAACGTTATAGGCACCGGTTTCACAGCTGACCAGCAGCAGCGCTTTGCTGTCGGTCAGCGGCGCAACGCTCACCTCGCGCCGGAGCGGATCCAGCGAGCAGTTATCGGTAGTGATGCGCCAGGTTCCATAGTCGATCAGTCCGCTGGTCTCCTCCTGCGTCAGCGGCGCGGGCGGCGGGCCTGATGACGGCAGCGATGGCAGCGATGGCGGTGGCGGGAGATCCCACTTCGCTCCACGTCTGACCCATGCGCTGGTCCCGTTTACGCGCCCCTGCACATCATCCATCAGCAGCAGCGCCGCTTTCAGGCCGCGCAGCGGAACCACCGCTTTGGCCTGGTATGTCAGCTGTAGCGTACTCGCGTCCAGCGTCTGTCCCAGAAACTCATCAATCGCGATAGCGTTGCTGGTAGCAAGATGATGCGGCTCAACCGTCCAGTGTTTAAGGTCGGGCTTCAGGCGACGCTGATCCAGCAGCAGGTTATCTTTCAGCGGGCCACCCGGCAGCGCGCCGGTATAGGCGCTGCCGTAATCGATACGCAGCAGCGGGCGATCGTCGACGCCGGCGTGGCGCGACAGCGTCATCACCAGACCATTGTCGCCGGGAAAGCTGCGCGCCACGCAAAAAGCCGCATTGTTACAGGTGAGCTGCCAGTCAGAAAAAGACTTCTGCAGAGGTTCAGCCTGCACGCTGGCGCTGGCTGCCAGAGAGCTCAAGAGCAGTGACTTTATCCAATACGACATTAACAACCCGGTCCCCGAATTCCTTGAAAGAAAATCATAGCGCACTGCGTGCGTTATCAGCAGGCTGGAAGTGTGAAGCGGCCTGAAAAGCAGCATTAACTGCTTATTAAATCAGCGATTCATCATCGTACGGACAGGTTGTGCGCTGCGTTCCTATCATCCACTGCGCCTGACAGTGGCTCAATCAGATTTCCCCGACTATCAGGGCGGAGTCTGAAACGGTCAATCCCGCACAAACGGTCATAAACAGTCATGCTATGGTAGCTATGGATTAATAAGCTGGTGATCGGATCTGTTTTAACTGTGACGCTTCAGGGGTTAATTATGTGAGCCATATCAACATTGCATGCAAATAACCGTTAATCATTACATTGATAACCGAACTTATATCACTCAATAACGGGCCTCTTTTTTTACCACCGTGGACTCCTGCCCAGTCCACATTTTCCCGTGCCCGCTTCCAGTAATTTATAGCCATCGGAGGATAAGTATGTTGCCGATTGAGAGACAACAAAGAATTATTAATGAACTTAATATAAATGGCCGCGTAATTGTCTCAGAGCTGGTCACGCTATGTCAGGTTTCGCAGGAAACCATACGGCGCGACTTAAGTCAGCTGGAAAAAAGAGGATTATTACAGCGCAGTCATGGTGGTGCTGTTCCGGTAAAAAAACAGAACGCCAGCACTCCGGGAAATAACAGAGCTGGCAGAGAAAACGAATTATCTTTTCGGCAGCGTATTAATGAGCATGTCGATGCAAAAATGAGCATTGCCAAGCGCGCGCTCGATTTTATTACGCCGGGTGACTGTATTTTACTCGATAGCAGTACCACCTGCTGGTATCTGGCGCGCCAGCTGCCCGATATTGAGTTAACCGTGCTAACCAATTCGCTACGCATCGTGCAGACGCTGGCAGCGCGCGGCAGCATTCGCACTATCTGCCTTGGCGGAGAATATTCTGACCGCGATGAGGATTTTCACGGCGTAGTGGCTGAGCAGCCGCTGCGTGAATTTCAGATTAATAAGATCTTTTTTTCCTGTAGCAGTTTGGGTAATGACGGATATTTACGGGAAGGCAATGAGAATAACGCGCATTTAAAACAACAAATGTTGCTGGCCGCTGAAAGAAAACATCTGTTACTGGATGGCAGTAAATTTATGCGCCCCTCATTTGCCCGTGTTTGTCACTACCGTGATGTCGATTTTCTGATAACTGACCAATTAAAAGATAAAGAGCTGGAGCAGGAGCTGGCGTGGAATGGCGTTAACGTCATTGTCTGTTCTCAGCGTCATCAGTCCATGCAGCTAATTAAAAATTAACCAGGAGTCTGTATGAAAAAACATCTTATCGCCTGTTCTCTGCTTGCCCTGTTTGCCGCCACCGGCGCGCAGGCCGCTGATAAATTACGCATGGGTATCGTCGTTAAAATCGGGGGGATCCCCTGGTTTAACGCCATGGAAGCGGGCATTAAAAGTGAGGCGGCGAAGCGCGGCATCGATGCATGGATGGTAGGCCCTACCGCTGCCGACCCGGCACTGCAGGTGCGCGCCATTGAAGATTTGATTGCGCAGAAAGTCGACATCATCGGCGTGGTGCCTAACGATCCGAAAGTGCTGGAGCCGGTGCTGAAACGGGCGCGGGACGCCGGTATCGAAGTGATTACGCATGAGTCTCCTGGCCAGCAGGGTGCCAACTGGGATTTTGAGCTGGTTGACGCCGCCACCCACGGAATCAATCACATGAAAGCGCTGGCGAAGTGCATGCATGACGAAGGCAAATACGCCATGTACGTGGGCAGCCTGACCGTACCGCTGCATCAGCAGTGGACCGACGCCGCGCTCAATTATCAGAAAGAGCACTATCCCAACATGCAGCTGGTTACCGACAAATTTGGCGTCGGCGAATCGCTGGATGACTCCATCCGTACCACCAATGAGCTGATGTCTAAATATCCCGATCTGAAAGGGATTATGGCGTTTGGTTCACAGGGGCCGATTGGTGCCGGGCGTGCCGTTATGAACCGCAAAAAAATTGACCAGGTTTGCGTCATCGGCTCCTTCAGTCCGGGCCAGGGTGCCTCGCTGGTGCAGCGTAACGCTATTAAAGGCGGCTACATCTGGAATCCGGAAACCGCAGGTGAAGTCTTTGTGCGTATTGCCGACATGATGCAGAAGAAAGAGCCGATCACCGACGGTATGACGATTGAAGGACTCGGCAAAGTCAAAGTGGATGAAGCGACGCATACCATTCTCGGCAACAACACAGAGAGTCTGGATAAAGACAACCTGCCAAAACTGGTAAAAATGGGGCTCTGATATGCAAGAGGTCATTCCACAGACGCTAATTGCGCTCGAGAATCTGTCGAAAACATTTGGTGGCAACCGCGCGCTGAGCGATATCTCCCTGACCTTACTGGCAGGCGAAGTGCACTGTCTCGCTGGCACCAACGGCTGTGGCAAGAGCACCCTGATCAAAGTTATCTCCGGGGTGCACGCCCCGGACAGCGGCAGCCATATTACGCTGGGCGATGGCCCGGCGCTGCCGCGACTGACCACGCAACAGGCGCGTGATTTCGGTATTCAGGTCATCTATCAGGACCTGTCGCTGTTCCCCAACCTGAGCGTGGCGGAGAACATCGCGTTTGAGCATAACCTTAATGGCCTGCTGCGCTGGCACCGCAGCGCACGCCTGCGTGAAAGCGCGCGCAGCATTATAACCGAGCTGAAATTTGACCTCGATCTGGATGCGAAAGTCGCGGCGCTCTCAATTGCCCAGCGCCAGCAGGTCGCGATCTGCCGCGCGCTGGTCGCCGATGCGCGCCTGGTGATCATGGATGAGCCAACCGCCTCGCTGACCCGTACCGAGGTTAATCAGCTGCTGCGCACCGTGCGCTATCTGAAAGATAAAAATATCTGCGTGGTCTTTGTCAGCCACCGGCTCGATGAGGTGCTGGAGATCTCCGACCGCGTCACGGTGATCCGCGACGGCCGCAAAATGGGCTGCTGGCCCGCCCGGGAGATGACGCCACATCATCTGACCGAGTTGATGACCGGTCTGAAGCTCGACTATCAGCTGAAAGCGCCGACGCGCAACAGCGAGCGCGTGATCCTGGAGATAGATAATCTCACCCGCGCCGGTCAGTACCGTGACGTCAGCTTTAAACTTTACGAGGGTGAAGTACTGGGCCTATGCGGCCTGCTCGGCTCCGGACGTACCGAGCTGGCGCTGTCGCTGTTTGGCATGACGCGTCCCGACAGCGGCAAAATCTGGCTCGACAGCAAACCGGTCCGCTTCCGCGGTCATGAAGATGCGATCAAAGCCGGCATTGGCTATGTGTCGGAAGATCGCCTGACGCTGGGGCTGGTGCAGCAGCAGTCGGTGGCCGACAACATGGTGCTGCCGATCCTCGACAAACTGCAGAACCGCTTTCACCTGATCGATGAGTACCGCAAAAACAAACTGATCCTGCAGTGGATCCAGCAGCTCGGCGTGCGCGTCGCCGATCCGAATCTCGCCATCTCTACCCTCTCCGGCGGCAATCAGCAAAAAATTGTGCTGGCAAAGTGGGTTCTGACGCAGCCGCGTATTCTGATCCTCGATTCGCCTACCGTTGGCGTGGACGTCGGCGCCAAAGCCAGCATCTATCAGCTGATCCATGAGCTGGCGAAAGAGGGACTGTCGATCATCCTGATTTCTGATGAGGTGCCGGAGGTCTGGTACAACTGCGACCGTATCCTGCACTTCCGCGATGGCACCATTCATGCCGAATATCAACCCGATAGCGTCGAGCAGCAGCAGCTGGCGGAGGTGATCAATGCCTGATTTTTCCCGTTTACGTCCGCACTCCAGCCAGGGCTGGCTCGCCTGGGTGCTGCTGGCGTTCATTCTGTTTTTCTCTGTGACCAGCGATCAGTTTCTTACCGTACAGAACCTGCTGGATCTGGCGGAGAGCTACGCGGTCACCGGTATCTTTGCGCTGGGCCTGTTTGTAGTGCTGGTGACCGGCGGAATCGATATCTCTTTTGCCGCCGTTGCCTCAGTGGTGCAGTACCTGCTTGCATCCCTGTTTGTGCAGTTTCAGTTTGATAACGCGCTGCTCAGCATCGTGCTGGCGATCGTGTGCGGCACGCTGTTTGGCGTAATCAATGCGCTGCTGATCACTACGCTGCGGGTGGTCTCCATCATCATCACGATCAGCATGCAGTCACTGCTGTTCGGCCTGCTGATGTGGGTGACCGGCGGCCGCAGCCTCTATTCGCTGCCGGAGTGGTGGATCACCCTGCGTAACGTGCTGCCGTTCAGCTGGCAGGGCGAGAGCTTTCAGGTCGGCTTACCGCTGGCCACCATGCTGATCATTGCCGCGGCCACCGCACTGCTGCTGAACAAAACCAACCTCGGGCGCCAGCTTTATGCGGTGGGTGGCGACGCTGAGTCTGCGCGACGTATCGGCATTCGCGTCGGCCTAATCCACGTTTTTGCCTACGGCTGGCTGGGCGCAATGGCGGCGGTTGGCGGCCTGGTACAGGTCTATCGTATGGGAGAAGTGGTGCCTAATGCGCTGGTTGGCGGCGAGCTTGATGTGCTGGCGGCAACGGTGCTGGGCGGCGCCAGTCTGATGGGCGGTAAAGGCACGGTCAGCGGCACGCTGATGGGGGTCTTCCTGATCGCCATCCTGAAGAACGGTCTTAACCTGGTGGGCGTGTCTAACTACTTCATGAACATCGTGGTAGGCGGCGTCATCATGATCGCGATCGCCGTAACGCACTACAAAAAACGCAAAGAAACTGATGTCAGTTTCGTGTGACTGAGGGCATTGATGATGAAATCACTGACTGCACTGCGCCCTGACGGCACCAACCTTGGTCTGATGCTGCTTATCGCGCTGGCGCTGGCGACCTTTACGCTGATGCTGCCGGGTCGCTTCCTGACCGACTCCACTTTTATGAGCATGGCGTTTCAGCTGCCGGAGCTGGGATTACTCACGCTGGCGATGTTTATCGCCATTCTCAGCGGTGGCCTGAATCTCGCCATTATCGCCACCGCCAACCTGACCGCGCTGTTTATCGCCTGGACGCTGATGAGCGCTCTGCCCGCCGGTGCCGGAATGGCGCTGCAGCTGCTGTGGCTGTTTATCGCCATCATCGGCGCCATGCTGATTGCCGCCGCCATCGGCGTCGTCACCGGCCTGATGGTGACGCGCATCGGCGCGCATCCAATTCTGGTGACGCTGGCAACGATGATGACGCTGAACGGGATCGGTATCTGGCTGACTAAAGGCGCGGCCGTCAGCGGCATGCCGCCGGTGGTGCAGGCGCTGGGCGCTAATACGCTGCTGGGGATGCCGCTGCCGCTCTGGGTGTTTCTCATCGCCGCCGCGCTGCTGGCGCTGTTCCTCGGTAAAACCCGTGCCGGCAAATGTATCTATATGGGCGGCAGCAACATCAACGCGACCTGGTTTAGCGGCATTAACACCCACCGCATGGTGATGCTGGTTTACGTGATCTCCAGCCTGCTCTGCGTGCTGGCGGGCCTGATTATGATGGCGCGCTTTAACTCCGCGCGCATGGGCTACGGCGACGCCTACCTGCTGCTGACGGTGCTGGCGATTATCCTCGGCGGCACCGATCCCAACGGCGGCTTTGGTCGCGTCACCGGCGTCGTGCTGGCGCTGATTGCGCTGCAGGTGCTCTCAACCGGCTTTAACCTGATGAATATCAGCCAGCACGTCAGTCTGGCGATGTGGGGTGCGGTGCTGATTGTGGTACTCGCCTTTAAACAACTCAAAACCCGACTCAACGAACACCGTGCGGTAAAGCTCAGCAAGCTGGCCGCGGTGCTTAATCCTCTGACTGAAAAGAAGGAAGTATGATGCGTATTCAAATCTCCCCGTCACTGATGTGTATGAACCTGATGGAGATCAAGCACCAGCTGCAGGTTCTCGATTCGCGCGCTGACTTTCTTCACGTGGATATCATGGATGGTCACTACGTTAAAAACATCACGCTCTCCCCTTTCTTTATTGAACAGATCCGGCCTTATACCCGCGTGGCCATTGATGTGCACCTGATGGTGGAAGAGCCGACCGATTTTATTGAGGCGGTCGCCAGAGCGGGCGCTGACTATATCTGCCCGCACGCAGAAACCATTAACCGCGACGCCTTCCGCGTGATCAATCTGATCCGCAGCTTTGGTAAAAAAGTGGGGGTGGTGCTGAATCCCGCCACGCCGGTCTCCTTTATCCAGCACTATATTCACCTGCTGGATAAAATTACCGTGATGACAGTGGATCCTGGCTACGCCGGTCAGCCCTTTATTCCGGAGATGGTGGAGAAAGTGCGCGAGCTGAAAGCGCTTAAACAGCAGCACGGTTATCACTATCTGGTTGAGATTGACGGCTCCTGCAACACCCGCACCTATAACCAGCTGATTGGGGCCGGTGCAGAAGTGCTGATTGTCGGCACATCCGGCCTGTTCAATATTCATGATGATTTGGCGACCGCGTGGGAGATGATGCGCGACAGCATTGATGAAGCCCAGGGGCTGACGCAGGTGTCCGCATGAAACCACGCTGGCTCGGTATCGACATCGGCGGCACCGGTACGCGGCTGCAGCTGATGGAAGAAGGAGGCGTCTGGAGCAGCTTTCGCAAAGTCGCCACCGCCAGCTGGGCGCAGCAGCCCGACGCGCTGCTGGCGCTTGCTCAGCTCATCCGCGACACGCTGGAGCAGCAGCCGGTAAGCGGCATTATGCTGGGTCTGCCGGGTATTCTCAGCCGCGACCGGCAGCAGGTGATTTCGCTGCCCTTTATTCAGGCGCTGGATGGCCAGCCGGTCGCGGCGCGCCTCACCGCGCTGCTTGGCGTGCCGGTCGCGATGGACAAAGATGTGAACCATCTGATGCTGTGGGATCTGCTGCAGCTGGAGCAGCTGCCGGACAACGCCGTGGGTCTCTATCCTGGCACCGGTATGGGCAACAGCCTGTGGCTCAACGGTGGCTTTTATCACGGCGAGCATGGCGGTGCCGGCGAGCTGGGGCATATTCCGGTGGCGGGCAACGCCCTGCCCTGCCCGTGTGGCAACCACGGCTGTGCAGAAACGCTGACGTCGGGCCACTGGCTGAGCCGCTGGGCGGCACAGAACGCCGCCGATACGCCGATGCCGGCGCTGTTTACCCGCCACGGCGAACAGCCGGAGCTGCAGGCGTTTGTCCGGCGGCTGGCTGAACTTATCGCGACCGAAATGAATATTCTCGATCCGGAGTACCTGATCCTCGGGGGCGGCGTACTGGCGATGGCTGATTTTCCGCTGGCACAGCTGCGCAGCCAGATCCAGCAGCATCTGCGGCCACCGGTTACCCGTGAAAATCTGAAGATTATCTTCAGCCACTCAACCGACTACACGGGCTGCCGCGGTGCCTGTCTCGCCGCCGCACGCCTGTTCAGGAGCGTATGATGAAAGGAAAAGTGTGTGTTTTCGGTTCCTTTAATCTCGACATCGTGGCGGTGATGCGCCGCTTTCCGCTGCCGGGTGAGTCGCTGACGGCGCATCACAGTATGATGGGCGCAGGCGGCAAAGGGGCTAATCAGGCCACGGCGGCGCTGCGCGCAGGTGCGCGGGTGCACTACATCGGCAAAGTAGGCAATGACGATTTTGGCCTGTTTGCCCGCCGTCATCTGGAAAAGACCGGATTCGATGCCATTACGCTGTTTACCTGTAAAGAGAAGCCGACCGGCAATGCGCTGATTTACGTCGCGGGCGACGACGCGGAGAATATGATTTCAGTCTATCCCGGCGCCAATACCACCGTGACCGCAGCCGAAGTGACGCGCTGCCAGCCTACGGTCGCCGCTGCCGATATTCTGCTGGTGCAGCTGGAGAATAATCTCAGCGCTATCCAGCGTATGATCGATAACGCCCGCGCCAGCGGCACCTTTGTCATTCTTAACCCGGCACCGTGGCAGAAGATCGGCGATGCGCTGCTGGCAAAGGTCGATCTGCTGACGCCAAACAGCACCGAAGCGACCCAGCTCAGCGGCGTAACGGTAACCGATTTCGCCAGCGCACGCCGTGCCGCCGATGTGCTGCACCGTAAAGGCGCGCGCCAGGTCATTATTACGCTCGGCATGGCGGGAGCCCTGCTCTCAACGCCCGACCGGCAGCAGCGTATTCCGCTTTTTCCGGCGCAGCCGCGCGACACCACCGGCGCGGGTGACGCATTTAACGGTGCGCTTGCCGCGCGTCTCGCCTCAGGCGACGATCTGCCGCAGGCGGCGCGGTTTGCTGCAGCGTTTGCCTCGCTCTGCGTCGAGCGCGCTGGCGCAGCCGACTCAATGCCCTCCTACGCCGAGGCGCTGGCGCGACTGCAGGCGCATCCGGAGTGCGTGGTCGGGGAGATAGAGAACGCGGTGGCGTAACTGAAAGGCTGGCAGAGCTATTCAGCCATGCAGGCCGCGGAGGGCGCATCACAGCGCCCTGATTACGCCTTCAGCCAGCCGGCAAGCTGCGCATGCTGCAGCAGCATCATGGTTTTACCGTCACAAATGCGCCCATCTTTTACCATCGCCAGCGCCTGCGGAAACGACAGCTCCAGCACGGTTATCGCTTCATCTTCAACGCCACCGCCGCTGTTAGCACGCATCGCTTCACTATATTCTGCAGCAAAAAAGTGGATCAGTTCCGTAACGCCGCCGGGTGACATGTAGGCGGCAAAGAGTTTCTCAACCTTCCCCACCTGATAGCCCGTCTCCTCAATCGCCTCTTTACGGATGCAATCTTCGGGCGTGTCATCGTCCAGCAGCCCGGCGCAGGCTTCAATCAGCTCACCGCTTTCGTTACCGTTAACGTAAGTGGCAATGCGAAACTGACGGGTCAGCACCACGCTGTTTTTTTCACGATTGTAGAGCAGGATGGTTGCGCCGTTACCGCGATCGTATACTTCACGCTTGTGCTGTACCACCTCGCCATTGCTGCGGGTCAGCTCGTAGGTGTAATTGCGCAGCACAAACCAGTTTTCAGACAGGATTTTATTTTTAATGACGTTGATAGTGAATGCCATGAGCGCTCCGCTGCTTTGCTGAGAGAGGCTGAAATAATAGGCGGCAGCGGCGGGAAAAACTATCTGAATTACCTGCGCAGCGGCGGGTAAAAAAAACGGGAGCCAGGCTCCCGTTACGCTACAGAGAAAGGTTTAGCGTCCGCTTTCGTCCGCCAGCTGCGGTGACGCATCGCTGCTCTCATCCGCGTGCACCTCATGCTCTTTCATCGCCTCTGCCTGGACGCGCTTGCGCACGCCAAACCAGCCAAGCACCAGCAGTACGGCGATCAGAGGAATAGAAGCGATGGTATAGGTGCCGTTAGGGTAGTCGAACGCCATCAGCACCAGCACGCTGAGCAGGAACAGCAGCGTCAGCCAGGAGGTGAACGGCGCCCACGGCAGCTTAAAGCTGACATCTTCAGCCTTGCCCTCTTTGATCGCTTTGCGCAGACGCATCTGGCAGACCACGATAAAGCCCCAGGAAGAGATGATCCCCAGCGAGGCAACGTTCAGGACAATCTCGAACACCTGCGACGGCACGTAGTAGTTCAGCACCACGCCAACGATGTAAACCGCAACCGTGACCAGGATACCGGCATACGGCACCTGCTGCTTGCTCATCTTCGACATAAACTGCGGCGCTGAGCCGCCCATCGACATGGAGCGCAGAATACGACCGGTTGAATAGAGGCCGGAGTTCAGGCTGGAGAGCGCTGCGCTCAGTACCACAATGTTCATAATACTGCCGACATAGGGAACGCCCAGCTTTGAGAAGAAGGTCACAAACGGACTCTGTCCCGCCTGGTAGGCATTCCACGGCAGCAGCAGCACCAGCAGCACCACGGAACCCACATAAAACAGGCCAATACGCCAGATCACGCTGTTGATCGCTTTCGGCAGCATGGTTTTAGGATCTTTGCACTCGCCGGCCGCAGTTCCCACCAGCTCAATCGAGGCAAAGGCAAACACCACCCCCTGCACCAGCACCAGCGCGGCCATCAGGCCATGCGGGAAGAGACCGCCGTTGTCGGTGATCAGATGGAAGCCGGTCGCGTTGCCATCGAGCGGTTTGCCGGTACCGAGAAACACCACGCCAACAATCAGGAAGATCACAATGGCCAGTACTTTAACCAGCGCAAACCAGAACTCCATTTCGGCGAACCATTTAACGCCGATCATGTTCATGGTGCCGACAATGGCCAGCGCGCCAAGCGCAAATACCCACTGCGGTACGTCGCCAAACGCGCCCCAGTAATGCATATAAAGCGCCACCGCGGTGATATCGACAATCCCGGTCATCGCCCAGTTAACGAAATACATCCAGCCCGCTACATAAGACGCTTTTTCCCCGAGGAATTCACGCGCATAGGAGACAAAGCTGCCGCTTGAGGGGCGATGCAGTACCAGTTCGCCCAGCGCACGGAGAATAAAGAAAGAGAAGATGCCGCACACCAGATAGACCAGTGCCAGCGCCGGACCTGCCAGTTGCAGGCGTGCGCCTGCGCCGAGGAACAGACCGGTACCGATAGCCCCGCCGATGGCGATCATTTGTACCTGTCGGTTACCCATCGCTTTGTGGTAACCGGTATCGTGAGAGTTCAGCCAGCGCCTTCTCGCAGCACGCTGTTCGTCGGGCGTTTTTTTAGTATGTTTCATAGCTTTCCTGTTTGTCCTGACCATCAATCACCGGCTGACCAATCGTTTGCGCCTGCGGTGCGAAATGGAGTAAAAAACCGGTGCACGGGCAGTGGAACGATGCGCGTGGCGACCCGGGAAATTACGGCGATGAATCCTACCCGTTCTGCATGAACGAAGCAAAATATACTGGCTGGACGCACGATCTGATTTGTAAGAATCGGTCGTGACGCACAAAAAAAACCGGTCAGCAGCGTGACCGGTCAGGATGGCGTCAGAAAAGCAGGAATTCGGGCCGGGAAATGCCCGGTTGCGCAGCTCCCGGGTAACACATCAGCGATAGATTTCCGCGCTGCCGTTCCAGAGGCTGGAGTCGCCAGGATTCTGTGCGCCAATAACGCGAAAGTGTGTGGCGCCCATCTCTTCAGCTTTTTGCGACAGCTGGCGGGTAGCGTCATCCAGCGTGCCGCGCACGCCGCTGACCGATACGGTGCCTGCAGGCTGCATGTTTTGGGCATCCGCCTCGCTCAGCGGCGTAGCAGCCAGCGTGGAAAAACTTGCGGTGGCAAGCAGGGCCGCGCCAAAGAGGGTAATAGCTCGTTTCATAAGGATCTCCTGAGTGGCAGAAAATAGCGGGTGACAGGAGAAGTATTGGCAAGCCTGTGCAAACCAGGCCTGGCGGTCGGTAAATCTGTTTAATGTTTAGCCAGATTAATGTCTGTATTGCCGGGAAAGGTAAAGCAGCACGGCACCGGTTCCGCCGTCCGGCCGCGCAATATTTACATTTCTTCCATAATTACTCCACGTTTCTCTGATTTACACCGCGTAAAGTAGAGCGGGCAGGCGTCTGCAGAGTGTGCCCGCCCCGCCTGCCAGCGCGCCAGCCGTGCGCTGTTCACATAATAATGACAAGCTGCCGCTAAGGAGTAACAGAGTTATGTCGGACTTTTTTATCGACCGCCCGGTATTTGCCTGGGTTCTGGCGATTTTACTCTGTCTGTGCGGCACGCTGGCTATCACCTCGCTTCCGGTTGAACAGTACCCGGATCTCGCCCCGCCTAACGTCCGGATCACGGCCAATTATCCCGGCGCCTCTGCCCAGACGCTGGAGAATACCGTTACGCAGGTTATCGAACAGAATATGACCGGCATCGATAACCTGATGTATATGTCCTCAAACAGCAGCAATACCGGCCAGGTGCAAATTACGCTAACCTTTCTCGCCGGTACCGATCCCGATGAGGCGCGTCAGCAGGTGCAGAACCAGCTGCAGAGCGCGCTGCGCAAACTTCCGGCCGCCGTTCAGGCGCAGGGAGTTAACGTTAATAAAACCGGCGACAGCAACATTCTGATGATTGCGTTTGTCTCCACCGATGGCAGCATGGATAAGCAGGATATTGCTGATTACGTTGCCAGTAACATCCAGGATCCGCTCAGCCGTATCGATGGCGTCGGTCAGGTGGATGCCTATGGGTCACAGTACGCTATGCGTATCTGGCTCGATCCCGTCAAACTGACGCGCTATGCGCTCACGACCGCCGATATCATACAGGCGATTGAGTCACAAAATACCCAGGTCGCCGTCGGCCAGGTCGGCGGATTGCCGTCGGTAGAGAAGCAGGCGCTGAATGCCACGGTCAACGCGCAGTCCATGCTGCAGACGCCGGAGCAGTTTCGCGCCATTACCTTAAAAAGCAGCGGCAGCGGTGCAGTTGTCACGCTGGGTGATGTTGCCAGCATCGCCATGGGCGCAGAGAAATATGACTACCTGAGTCGCTATAACGGTCAGCCCGCATCAGGCCTGGGGGTTAAGCTGGCTTCCGGCGCGAATGAGATGAATACTGACCGGCTGGTCCGCGCCCGCGTCGCGGAGCTGGCGCACTATTTCCCCCCCGGCCTGGAAGCGAAAATTGCGTTTGAAACCACGCCTTTTGTTAAAGCCTCAATAAAAGATGTCGTCAAAACGCTGCTGGAAGCGATCCTGCTGGTATTTCTGGTGATGTATCTCTTTCTGCAAAATTTTCGCGCCACGCTGATCCCCACTATTGCGGTACCGGTGGTGCTGCTGGGCACGTTTACCGTGCTCTATATCTGCGGCTTCAGTATTAATACCCTGACCATGTTTGCCGTCGTGCTGGCCATTGGCCTGCTGGTTGATGATGCGATCGTGGTCGTGGAAAACGTTGAGCGCATCATGAGCGAGGAGGGATTATCGCCACGCGCTGCCACGCGCAAGTCAATGGGGCAGATACAGGGTGCGCTGGTGGGCATTGCGCTGGTTCTCTCCGCGGTCTTTGTCCCGATGGCCTTTTTTGGTGGCACGGTGGGCGCCATTTATCGCCAGTTCTCCATTACGATTGTCTCCGCTATGGTGCTGTCGGTACTGGTGGCGATGATCCTGACGCCCGCGCTCTGCGCCACGCTGCTTAAGCCGCTGAAACAGGGTGAACAGCACGGTCAGCGCGGATTTTTCGGCTGGTTTAACCGCGCGTTTAACGCCAGCACTCAGCGCTACGAACGAGGCGTTGCGCGACTGCTGCGCCAGAGTGGCCGCTGGATGCTGCTCTATGCCGCACTGATCGGTCTGATGGCTTTTCTGTTCTTGCGGCTGCCGACCTCTTTTCTGCCGCTGGAAGATCGCGGCGTATTTATGACGCAGATTCAGCTGCCGCCGGGTTCAACGCTGCAGCAGACCTCCCGCGTGGTTGAGAAAGTTGAACGTTACTACCTCACGGCGGAAAAAGAGAACGTCACGTCCGTGTTTGCCACCATTGGCTCCGGGCCTGGCGGCAACGGCCAGAATGTGGCGCGGCTGTTTGTCCGCCTCACGCCCTGGGATCAGCGCCCCGGTGACGACCGCACCTCTTTTGCCATTATTGAACGCGCCACCCGCGCATTTACCGCGATTGCTGAAGCGCGTGTGGTCGCCAGCAGCCCCCCGGCCATCAGCGGCATGGGCAGCTCATCGGGCTTTGACCTGCAGCTGCAGGATCACAGCGGTATCGGGCACACGCAGATGATGGCAATGCGCGATAAGCTGCTGGCGCTGGCGTCAGCCGACCCGGCGATGTCGCGCGTGCGGCATAATGGCCTGGATGACACGCCACAGCTGCAGATCGATATCGATCAGCGCAAAGCGCAGGCGCTCGGCGTCTCGCTGGATACCATCAATCAGACCCTCTCTACCGCCTGGGGATCGACCTATGTGAATGATTTTCTCGATCGCGGCCGGGTTAAAAAGGTCTATGTGCAGTCGGCACCGGAGTTTCGCATGCTTCCCGGCGATATCAATAAATGGTACGTGCGCAACAGCAGCGGCGGCATGGTGCCCTTCTCTGCGTTTGCCACCAGCCGCTGGGAAACCGGCTCACCGCGGCTGGAACGCTATAACGGCTACGCCTCGCTGGAAATTGTTGGCGAAGCGGCCAGCGGCGTCAGCAGCGGAACCGCTATGGATGAGATGGAGAAGCTGGTGGCGCAGCTGCCGCTCGGGGTAGGCTTCCAGTGGACCGGCGCATCTTATCAGGAACGATTATCCGGTGCACAGGCCCCGGCGCTCTATGCTATTTCGCTGCTGGTGGTGTTTTTGTGTCTCGCTGCGCTTTATGAAAGCTGGTCTATTCCCTTTTCGGTAATGCTGGTTGTGCCGCTGGGTGTTGTCGGTGCTCTGCTGGCAACATGGCTGCGCGGACTCGAAAACGATGTCTATTTTCAGGTCGGGCTGCTGACGGTGATTGGGCTTTCGGCGAAAAACGCGATTCTGATTGTGGAGTTTGCCAATGAGATCAACAGCAAAGGTCGTGAGCTAAAGGAGGCCACTCTTGAAGCCGCGCGGCAGCGCCTGCGTCCGATATTAATGACTTCGCTTGCCTTTATGTTTGGCGTCCTGCCGATGGCGATCAGCAGCGGCGCGGGTTCAGGCAGCCAGCACGCGGTAGGAACCGGCGTTCTGGGCGGTATGCTGACCGCCACGCTGCTGGCTATTTTCTTTGTACCCCTGTTCTTTGTGCTGGTCCGGCGTCGCTTTCCGCTGCGTGAGAAACCGCACGATTAGCCGGCATGAAAAAAGCCGCCGGAAGAGGCTCCCGGCGGCCTTATTGATGTGTGTGGTCAGAATCGCAGCAAGAGGGGAAACGCCCTGCTTTCCTCGTCACGCGTTACTTACGTAACATCGCTTCGATAAATTCTTTCCAGTTCCCCAGTTCATATTCAACCATGACAACCTCTCTTATTGTAATGGCAATTGTACGCCGATTTTTTCTGCAGGTGAATACGTTTCCACCTCTTATCACTATCGGCAAAAGCGGGGAAAAGCTGCAATTTTCTTTTTTGTGCCGTGACGCACATTTCTGCAAGCCACTGTCTGAGCTGGAAAATATTTTTTTATTTGCGCAGTAGCACAATTCTGCCATTAAGATAATCCTCACCCGTCAGATAATCAGACAGCGCGTGTTTTACGACCTGAATGAAAGCGCTTACTGGCCCTGATTAGCGTTTTCGATTAAAGCCCGCAGATGATGAAAAATGCAGGCAATATCCACCGACGCTCACCGCGTGCAACCCGCTGTGGTAAACTCGCGCGCAGATTTTTTTGCAGAACGGGAAAGAGCTATGACAGCGCAGTGGGTGATGTACGGAATCAAAAATTGCGACACCGTAAAAAAAGCGCGCAATGCGCTAACCGCGTCCGGCATCGACTACCGGTTTCACGATTATCGCGCGGATGGACTGGATGCCGCGCTGCTGCAGCACTTTATCGATCGGCTTGGCTATGAAGCCCTGCTGAATACGCGCGGTACCACCTGGCGCAGGCTGCCAGAGGCAGAACGTGCCGCGATTAAGGATGCCGCCAGTGCCAGCGCCGTAATGCTGGCACAGCCCGCCATCATCAAACGTCCGCTGCTTGCCGCCCCCGATGGCAGCCTGCTGCCGGGCTACAGCGCCGATCTTTACCACGCTTTTATTCAGGAGAAGTCATAACATGTTCTGTCCGGTTATTGAGCTGGCTCAGCAGCTCATCCGTCGTCCTTCGCTAAGTCCGGATGATGCGGGCTGTCAGGCCCTGCTGATCGCCCGCCTGGAAGCGATCGGTTTTCAGATTGAGCAGATGCATATTAATGACACGCTAAACGTCTGGGCCACGCGCGGTCACGGTGAAACCTTAGCGTTTGCCGGACACACTGACGTCGTGCCGCCCGGTGATGCAAACCGCTGGATCAACCCGCCGTTTGAGCCGACTATCCGCGATGGCATGCTGTTCGGGCGCGGTGCCGCCGATATGAAGGGCTCACTGGCAGCGATGGTGGTCGCCGCTGAACGTTTTGTCGCAGCGCATCCACAACACAAGGGCCGCCTGGCGTTTCTGATCACCTCCGATGAAGAGGCCAGCGCGGTCAATGGCACGGTTAAAGTGGTGGAGCGCCTGATGGCGCGTCATGAACGGCTGGATTACTGCCTGGTGGGTGAGCCCTCCAGTACAGAGATCGTCGGGGACGTGGTGAAAAACGGCCGGCGCGGTTCAATGACCGCAAACCTGACGCTGCACGGCGTGCAGGGCCATGTCGCCTACCCGCACCTGGCGGATAATCCGGTACACCGTGCCATGCCGGCGCTGAATGAGCTGGTGGCTACCGAGTGGGATCAGGGCAACGCATTCTTTCCGCCAACCAGCATGCAGATTGCGAATGTGCAGGCGGGTACCGGCAGCAATAACGTTATTCCCGGCGAATTTTTTGTTCAGTTTAACTTTCGCTTCAGCACCGAGCTGACCGATCAGATGATTAAAGATCGCGTGACGGAACTGCTGGACCGCCATCAGCTGCGCTATACGCTGGAGTGGACCGTTTCCGGACAGCCCTTCCTGACGTCACGCGGCAGGCTGGTCGATGCCGTGGTAAACGCCGTAACGCACTATAATGAAGTTAAGCCGCAGCTGTTAACCACGGGTGGCACTTCCGACGGGCGTTTCATTGCCCGTATGGGCGCGCAGGTGGTAGAGCTTGGCCCGGTTAACGCCACAATTCATAAAATCAACGAGTGCGTCAAAGCATCAGATCTGCAGCTGCTGAGCCGCATGTATCAGCGCATTATGGAGCAGCTGATCGCCTGACCGCATAAACAAGGAGACGGGGCATGGAGTGGTTAAAAGAGTACTGGTGGATCCTGGTGATTGTGCTGATGGTGGGCGTACTGATGAACGTCTATAAAGATCTCAAGCGCATCGATCATAAGAAATATATGGATAACCGTCCGGATTTACCCCCGCATCGCGATTTCAACGATAAGTGGGATGATGAAGATGACTGGCCAAAGAAAAAATAGGCCAGGGCGCATAAATACGTCAGGGGGCGCATAAATGCGCCCCCTACGGGCAATTGTAGGGGGGGCATTCATGCCGCCCTTGCCGCAAATGGGCAACGGACGCGTAAATAACCAGGGGCGCATGAATACGCCAGGGGCGCATGAATACGCCAGGGGCGCATGAATACGCCAGGGGCGCATGAATGCGCCCCCTACGAAATTGTAGGGGCGGCATTCATGCCGCCCGTCCTCTACAGCAACATCACAACATCGTCGTCGTTGGGTTTGGCACCGCTCAATGCTTCATCAAAATAGCGGCGCGGTATGGTATAGCGCAGATGATGCAGCGCCCGCGCCATACTGCGTTCATCTATTGCATGCGGCAGATCGTCCACCACATCCAGCGTCACATCGCCGCCCAGCTCGGTCAGACGCTGGTTCGCCGCTTCAGCATGCTGTAGCGGTACCTGTTCGTCATCGTCGCCGTGAATAAGATGAATGGTATTACGCCTGCTGGCGCGTTCCGGCAGCGTGGTATAGCGTCCGCTAAACGCCACCACCCTTCCCGCCAGCTCTGGCTGCGCTTTTACGCCCTCCAGAACCATGGTGCTGCCCTGCGAGAATCCGACCAGCGCCGTCGCTTCGGGCCTGACGCCAGCAGCACGCTGCCAGTGCCGGACAGACTCGATAAATAGCGGCATAACCGCATCAACACACTGCTGCGGCGAGCGATCCTGAGCAGGATAGTCCATAAACCACTGGCGGCCCTGCGGCACATTACCGGTATAAGGCGCACCTACTGATACCACCTGCGCTTCCGGAAACGCCTCAGCAAACCAGCTGCCAATCTGTGCCATCGCATCAGGGTTATCATCAGCGCCGTGGTAAAGCAAAAAAAGCTGAGCAGCCTGCACCGGCTGCTGAACAACAACATATCGTAAAGCCATACTGACCTCCTGTATTCACTATACGCCGCGGCCAGCAGAGTGATATCGGGAAAATTTGAACAAGAGCGCTGATTTATTGCAACAACGTCAGCCGCTGTTGCCAGGCCTGCGCTGCCTGCGGATCGAGCCGTTCAAGCGCCTCAGCCGTCTCCTGACGCAGCCGCTGTACCACCGCCTTGCGGCCGCTGAGACCGGCGCTGCTGCCCGCCTCGCTCAGCGTCTGTTTCTGAAGCAGTATGGCCTGCATTAACGGCTGCGGCTGTATGCGCACCAGCCGCTGCAGCACCGCATAGCTCGCCTCGAACGGGCGCTGTGCCCAGGCAAAACCTGCCAGCAGCGCCACATCCTCTTCATTAATATTCTGCGACAGCCCCGCTCCGTCCGGCAGCGGCAAATCGATGAGATCGTTTAGCCAGACGGCATCGCGCGCCAGACGCTGCGCCGCCTGCGCCTGCAGCTGTTTCCCGGCCGGCGTCAGCGCACAGATGGCCATTGCGGCATAGCAGCCGCTGCTCGCTTCACGCTGCGATCCGACCCGCACCAGCGTAAAGCCGCAGGCGTGCCAGAAGCGCCACAGCGCCGCTGTGTAACCAAAGCTCACCGAGAGAAAATCACAGCCGGCGGCCTGCTGACGCGCCTGCGCAACCAGCGCCCGGCCAGTGCCCTGCTGACGGCGGGCGGCCGTCACCGCAATGCGGCTGATACGCAGAGAGCGCAGCGTAGCCGCCGCGCTGAAACCGGCGTGTGCCGCCAGTGACTGTGCGACCAGATTACCGCGCGGGCGACGCGTGCCGGCCCAGACAGCCTGCGCCAGCTCTGCATCCAGCCCACCCTCTTCAACCAGCCACAGGGCACCGGCCACGCTCTCTGCTGCGCCAGCCAGCCAGAGCTGCATTCCCGGCGCGTCCAGCAGGCGGCGCAGATCGAGCGGCGAGGTGCGGTAGTGCGCGCTTGCCAGCAGACGATAGCCCGCCTCCAGCGCGGCGGGGTCCGCATCCGGCATCGCTCTGTATAACGTGATTTCAGATGCCGGTGCGGCGCGATCCGCCTCTTCAAACAGCAGCGCGCGATTAAGCCACTGCTCCAGCGGATCCTGAGCGCTCCAGCGCAGGGGCTCATCCAGCGTGAAATAGCGGACGTCAGGCAGGGTGGCGCAGAAGCGCAGCAGAAAACCGCGTCCGGTGCCCTCGTACCCCTGCACGGTTGTGGTCAGCAGCACGCGCGGAAAGCGTGCGACCAGCTGCAGCAGCAGCGGCGCCGGGATCGCGGCTGCCTCGTCGACGATCAGCCATGCAGGCAGCGGATCGACCGGCTGCTGCAGGATCGCATCAGGAGCCATGAAGGAAAACTGCTCACCGGCAAACTGCGCCAGCACCGCTGTTGACACCTTCGCCGGAGCGGTGACCAGCGCGTGCGTTGTATTACGTGCCAGCATGCCAGCCAGCGCCGACTTGCCGCGCCCGCGCGGTGCGGTAACCACCGCCACCCCGAAAGCGATCGCCTGCAGCTGAGCAAGAATAGCCGCCTGCTGCTGTGGCGCCTGGCATTGCCAGCGCGGCCAGACACCTGCGGCCGGCTGACGCACCGGCAGATGCTGGCGCTGCAGCAGCACCTCTTCATCTGCCAGCATCAGCTGCTGCAGGCGACGTATAAAGCGGGGCGTGGCGATGGGCTCTGCGACATCGGCCCAGCGCAGGCTGTCCGCATCAGCAGCTGTCGCCCAGCTCTCCCACGGCGGCGTCAGCAGCAGCAGCCAGCTGCCGGCGCGCAGCGTACCAGCCAGCGCGGCAAAGGCCTCAGCGTGAAAGCCGTGCCGCGCGTCGAACAGCGCATGGGTAAACTCGCGACCCAGCAGCGTACGCAGCGCTGCCGGGGCAACGTGCGGCGTCAGGTCGCTGGCGTTGCTAAGCGTGATCCAGTCACCCGGCAGCGCCTGCTGCCATAAACCGGCCTGCTCGCGCGCCCACTCTGCGTCACCGGCAATAACCGCTAAGCGGCGGATGCCTGCCTGCTGCATCGCCGCCGTGATAACCGCACAAGACATCAGTTAGTGGCGAAGGTGTTGCACTGGCCCGGATCGCCGCCGTCATAACCGCGTTTAAACCAGGTATAGCGCTGTTCAGATGTGCCGTGCGTAAAGCTGTCCGGCACCACACGCCCCTGGCTCTGCTGCTGCAGGCGGTCGTCACCAATCGCTTCCGCCGCGTTAAGCGCTTCCTGCAGATCGCCCACTTCCAGAATGTTCTGCTGCTGCATATAGTGGCCCCAGACGCCGGCAAAGCAGTCCGCCTGCAGCTCCATTTTCACTGACAGCTGATTCACCTGTTTCTCACTGGCGCCCTGCTGCATCTCACGTACTTTTGGCTCAATACCCAGCAGCTTCTGCACATGGTGACCCACCTCATGCGCAATGACGTAGCCCTGCGCAAAGTCACCGCCTGCGCCCAGTTTGGTTTTCATCTCATCGTAGAAAGAGAGGTCGATATAGACGCTCTGGTCAGCCGGACAGTAAAACGGCCCCATCGCCGCCTGACCGGTTCCGCAGTGGGTGCGCGTCACGCCGCGATACATCACCAGTTTGGGTGGCACATACTGTTTATTCATCTGCTTAAACAGCTTGTCCCAGGTGTCTTCGGTTGTCGCGAGGATCACCGAGGTGAATTTCGCCGCCTCGTTATCCTGCGCGGAGTCCACCTGACGCTGCTGCACCGGTGCGCTGCCACCGCCACCCAGCAGGCCGGTAAGGTCATAGCCGTAATATCCGGCTACCGCCACAACGACCAGCAGGATAATGCCGCCTTTCCCGCGCGGCAGCCGGATCTGTCGCCCGCCACCGCCAAAACCTGATGATTCGCCGCGACGATCTTCCACATTGTCGCTTTCACGACGCCCTTGCCAGCGCATGGCCTGCTCCTGTTTATTTATCTTCAGATAGGCATGATTTTAGATGGCGCCAGGCATAAGCACCAGCGTTGCAGGCAGGCAGATAACGGATATAAAAAAGGGCCGTCTGTAAAGACGACCCGATATCACCTGCTGCGTAATGCGGATTAGTCGAGTTTGACCCCGAGGCGGTGCGCTACGGCTTCATACGCTTCCACGACGCCGCCGAGGCTCTGACGGAAACGGTCTTTGTCCATTTTGTCCATGGTCTCTTTGTCCCACAAACGCGCGCCATCGGGTGAGAACTCGTCGCCCAGCGTGACTTCACCGTTAAACAGACCAAACTCCAGCTTGAAATCGACCAGGATAAGACCGGCATCATCAAACAGTTTGCTCAGCACCTCGTTGGCTTTATACGTCAGCTCCTGCATACGCGCCAGGTTCGCTTTACTTACCCAGCCAAAGGTTTCGCAGTAAGACTCGTTGACCATCGGATCATGTTTGGCGTCATCTTTCAGGAAGAGATCAAACAGCGGCGGACTGAGCAGCATACCCTCTTCCACCCCAAGGCGTTTGACCAGCGATCCGGCCGCGCGGTTGCGGATCACGCACTCTACCGGCACCATCTCCAGCTTTTTCACCAGCGCTTCGTTATCAGACAGCAGCGCTTCCATCTGAGTAGGAATGCCCGCTTCCTGCAGTCTGGTCATAATAAAGTGGTTAAACTTGTTGTTCACCATGCCTTTACGATCAAACTGTTCGATTCGTGCCCCGTCTCCTGCTGATGTATCGTTGCGGAACTCAAGTACCAGCAAATCCGGATTGTCGGTACTGTATACGGTTTTCGCTTTACCGCGATACAACTCAGCTCGCTTTTGCATCTTGTTAACTCCAGACATGAAATAACCCGTGTTCAGCGGTGTTCCACCGCGCGACGACTGCGTGACGCAATCGTTTACCTCGCCGGGCGCCATTATGCCAAAATCAAAACAAAAAGGCCGGAGAATCTCCGGCCTTTACACAATTATTTATTCAGTGCGCCCTGCATGACGGCCACCAGCGCATCGTTCTGCGCCTGGGTCAGCACGTGCCCCTTAGGATCGATAAACTGCAGACTGCTGCGGTTATCAAGGTCGCCTACCTGCAGCTTATAGTCACCGTTCGGCAGCTCCGGATCTTTGGCACCAATCGCGTCAAACGCGCTGCTGCCCGGCTGCTTATAGGTCACTTTCAGACTGCCCTGCGAACGGTTGTCATCCGTCACTTCCATGCCAGCACGCTGCAGCGCCGCCGGCAGTCGCTGCCAGGTGACGTTAAACGGCGAGCGCAGGATCAGCAGCGGCAGGCCAGTCTCATCCGCACCGCTCTGTACGTCGATCTGCCCGGTCGCACGTCCGGCGGCTGCATCCTGACTGGCGGTATCGATCTTATCCAGACCGGTACTGAGATCGTTAAGCATCTGGCCAGTATAGCGCTGAACCTGTGCCGGTGACGTCACCGTCTCCCCCTGCTGCTGCAGCTCAAGCAGACGCACCGTCAGGACCTGCTGATACCCCTGGTTCTGCACGCTGATCTGATAGCGGCCGCGATACTGATTATCTTCATCTGCGCGGTTCCACTGCACCCAGTCGGTGGTGAGCTGTTGCCCGGCATCGTTACGCTGGGCAATCGGGAACTTGTAGGATTGCACCACGTTGACCACCTGTGACCAGATAGAACCGCGGTTGCTCTCCAGCGCCAGTACGCCGGTATTACCGGTGAACTGCGCGCGCGTACCGTTCATCAGCGCCAGCGGCTGCGCCGGCGGACGAATATCGAGTGCTTTACCCAGCGCGCCATTAGCTACGCGATGCGGAACCTCATAGTCGCCGTTCTGTATCGGCAGTATTGCCCCTGCCGGCGCGTTCAGATCGCGCAGTTCAGGCGTCTGAAGATAGGACTCATCGCCGCTCACCTGGCGCTTGTAACGCTGATCGCTGGAACAGGCTGTCAGCAGCATCAGAGTGGAGAGACCTGCTACCGTTACCAGCGTCGAGCGCTTAACTGAAAAACTCATTGATTCTCCCTAAATTAACGCAGACCCGCTTTAATAAGTGCCTGCGCCGTTTTTTCCTGGCCCGCGCTGGTCAGCGGCGTCATTGGCAGGCGCAGCGTGTCATCCGCGATCAATCCCAGCTGTTTTGCGGCCCATTTTACCGGAATAGGATTGGGCTCACAGAAAAGCGTCTGGTGCAGATGCATCAGACGCTGATTCAGGTGACGCGCTTCGGCAAATTTGCCTTCCTGCGCCAGCGCACAGAGTTCAGCCATTTCACGCGCCGCAATGTTAGCGGTGACAGAAATGACGCCTTTGCCGCCCAGCTGCATGGAATCCAGCGCAGTGGCATCATCGCCGCTGACAATAATAAACGCGTCACCAACCAGCTGTTGGATCTGTGAAACCCGCGATAAGTTCCCGGTCGCTTCTTTAATACCGATAATATTTTTAATTTCAGCCAGGCGCGCCACGGTCTCCGGCAGCATATCGCAGCCGGTACGCGACGGAACGTTATAGAGCATCTGCGGCAGATCGGTGCTTTCCGCAATCGCTTTGAAGTGCTGGTAAAGCCCTTCCTGAGTCGGACGATTGTAATAAGGCGTCACGGTCAGGCAGCCGACCACGCCGGTGCCGGTAAAGCGTTTTGTCAGAGAGATCCCTTCAGCGGTGGCGTTAGCGCCCGTTCCGGCGATAACCGGAATACGGCCATCGGCCAGCTCCAGGGTTTGCATCACCACGTCACCATGCTCTTCATGGCTGAGCGTTGCAGATTCGCCGGTGGTGCCAACAGAAACGATCGCTGCGGTTCCGCTGGCGACATGATAATCAATCAGTTTTTTCAGACTCGGGCGGCAAACCTGGCCCTGGTCATTCATAGGCGTAATGAGTGCAACAATACTTCCGGTGAACATGGGCTATCCCCTCGACAAACAAGTGCCTCATGTTACGTTTTACCTTCAAAGAAAAGCAAGCGAGCCAGCCCATTCCCGCGCTTGTCAGCAGTTTTTTTTATGTTTACCTTATAGTTATTAGCGAACGTACAGGAAAACTCATTTTGTCGCAGCCACAGCCGCATCATCTGGTCATCACTGCTCTTGGCGTCGATCGTCCGGGTATCGTTAACGCCATTACCCGCCACGTCAGCAGTTGCGGCTGCAATATAGAAGATAGCCGTCTGGCGATGCTCGGCGATGAGTTCACCTTTATTATGCTGCTTTCCGGCAGCTGGAACGCCATTACGCTGATTGAATCCACGCTGCCGATGAAAGGTGCTGAGCTGGAGCTGCTGATTGTCATGAAGCGGACGAACGCGCGCGCGACGCCACCGATGCCGGTGACGGTTCGCATTCAGGTAGAAGTTCCCGATTCGCCACGCATCATTGAGCGCTTTACCGATCTGCTTGATAAACATCAGCTGAACATCGCTGAGCTGGTGTCGCGTATTAACCCGGCTCAGGACAATGAACAGCCGGTACTCTATATTCAGATGACAGCACACAGCCCGGCTAACCGGGTAAGCGCACCGATAGAGCAGGCGTTTAATCAGCTGTGTGAAGAACTGCATGCACAAGGCTCAATTCGCCTCTATAGTGTCACCGACGACAGCAGCAATGTCCTGTAATCAGGCTCCGGGTTATTTCGCCACACACTCTGTTGCAGCAGCATAACGTGTTGTGAAATAACCCTGAGGTAAACGTCCGGCCAGCCAGCAGGCTCTGCCGGGTGTCATACCCGCAGCATGAATAAAAAACGGAGAGTTGTGATGAATCCACTGAAAGCCGGTGATACCGCACCGAAATTTAGCTTGCCCGATCAGGATGGCGAACAAGTAAATTTGGCCGACTTCCAGGGACAGCGTGTTCTGGTCTATTTCTACCCGAAAGCGATGACGCCAGGCTGTACCACTCAGGCCTGCGGCCTGCGTGACAACATGGACGAGCTGAAAAAAGCGGGCGTTGAGGTACTGGGTATCAGCACCGACAAGCCGGAAAAGCTGTCCCGTTTTGTTGAGAAAGAGCTGCTGAATTTCACGCTGCTTTCTGATGAAGATCACCAGGTGTGCGAGCAGTTTGGCGTCTGGGGTGAGAAGTCATTTATGGGCAAAAGCTACGACGGCATCCACCGCGTCAGTTTCCTGATTGGTCAGGATGGTAAAGTGGAAAAGGTGTTCGACAGCTTTAAAACTGCAGACCATCACGATATCGTGCTTGATTACGTGAAGTCTGCCTGATCAAAAGCGGTGCGCCTTTGCTGCGCACCGCTTCCCGCGATGTCTTACTCTGCGATCTGCCGTTCCGGCGTGGTTTCCGGCCAGGCGCGTACAACCGCTTTTACCAGCGTAGCCAGCGGAATAGCAAAAAATACGCCCCAGAAGCCCCACAGTCCGCCAAAAATGACCACGGAGAGAATAATCACCAGCGGATGCAGATTCACCGCTTCTGAAAACAGCACCGGTACCAGTACGTTGCCATCCAGCGCCTGAATCACCAGATACACCACCATCAGCGTCCAGAAATCGCTGCTAAGCCCCCACTGAAACAGCCCGACGCCAGTGACTGGCAGCGTGACGGCCAGCGCGCCCACGTAAGGGATCAGCACCGAAACGCCCACCAGCACCGCCAGCAGCAGCGCGTAATTGAGCCCCAGCACTAGAAAGGCGATCCAGGTGACAACGCCTGTCACCACCATCTCCAGCACTTTGCCGCGAATATAGTTGGTGATTTGCTGATTCATCTCTTTCCATACCGTGCCCGCCAGCCCGCGATTGCGCGGCAGCACGCGCCGCACCGCGTTCAGCATCTGCTCTTTATCTTTTAGCAGGAAAAACACCATCAGCGGGACCAGCACCAGATAGATCATCAGCGTCATCAGACCGACCAGCGAGGCCAGTGAATAGCGCACCAGGGATTCGCCCAGGCCGGTCAGGCGGCTGCGCAGATTCTCTACGATGATATCGATAATGCCTGCATCCACCAGCGCCGGAAAACGCTGTGGCAGCGCAGCCGCTGAGACATACAGCTTATTGAGCATATTGGGCAGATCGCGCGTCAGATTGATGCCCTGCTGCCAGGCAACCGGCGCCACTATTAGTACCATAACCAGCAGAATGCCGGCGAAGAGTATTAACACGATGCTGGTTGCCCAGCTGCGGCTACAGCCGATACGCTGCAGCCGCACCACGGGCCACTCCAGCAGATAAGCCAGCACCAGCGCCACCAGCAGCGGCGCCAGCAGCCCGCTAAAGAAAAACAGAATGCAGAACGCCGCCAGCAGGATCGCCAGCAGGCCAATCGCCTGCGGATCGCTGAAGCGACGCTTGTACCATTGAAACAACAGAGACAACATCAACCTTATCCTTTTACTGCCCCGGCACGGCACGCTGCCGCCCGCTTATCGATCCGCACATCAGCGCATAATGCTGCTGACCAGTGCGTTATGGTCGGCAATCATCACACAGTTTCGTCCGGCGTGCTTGGCCTGATAGAGCGCCGCATCCGCCTGCCGGAGACTCTCCTCCTGCGTGCCCTGCTGCGGCTGCCAGCAGGCGATGCCCACCGAGAGCGTGATATGACCGGGCGGATCGATCCAGCTCTCCGCAATGCTGACGCGTACCCGCTCGGCGATAACCCGCGCCTCTTCGACCGTGGTGGCCGGCAGCAGCATCAGAAACTCTTCGCCGCCGTTACGGCAGACCACATCGGTCTGACGGGCGTTGCTGCGCAGCGTCTGCGCGACCTGCTTAATGACGTTATCACCCGCGCCGTGGCCAAAATTATCATTTACCCGTTTAAAGTGGTCGATATCCAGCGCCAGCACGGCAAATGGCTGCTGCATCGCCTCAAAATAGTCGAGCACGGCGTGCAATCCCCGCCGGTTAAGCAGTTGCGTCAGGGGATCGCTTTGTACTTCTGAGTTAAGCCGCCCGATTTTATCCTGTACTAGTCCGATACCGGTCAGCAGCGCCCGCTTTACCTGCGCCGCCTCAAAGTACCACGCACGAATGCCGCCGATCTCTGCTGACACCCCCTGCGTATCCATCTGGCTCGCTTTCCGCGACAGCTGCCAGAGCGGCAGCGCGATCAGCCGCGCCAGCACGATCGCTACCAGCAGCGTCAGCAGCGCAAACGGCACCGAGTTTTTCAGCACGTTCAGCAGCAGACCGGCAAGCGGCGCCAGCGTGAGCGCCGCAGGCTTAAGCGCCACGACCATCCAGCCGGTACCGGGCACCACAGCGTAGCCAATCAGCTTATTGCTGCTGTTCTCTGTGATCTGCGCGGTGCCGCTGCTGCGCTCCGCCCGCTCGCGTTCGCTGATAATCGCCGGCACGCTTTTACCCACCAGCTGGCTGTTCTGGTGATAAAGCACCTGATTGTTGCGGTCCAGAACAAAGACCTGCGTTCCGTCACGATAATATTGCTCGCCCAGCAGCGCATTCAGGATGCTTTTTTTCTTCAGATAGAGCGTGCCGCCCACGTAACCCAGATAGCGGCCTTCGCTATTCCAGATCGGCCATGAAACAAACACGATCAGGTTGTTTGCGGCCGAAATCACTGCCCGGCTGACCAGCGGCTGCCGCTGCGACAGCGCTTCCCGTGAGGCCTGACTGGTGAGCTGCATGCCTTTCAGCGTCAGGGATTCCGGTGAGATCGCTTTAACGATGCCATTACTGTCTACCACCGCAACAGAGTTAAAACTGCTGGTCTGCTCACGCAGGCGATTTACTTCCTGCTGCGCAAGTGCTTCATCATCAAACGCCTGACCCAGCAGATTAGCGCTGAAGTGCAGCTGCGACTGTGCCTGCTGAAAGAAAAGTTCCGTGGTGGTCGCCAGCTTGGTCGCATAGGCGCGGTTGGCTTCCAGCGTGGTTTCAATCAGCACCATGCGCTGTACGCGCCAGGTTGCATAAAGCGTGTTCGCCAGCGTGATGACAATACTGACTATTGCCAGCAGCGCGATCAGCGTTCGCAGGTCAGTTTTGGGCCGGATTCGCATCAGCATAACGCCGCCGCGCGGATAGGTTGCTTCATAGATTTACGTGCCTGACGCTGTGGTGATTGAGGAGGGTCACTTATTGTTATAAAAGAGAGACAAGTGTACACCGCTCAGGTCGTTTCAGCACGGATCATCCTGCTGCTCTGGCAACAGAACTCTGTTTTACGCTGGATCGGTTTGCGGAGGGAGGCAGGGAAGTGACAGCGGCCTGCACCGCTGTCAGCGCATGTTACAGCATTAAAAAGGCGTACCCTTCATTCTGCAGCGTGGCGACCGTCGTGCCGCTGGAGAGCGTATGGGTCACACGGGTATCGATCCAGTCACGCTGCAGCTGGTGAAACGCCACGGACTGGTCGCAGATAGTAACTTTGACGCCCGCTTTTTTCAGCTCATCGATCAGTTTCAGGTTCGGGTTATCGAAACCGTACGCCTTATGAAACTGCTCGTTGTTCAGCGCAGCCGGTACGGCATCGCTGTTGATGGAGACCACAAAGTTTAGCTGATTAAGCGGCACGCCCGCCGCATAATAGAGGTTGGTCACGCGCGCCACGCGCTCCAGGCCCAGGTTAGCCTGGTGAATATCGCCTTCGCTGCGGTTGATCTGAAACACAATTTTATTGCTCAGCCCGGGTGTCGTTGCCGGGTTGTAGTCAGGCGTGTTCACGAAGTGAATTTTGCCATAGCCGGCGATTGCCGGCGTGCTCCAGAAGTCAGCAGGCTCCGCTTTTTTATCGGCGAATTTACCGCTGACCTTATCCACCAGCTCAGGAAGCTGTAACACATTGCCGCCGACAAATCCTGCCAGCGCGGCGATAACAATATAAGACGCTACACGCATTCTGTTTCTCCTTAACCGAAACGATTACATCTGCAAAAGGGCATAGCCCTGATTTTCCAGCGTGGAGACCGTAGTCGGGCTGGAGAGCGCATGGATCACGGAACGATCGATCCAGGCATTGGGATAGTGGTGAAAGGCAACAGACTGATCGCAAACGGACACTTTTACGCCCAGCTTATTCAGCGCATTGATCAGCGGCAGATTAGGGTTATCGATGCCATAAAACTGTCTGAAGTGGCTGTTATCCAGCGTGGCAGGCGTCGCATCGCCGGTCATAGAGACAACAAATTCCAGCTGATCAACAGGAACGCCGGAGGCAACGTAGAGGTTAACCACGCGCGCAACCCGCTCCAGCCCGAGGTTAGGACGTTTGATGTCACCCTCATTTTTGGTGAGCTGGAAAACCACCTTATTGCTCAGGCCGGCCACCGGCTTAAATGCGGCATCCGCTTCGTAATGAATTTTGCCATAGCCTTCAACGGCGGGCGTGCTCCAGAATCCTTCGGGATCGGCAGGCTCAGCGGTAAAATGTTTCGCTACACGCTGATAGAGGTCGTCTCCTTTAATTATTCCTGCTCCGACCACGCCTCCCAGAACAGCAATCAGGGCGTAGCTTACTGCTGAACGCATACATACTCTCCGGCATACACGGCACGTGTATTAACAGTCCATAGGGAAAAAAAGTGCCTTATCTATACCACAGCGTATGCGGAACGGCGTGACTGACCGGCGCGGTGTAATCGCGCTTTAGTTGCGCACAACATAATTAGCGATGCTGATTAAACAGTGAATTCGATGGTCATTGTGGCAGCGCTGCAGAATAGGATGGCCGGGAAATCGGTTTACTTGTGCTTACTGGCCGGGTTGACGAACGGATCAATCCTGACCATTAATTTCTGTTAAGGTCCGTTTTCATCCCGCGCTGATGATAAAAAAAGCTGATGGAACAGAGTGATAGTTAAGGCCGGGTCAGCCCTGTTTTTCAGAGAATACCTGGAAAAATCCATGCCAGATTCAATATTTTTGAGCAACTTTACGTAACTTTGAATTCATTGCAGCATAACCTTATATCTGTCGCTGCATTACTGTTCAGTTTTTTGCGGCAAATCAGCGACTCATCGCTCTGCACGCTCTGTTTTGCGCTTCTGCGACCGCTCTCTTTGCAACCCGTCGGCCTGCGGTTAAGATAGCGACAGAGCAGAAAACCCGATTCACATCGAACATTTACCCTCTCTTCTGTCCGGCGACAGATGAGCATCATCAGGATCGAGGCATGTTAAAACGACTGCGTATCTCCGTACTGGCCACCCTCATTCCTGCGCTGCTGCTGACGCCAGCCCTCAGCGCACGCGCCGACCTCAGTGATAATCTGCCCGACATCGGCACGACGGCGGGTTCCACGCTCTCTATTAATCAGGAACTGCAGATGGGCGATTTTTACGTGCGCCAGCTGCGGGCCAGTGCGCCACTGATTCAGGATCCGCTGCTGAACCAGTACATTAATGCGCTGGGGCAGCGTCTGGTCGCGCACGCCGGTTCAGTGCGCACGCCGTTTCACTTTTTCCTGATCCAGAATGACGAGCTCAACGCCTTTGCCTTTTTTGGCGGCAACGTGGTGCTGCACGCTTCACTGTTCCGCTATACCGATAATGAGAGCCAGCTCGCCTCGGTGATGGCGCATGAGATTTCACACGTGACGCAGCGCCATCTGGCGCGCGCCATGGAGGAGCAGAAACGCAGCGCGCCGCTGACCTGGGTTGGCGCGCTGGGTTCTATTCTGCTGGCGATGGCAAATCCGCAGGCGGGGATGGCGGCGCTGACCGGTACGCTGGCAGGCACCCAGCAGGGCATTATCAGCTTTACGCAGGGTAATGAGCAGGAGGCGGATCGCATCGGTATTCAGGTGCTGCAGCGGGCCGGTTTTGATCCGCAGGCGATGCCCGCTTTCCTGGAGAAGCTTGCCGACCAGACGCGCTTCTCCTCCCGCCCGCCGGAAATTCTGCTGACGCACCCGCTGCCCGACAGCCGTCTCTCTGACGCGCGCAACCGCGCAAACCAGATGCGTCCGGTGGTGGTACAGTCGTCGCAGGATTTCTATATGGCGAAGGTGCGCGTGCTTGGCATGTATCCTACCGGCCGCAATCAGCTCACCGACGATCTGCTGAATGAGTATGCGAAAGGCAATCTGCGTGAACAGCAGGCCGCGCAGTATGGCAAAGCGGTGCAGTTTCTGCAGGCCAAAGATTTTGCGAATGCTAAACGTACGCTGGCGCCGCTGCTGGCGAAGCAGCCTGACAACGTCTGGTTCCTTGATCTGATGACCGATATCGATCTGGGGCTCAACCAGCCGCAGCAGGCGATCGCTATGCTGAGCAGCGCCCGCGGCGGCGGCACTAATCCGGTGCTGCAGCTCAACCTGGCTAACGCTTATGTCGAAGCGAAACAGCCCGCCAGCGCCAGCCGCATCCTCAACCGCTATACCTTTGCCCATCCGGACGATCTTAACGCCTGGGATCTGCTGGCGCAGGCGTCGGCGGCACAGGGATTACGCGATGAAGAGCTGTCAGCGCGGGCGGAGAGCCTGGCGCTCAGCGGCCAGCTCGATCAGGCTATTACCGCGCTGGGCAGCGCCAGCGCACAGGTGCCGCTTGGCAGCCTGAAGCAGGCGCGTTATGACGCGCGTATCGATCAGCTGCGTGAGCTGCAGCGGCGTTTCCGGCAGTATCAGAAAGGGTAACGTCAGAGTCCGAGCGTCTCTTTAACAAACGGGATCGTCAGTTTGCGCTGGGCACTGATAGAGGCGCGATCGAGACGATCCAGCGTTTCAAACAGCGTGCGCATTTCACGATCGAGACGCTTCAGCAGAAAACGCCCGACATCTTCCGGCAGCTCAAAACCGCGCAGCCCGGCGCGCAGCTGCAGCGCCTGTAATTTATCCTCATCTGAGAGCGGCTGCAGACGATAGATTTGTCCCCAGTCGAGACGAGAGGCCAGATCGGGCAGGCCGAGACTGAGCTGGCGCGGCGGCCGATCGCCGGTGATCAGCAGGCGGGTTTTACCGGTTTCAAGAATGCGGTTATAGAGGTCAAATATCGCCATCTCCCACTCCGCTTCCCCGGCGATACACTCAATATTGTCGATGCAGACCAGCGCCAGATTCTCCATGCCTTCCAGCACCTCCGGCACAAACCAGGTCCGCTTATCCAGCGGCACATAGCCTACCGCTTCATCGCGGGCAGACATTTCGGCGCACGCCGCGTGCAGCAGGTGACTGCGTCCACCACCTTCGCGCGACCAGAAGTAGAGATAGCTGCCGTGTTGCTGCGCCAGTGCGCCGCGCAGTGCGGCAAGCAGCGACGGATTCTCCCCTGGCCAGAAGCTGGCAAAGGTTTCATCATCGGGTAAGTAGAGTGGCAGTGAGAGCTGTGCCGGCGTGTTCAGAAGTACCTCAGCAAGTGAGCGGGCAGAAAACGGCGCAAGTTTATCACGATCCTCTGCAGAGATGAACCGGGCGTCCCTGCCCGGCGGTCGCGCTTAGCGATCCTGCTGCTCCTGCGCCTCCAGCACCACCTCTTCCGGGCGTAAAATATTGATAACCCGGAAAATCAGCGCCAGCGCAACGCCGACCAGCGTGGCCAGCGCCATGCCTTTTAGCTCTGCCGCACCGATATGAACTTTGGCACCGCTCACGCCGATGATCAGGATCACCGAGGTCAGGATCAGGTTCTGCGCTTTGTTGTAATCCACTTTTGATTCAATCAGCACGCGAATACCGGAAGCGCCAATCACGCCATACAGCAGCAGCGATACGCCACCCATCACCGGCACCGGGATCGCCTGAATCGCTGCCGCCAGCTTGCCCACGCAGGAGAGCAGAATGGCAAAAATCGCCGCCCCGCCAATAACCCAGGTGCTGTAAACGCGGGTGATCGCCATCACACCGATGTTTTCACCATAGGTAGTATTGGGCGTTGATCCAAAAAAGCCGGAGAACATGGTTGAGAGGCCGTTCGCGAACATGGAGCGGTGCAGCCCCGGATCGCGGATCAGATCTTTCTTCACAATATTTGCCGTCACGACCAGATGCCCGACGTGTTCGGCAATCACCACCAGCGCGGCAGGCAGAATGGTCAGCATGGCCGCCCACTCAAAGCGTGGCGTGTAGAAGGTTGGCAGCGCAAACCAGGGCGCGTTCTCCACGCTGCGCCAGTCAACAATGCCCAGCATTGATGAGAGCGCATAACCCACCAGCACACCAATCAGAATCGGGATGATGGCAAGAAAACCGCGAAACAGTACGGAGCCGAACACCGTAACCGCCAGCGTCACCATGGAGATCAGTACGGTGGTGCTGTCCGGTGCCGTACCTTCTGCCGGTAGCAGGCCCGCCATATTGGCCGCCACGCCTGCCAGCTCCAGCCCGATCACGGCGACAATAGCGCCCATCGCGGCGGGTGGAAACATCACATCCAGCCAGCCGGTGCCCGCTTTTTTCACAATCAGCGCCACAATGCAGAACAGCAGACCACACAGGATAAAGCCGCCCAGCGCCACTTCGTAACCCAGCGGCAGCAGCAGCAGTACCGGTGAAATAAAGGCGAAGCTGGAGCCGAGATAAGCAGGTATTTTACCTTTGCAGATAAACAGATAGAGCAGCGTACCTGCGCCGTTAAACAGCAGCACGGTCGCCGGGTTAATATGAAACAGGATCGGCACCAGCACCGTGGCACCAAACATCGCAAACAGATGCTGCAGGCTGAGTGGAATGGTTTGCAGCAGCGGCGGGCGTTCGCTCACCCCAATGGCACGTCTCGTCATCGTATCCCCTTCCCTTCCTGTATGACAGGCGGTTAATTACTGTTTTTTTGTTAAAAAAAAGCCGACTCTCTGGTCGGCTGCTCAAATACTATTTTTTGAAAATGGTAATGCATATTCTGCCTGCAGCTGCAGGCCGGGCGTTGCTGGCGGCAATGGGTTCACGGCCAGCGCGAAGCCTGCCGGCGCAGGCAACGGTTTCGGGCACTGCCCGAAGGCAACGCGACCAGCAAAACAGCCCGGAGTAAACATTACTTCGTGCCGAAGATCTTATCGCCGGCATCGCCGAGACCCGGAATGATATAGCCTTTCTCATTCAGCCCCCGATCGACTGACGCGGTGTACAGCTCAACGTCCGGATGCGCTTTCTCCAGCGCGGCAATGCCTTCCGGTGCCGCCACCAGTACCAGCACCTTGATGCTGCTGCAGCCCGCTTTTTTCAGCAGGTCGATGGTGGCAATCATTGAGCCACCGGTCGCCAGCATCGGATCGACAACCAGCGCCATGCGCTCTTCGATGTTAGAGACCAGCTTCTGGAAATAGGGCACCGGCTCCAGCGTCTCTTCATCGCGGTAGACACCCACCACGCTGATACGCGCGCTCGGCACGTGCTCCAGTACCCCTTCCATCATGCCAAGACCGGCACGCAGAATAGGGACGACGGTAATTTTTTTACCTTTGATTTGATCAACATCAACCGGGCCGTTCCAGCCTTCAATCGTTACGCGTTCGGTTTCAAGATCGGCGGTGGCTTCATAGGTCAGCAGGCTGCCCACTTCCGAGGCCAGCTCGCGAAAGCGTTTGGTGCTGATATCATGCTCACGCATCAGGCCCAGTTTGTGTTTAACCAGCGGGTGTCTGACTTCCACGATTTTCATGATTGTTCTCCCGGAATTGAGTTGAGCTAAAAAAAAATCGCCGGATTATACCGCCTTTTTGCTTTTGCGCCACAGCGGATCGCGCAAGGGGATGGCTGCCTGTCCTGAGAATAGCGGAATCAAGAAAATCTGACACAACGAATATCGGGCGTGAGATCAGACTCGCAAACGTTTGCCTGCGCTGTTAGAATTGCCGCGCTTAATTTTTGCCACCAATCGCAATCGCGTGGGGATTCCGCAGTGACCGACAAAACCTCTCTCAGCTACAAAGACGCCGGTGTTGATATTGATGCTGGTAACGATCTGGTTGACCGTATTAAAGGCGTAGTAAAGAAAACCCGCCGCCCGGAAGTAATGGGTGGGCTGGGCGGCTTTGGCGCGCTGTGTGCGCTGCCGCAGAAATATCGCGAGCCGGTGCTGGTTTCGGGAACGGATGGCGTCGGTACCAAACTGCGCCTGGCGATGGATCTTAAGCGTCACGACAGCATCGGCATCGATCTGGTTGCGATGTGTGTAAACGACCTGGTGGTACAGGGCGCCGAGCCGCTGTTCTTCCTCGACTACTACGCTACCGGCAAACTGGACGTTGATACCGCCTCTGCGGTGATCACCGGTATTGCCGAAGGCTGCCTGCAGTCAGGCTGTGCGCTGGTAGGGGGAGAGACGGCGGAAATGCCGGGCATGTATCACGGCGAAGATTACGATGTCGCCGGCTTCTGCGTCGGCGTGGTGGAGAAATCGGAGATCATCGACGGCAGTAAAGTTCAGGATGGTGACGTCCTGATTGCCCTGGGGGCAAGCGGCCCGCACTCCAACGGCTATTCGCTGGTGCGCAAGATTCTGGAAGTCAGCGCCACCGATCCGGAACGCGAGCAGCTGGAAGGTAAGTCGCTGGCCGATCACCTGCTGGCCCCGACCCGCATCTATGTAAAAAATATTCTGAGCCTGATTGAGCAGGTTGATGTGCACGCCATTGCCCATCTTACTGGCGGCGGCTTCTGGGAAAACATTCCGCGCGTGCTGCCTGACAATACGCAGGCGGTACTGGATGAGCAGAGCTGGCAGTGGCCGGCGGTGTTCAGCTGGCTGCAGCAGGCGGGTAACGTCAGCCGCCATGAGATGTATCGCACCTTTAACTGCGGCGTCGGCATGGTGATTGCCCTCAGCCCGGCTGAAGCAGACAAAGCGGTCCAGCTGATGCAGGATGCCGGTGAGCAGGCGTGGAAAATCGGCGTTATTAAAGCGTCTGATTCCGCAGAGCGTGTGGTTATCAATTCATGAAAAAACTGGTTGTACTGATCTCCGGCAACGGCAGCAATCTTCAGTCCATCCTTGACGCCTGCGCCAGCGGGCGGATCAACGGCAGCGTTGCTGCCGTTTTCAGTAATAAAGAGAGCGCTTATGGCCTGACGCGCGCGCAGCAGGCGAGCGTGCCGGGCCTGGCGTTGTCGCCCCGCGACTTTCCCGATCGCGAAGCTTTTGATCGCCAGCTGATGCAGGAGATAGACGCCTTTGAGCCCGATCTGGTAGTGCTGGCAGGGTATATGCGCATTCTCAGCAGCGCCTTTGTTGCGCACTATCACGATCGCCTGCTGAACATCCACCCTTCCCTGCTGCCAAAATATCCTGGCCTGCATACCCATCGCCAGGCGCTGGAGAACGGCGATAAAGAGCACGGCACGTCGGTGCATTTTGTCACCGATGAGCTGGATGGCGGTCCGGTCGTTCTTCAGGCGCGGGTACCGATTTTTCCCGGTGATGATGAAGCAGAGATAACGGCACGCGTGCAGCATCAGGAGCATGCCATCTATCCGCTGGCCATTAGCTGGTTCACCGATGGCCGGCTGGTGATGCGCGACGGAAAAGCATGGCTGGATGGTCAGCCTCTGCCCGCACAAGGGTACGCCCCGTAAGGGGTGCCTGAGGCGCATAAATGCGCCCGTTCGATAGCCCGCAACCCGGGGCGCATGAATGCGCCCCCTACGTTTATCGTCCCCCCCGTAGGGGGCGCATTTATGCGCCCCTGGGTGGATTCCCATGCGGAACGCGATGACGCCCGTTCGATATCCTGAACCCCGGGGCGCATGAATGCGCCCCCTACATTTATCCCCATCCCCCCGTAGGGGGCGCATTGATGCGCCCCTGGGTGAATTTACGTACGAAAGGTGATGACGCCCGTTCGATATCCTGCATCCCGGGGCGCATGAATGCGCCCCCTACGTTCATCGTCCCCCCCGTAGGGGGCGCATTGATGCGCCCCTGGGTGAATTTACGTACGAAAGGTGATGACGCCCGTTCGATATCCCGAACCCCGGGGCGCATAAATGCGCCCCCTACATTTATCCCATGCCCCGTAGGGGGCGCATTAATGCGCCCCTGGGTCAGAACGCGATGACGCCCGTTCGATATCCCGCGGCCCGGGGCGCATGAGTGCGCCCCCTACGTTTATCGTCCCCCCCGTAGGGGGCGCATTGATGCGCCCCTGGGTGAATTTACGTACGAAAGGTGATGACGCCCGTTCGATATCCCGNACGTTTATCGTCCCCCCCGTAGGGGGCGCATTGATGCGCCCCTGGGTGAATTTACGTACGAAAGGTGATGACGCCCGTTCGATATCCCGCGGCCCGGGGCGCATGAATGCGCCCCCTACATTTATCCCCCGCCCCGTAGGGGGCGCATTGATGCGCCCCTGGGTTAGAACGCGATGACGCCCCCGGTAACCGGCGTTAACCAAACCGGCCGGTAATGTACTCTTCGGTGCGGCGTACACCGGGTGCGGTGAAAATCCGATCGGTTTCGCCGAACTCAATCAGCTGTCCCTGATGCATAAACGCGGTGTAATCAGACACGCGGGCCGCCTGCTGCATATTATGCGTCACCAGCACCAGCGTGAAATGCGCTTTCAGCGTGGTCATCAGCTCCTCAATGACCAGCGTTGAGATAGGGTCGAGCGCGGAAGTGGGCTCATCCAGCAGCAACACCTCCGGCTCAATGGCAATTGCCCGGGCGATCACCAGCCGCTGCTGCTGACCGCTGGAGAGCGTCAGCGCGTTCTGCGACAGATGATCTTTCACCTCTCCCCAGAGCGCCGCCGCGCGCAGTGCGCGTTCGCATGCTTCATTTAAAACCCGGCGGTCGCGCACCCCCTGCAGACGCAGGCCATACACCACATTCTCATAGATCGATTTGGGAAACGGATTAGGGCGCTGGAACACCATGCCGATGCGCCGCCGCAGGGCAGGCAGATCCTGCCCTGCCTGCATTACCGGCAGCCGATCAAGCAGGATTTCGCCTTCGGTTCGGCAGCCGCTAATCATATCGTTCATACGGTTAAAACAGCGCAGCAGCGTGGATTTTCCGCAGCCGGATGGTCCAATCAGCGCCGTAATGCGGTTTTTCGGGATCTGCAGATCGATAGCGTTCAGCGCCTGGCGCTCGCCGTACCAGAGCGATAGCTTGTTTACGCTTAGCGCAATGTTCTCAGTGGACGTCATATTTCAACCTTGTTAGTGCGTCATCAGCCGGTAGCGTTCGCGCAGCCGATGGCGCAGCACCATCGCCAGCAGATTCAGCGACAGAATAATCATGACCAGCAGCAGCGCAGTGGCATAAACCAGCGGCCTGTCGGCGTCGATGTTCGGGCTCTGAAAGGCCAGATCGTAAATCTGAAAGCCGAGGTGCATAAATTTGCGGTCAAGATGCAGATAAGGGAATACGGCGTCTACCGGCAGCTCCGGCACCATTTTGACCACGCCGACCAGCATCAGCGGCGCCGTCTCTCCCGCTGCGCGCGCCACCGCCAGAATCAGTCCGGTGAGCATCGCCGGCACCGCCAGCGGCAGTACCACCCGCCACAGCGTTTCCGCCTGCGTTGCTCCCAGCGCCAGCGATCCCTGACGCAGCGTATCGGGTATCCGTGACAACCCCTCTTCTGTCGCCACAATCACTACCGGCAGCGTCAGCAGTGCCAGCGTCAGCGACGCCCACAGCAGGCCCGGCGTACCAAAGGTCGGGTTCGGCAGCGCCCGGGAAAAGAAGAGCTGATCGAGCGTGCCGCCGATCAGCCAGACAAAAAAACCGAGACCAAATACGCCATAAACAATAGAGGGGACGCCCGCGAGATTTACCACGGCGATACGCACCAGCCGCGTCAGGGCGTGACGTCCGGCATACTCATGCAGCCAGACGGCAGCTACTACGCCGAGCGGCATAACGATGACCGACATCAGTACCACCATCAGCACCGTGCCAAAGATAGCCGGAAACGCGCCGCTCTCGCTGCCGCCAGCCGCCGGTGAGTCGCTGACAAACTGCCATACCTGCCGCAAAAAGTGCTGCGTTTTTTGCGGCAGGCTCATGTGATTGGGATACCAGGCCGCAACGATTTGCGCCAGCGGGATAGTATGTTCTGCACCCTGTGCGTCGCGCAGGATCAGCGTATCGCGCTGGCTCGCCTGCTGCAGATGCGCCAGCTGCTGAGCCAGCGCGCTGAAGCGACGATGCAGCGCCGCGCTGTTAGCATCAAACTCTGACTGCTGCTGCAGGCCAAAACGCTGCTCGCGCTGCTGCTCATCCGCCTGCTGCTGCAGATTTTCCAGCTGCGCATTGAGCCGCGCCATATCGATACGGCGAATATCCTCTGCCTGGCGCAGCAGATCCTGTACCTGCTGCAGGCGCTGCTGCAGCAGCGCATCACGGTTGTGTGCGGTGAGCGTCTCGTTGTCTTCCCGCAGCGCCACCAGCCAGCCGTACGCGTTACCGCCGTTGCGCCGTTGCAGCACCAGCACGTCACGCGGCTGTTCCGCGAGCGCGGGTCCGGCGCTGTAAATGACGCGGAAATCGGGGGCGGCAATATCGCGGTTGCCGGTTTTTACCAGGTAACGCCATCCGCTACTCTGCCGCTCTGCCTGCAGCGTCTCGCCCAGCAGCGTAACCGGCGACGCGCCGGGAGCCTGAAACTGATAGCGATCCACCGGCTGCGGCCAGAATGCGCGCACGCCCTGCCAGCCAAGCAGGCCAATCAGCAGCGTAAATGCCAGTAAACAGACCGCCACCGCACCCGCCGTCAGCCAGCGCCAGCGATCGTTCTGACGATGTGCGTTTTTCATCCCTGTCCCTCATGCTGGCCATAACGCCGGCGCAGCCGCTGGCGGATCACTTCTGCTACCGTGTTGATAACCAGCGTAAACAGCAGCAGCAGCAGCGCGCTGAGAAACAGGATGCGGTAGTGCGCACTGCCCGCTGCCGCCTCCGGCATCTCTATCGCAATATTCGCTGACAGCGCGCGCAGCCCGGCAAACAGCCCGCCTTCGCTCACCGGCGTGTTGCCGGTGGCCATCAGCACGATCATCGTCTCGCCCACCGCCCGGCCAAAACCGATCATCAGTGCGGCAAAAATCCCGGCAGAAGCGCCGGGCAGCACGACCCGCGTCAGGGTCTGCCACGGCGTGGCACCCAGCGCCAGCGATCCCTGTCCGAGCGCCCCCGGCACGCTGAACAGCGCATCTTCTGCCAGGGTAAATATCAGCGGCACCAGCGCAAACCCCATTGCCACTGCGGCAACCAGCAGATTGCGCTGTTCGTAGTGGATAAGCTGTTCACCGGCGTCCGGCCAGAGCAGGGCTGCCAGCCATAGCGTCAGCAGCGTGACCAGCAGCAGCAGCGGCAGAAGCAACAGCACCTCGACACCCGGACGACGCCAGCGCGCCGGCAGACGCGGGCTCAGCACGCCGCACAGCAGCAGCGTAGCGGCCAGGATCACCGGCAGCAGCAGCACGCCCGCCAGCGCATGGCTGATATGCGGTGCCATCCAGATACCGGCAATCAGGCCGATCACCACGCTCGGCAGCGCGCCCATCATCTCAATGCCGGGCTTAACCCAGCGCCGCAGTCCCGGCGACATAAACCAGGCGGTGTAGATAGCGGCAGCCAGCGCCAGCGGCGTGGCAAACAGCAGCGCCAGCGCGGCGGCCTTGAGGGTACCGATAACCAGCGGAACCAGGCTGAACTTCGCCTGATAGCTGTCACCGGCAGCGGTGGATTGCCACACCCAGTCAGCGTGCGGATAATTTTCATACCAGATTTTCTGCCACAGGCTACGCCAGGTGACATCAGGCCACGGGTTATCAATCCGGAACTGCTGCCAGCGCCCGGCGCGCTCCACGATCACGCCGTCGCCGCGCGGCGAAAAGGCAATTGCTTGTATGCCCGGCGTCAGCTGACGCGTGAGGATCGGGCCTGACTGTTTGCTGGCAAACAGGCTGAGTACGCCCTGCGCATCCCAGCTGGCAAATACCCGGCGCTGTGACTCTGTCACCACGCCCTGCGCCCCCTGCGAGCCGTGCCAGGTTTTGATTTTTTGCAGGCGCGGACCGCGCTCGCCGGTAATGGCAAACCACTGGCTGACACCGCGATCGTCTCTGATCAGCAGCGTCCGGCCACCCGCCAGCATATGCAGGCTCGCAACCGGCTGCGTCAGCGCCTGCGTTTCGCGCAGCTGCGCGCCCTCAGCGCTAATCTGCCACACCTGCAGCTGGCGTTCACGGCTGGTAAAGAGCTGCGTGCCGTCAGGCGACAGCAGCAGCTGGTCGGCATGCTGCTGCGGCAGCATAATCTGACTGACAGGCTGCTGACTGGCCAGCGTCAGCACGCTGATCCCCGACGGCGTCTGTGCAGCAATACGCCACTGCCCGTCGCCGATGTGCGCCAGCGCCATCTGGCTGACGGCACCCTGCGGCAGGCGCAGCGGCCGATCGCCCAGCGGAAAATACCACTCGCCGCGATCGTGCTCTATCCGCGGCTGCATCAACAGCAGTGCGCCCTGCACGTTAAGTAACACGGCATCAGCCGCGCTGCTGGTCACGGCGGCCTGCGGCGCGTCCGAAAGCGCCAGCGCCGGTCCGGCGGGGTCGCCGTTAAGCGGAATAAAGCGCGCTTCATGACGGCTGATGCGCCAGCCCAGCGTGCCGCTGCTGCCCAGCGCCAGCGCCGGCGTTTTATCCCACAGCTGCTGGCTGAGCGCAGGCTGAAGCTGTGGCGCGCTGAACAGAGGCAGGACTACCCAGATAAGCCAGAAGAACAGCAGCAGCATCAGCAGCAATATTCCTGCGCCGCACGCCGTCACCATGCGCCGCACGAAGCGATCGATGGCGCGCCGGCGACGGTCATTAAATTCAACAGGAATATGGTTTATGCTCATGCCGGTCAGGGATTCAGATTAGAGAGTCGCTATGTTGCCCGTAGCGGATTGATAAGACAACTGTTGCGGTTGGACAAGCCTGCCATACTCTAGCAATAATGGTGAAGGAGACTGAGCGGAGCCGCACCACTGCGCGCCTTGCGCCGGACATATCGTCCCGCCACAGCATCACGGAGTCAGAATGGGTCAGGAAAAGCTGTATATAGAAAAAGAAATAAGCTGGTTATCCTTTAATGAACGTGTGCTGCAGGAAGCGGCGGATAAAAGTAACCCGCTGATTGAGCGCATGCGGTTTTTAGGGATCTATTCCAATAACCTTGAAGAGTTCTACAAGGTGCGCTTTGCCGATCTGAAGCGGCGCATTCTGATCAGCGAAGAGCAGGGTAAACCCACTCCCCTGCGGCATCTGCTGAAAAAGATCCAGCAGCGGGTACTGAAGTCCGATCAGGAGTTTGACGCGCTCTATAATGAACTGCTGCTGGAGATGGCGCGCAACCAGATTTTCCTGATCAACGAACGCCAGCTCTCACCCAATCAGCAGGAGTGGCTGCGCCACTATTTCAAACATCAGCTGCGTCAGCACGTTACGCCGATCCTGATCAACCATGACACCGATCTGATTGAGTTTCTTAAGGATGACTACACCTATCTGGCGGTGGAGATCATTCGCGGCGAGGATATCCGCTATGCGCTGCTGGAGATCCCGTCAGACAAAGTGCCGCGTTTTATCAACCTGCCGGCCGAGTCACCGCGCCGTCGCAAGCCGATGATCCTGCTGGATAACATTCTGCGCTACTGCCTGGATGAGATTTTTAAAGGCTTCTTTGACTACGATGCGCTGAACGCCTACTCCATGAAAATGACGCGCGATGCCGAATATGACCTGGTCACGGAGATGGAGTCGAGCCTGCTGGAGCTGATGTCCTCCAGCCTGAAGCAGCGGCTTACTGCCGAACCGGTGCGCTTTGTCTACCAGCGCGATATGCCCGATGCCATGGTGGAGATGCTGCGCCACAAGCTCTCTATCTCTAACTATGACTCCATTGTGCCAGGCGGCCGCTACCATAACTTCAAAGATTTTATCGGCTTTCCCAACGTCGGCAAAAGTAACCTGGTCAACCGGCCGCTGCCGCAGATCCGCCACATCGGCTTTGATGGCTTCCGCAATGGCTTTGACGCCATCCGCGATCGCGATGTGCTGCTCTACTACCCCTATCACACCTTTGAGCATGTGCTGGAGCTGCTGCGTCAGGCGTCGTTCGATCCCAGCGTGCTGGCGATTAAAATCAATATCTATCGCGTAGCCAAACACTCCCGCATTATGGATGCGATGATCCACGCGGCGCATAACGGCAAAAAAGTGACGGTGGTGGTTGAGCTGCAGGCGCGCTTTGATGAAGAGGCGAATATCCACTGGGCCAAGCGGCTGACTGAGGCGGGCGTGCACGTTATTTTCTCTGCGCCTGGTCTGAAAATTCACGCCAAGCTGTTTCTGATTTCCCGCCGCGAAGGTGAAGAGGTGGTGCGCTATGCGCATATCGGCACCGGCAACTTTAATGAGAAGACCGCGCGCCTGTATACCGACTACTCTCTGCTGACCGCTGACGCGCGCATCACGAACGAAGTCCGCCGCGTATTTAACTTCATTGAGAACCCCTATCGCCCGGTTACTTTTGAACATCTGATGGTGTCGCCGCAGAATTCGCGGGCCGTACTCTATCAGCTGATCGATACCGAGATCGCCAATGCGCAGCAGAGCAAGCCGTGCGGGATAACCCTTAAAATCAATAACCTGGTAGACAATGGCCTGGTCGACAGGCTCTATGCAGCCTCGTCAGCCGGGGTGAAAATTAACCTGCTGGTGCGCGGTATGTGCTCGCTGATCCCGGACCTGCCAGGCATCAGCGAAAATATTCGCATCACCAGCATTGTTGATCGTTATCTTGAGCACGACCGGGTGTATATTTTTGAAAATGGCGGTGAGAAAAAGGTGTTTCTCTCTTCGGCTGACTGGATGACGCGCAACATCGATTACCGCATTGAGGTCGCCGTGGCGGTGCTCGATCCGCGTCTTAAACAGCGGATTCTGGATATTATCGCCATTCTGTTAAGTGATACGGTGAAAGCACGTATCGTAGACAAAGAGCTGAGTAACCGTTATGTTCCGCGCGGCAATCGCAGGAAAGTGCGCTCGCAGCTGGCGATTTACGATTACATCAAGAGACTGGAACAACCCGAATAACGCCTATGCCAATTACTCCGAAGAGTACGCCGAAGCCGCAGGAATTTGCGGCCATCGATCTCGGCTCAAACAGTTTTCATATGGTGATCGCCCGCGTGGTGGATGGCGCCATGCAGGTTCTGGGACGCCTCAAGCAGCGGGTGCACCTGGCTGACGGGCTGGACGCGCAGAACCGGCTGAGCGAAGAGGCGATAGTGCGCGGCCTGAGCTGCCTGGCCCTGTTCGCTGAGCGACTGCAGGGCTTTAGCGCCGCCAACGTGACCATTGTCGGCACGCACACGCTGCGCATCGCGACCAATGCCGAAGAGTTTTTGCAGCGCGCCGCAGAGGTGATCCCCTATCCGATTGAGGTGATCTCCGGTAACGAAGAGGCGCGCCTGATCTTTATGGGCGTTGAGCACACTCAGCCAGAAAAAGGGCGCAAGCTGGTTATCGATATCGGCGGCGGGTCAACCGAGCTGGTGATCGGCGAGGATTTTGAGCCGCAGCTGGTTGAGAGCCGCCGCATGGGCTGCGTCAGCTTCGCTAACCTCTATTTTCCGAAAGGCGAAATCAGCCAGGATAATTTCCGCCGCGCCCGCCTCGCCGCTACGCACAAGCTGGAGACGCTGGCGTGGCAGTATCGCCTGCACGGCTGGCAATATGCGCTGGGCGCCTCCGGCAGCATCAAAGCCGCCTGTGAAGTGCTGCTGGCAATGGGCGAGAAAGAGAAGCGCGTGACGCCTGACAATCTCGATATGCTGGTCGGTGAAGTGCTGAAGCATAAATCCTTTGACGCGCTGAGCCTGCCGGGCTTATCTGAAGAGCGCAAAGCGGTGTTTGTGCCTGGCCTTGCGATTCTGTGCGGCGTCTTTGATGCTCTGGCAATCCGCGAACTGCGCCTCTCTGACGGCGCGCTGCGCGAAGGCGTACTCTATGAGATGGAGGGCCGTTTCCGCCATCAGGATATCCGCAGCCGCACCGCACAGAGTCTGGCGAACCACTATGCGATCGACAGCGATCAGGCGCGCCGCGTGCTGGAGACGACAGAGCAGCTCTATCTGCAGTGGCAGGAGCAGAATCCGAAACAGGCGAACCCGCAGCTGACCGCTCTGCTGAAATGGGCGGCGCTGCTGCATGAGGTCGGGCTGACCATTAATCACAGCGGTATGCAGCGGCACTCCGCCTATATCCTGCAGCACTCCAATATGCCTGGCTTTAATCAGGATCAACAGATGCTGATCGCCACGCTGGTACGCTTCCATCGTAAAGCGGTGAAGCAGGATGAGATCCCGCGCTTTACCCTGTTTAAGAAAAAGCAGGTGCTGCCGATGATTTTTCTGCTGCGCCTCGGCACGCTGCTGAATAACCAGCGTCAGGCGACCACGCGCCCCGATGCACTGAAGCTCTCAACGGACGATGGTCACTGGACGCTCACCTTCCCGGCCGGTTTTCTCAGCCAGAATACGCTGGTGCAGCTCGATCTGGAGCGCGAGCAGGCGTACTGGAGCGATGTAACCGGCTGGAAACTGCTGCTGGAAGAGGAGTAACGCGGGCCGTCCGCCCGCTGTCTGACAATGACAATACGCCCTGATAACTGGTTTACAGAAAAATATGATTTATCGCCGGTGCACTCTGAAGTGCGCGCGGCGCTGCCGAAGCTGACGCCGGGCAACGCGCTGGATCTCGGCTGCGGTAAAGGCCGCAACAGCCTTTATCTCAGCCAGCACGGCTTTAACGTCACCGCCTGGGACGCTAATCCGGCAAGCCTTGACTACCTGAATACGATTATTGCTGCCGAACAGCTGCCGAATATTCAGACGGCGCTGTGCGATCTCAACCAGCTGCGCTTCAACGGCAGCTATCAGTTTGTGCTCTCGACGGTGGTGATGATGTTTCTGCAGCCGGAGACGATCCCGCAGCTGATTGCCGATATGCAGGCCAGTACGCAGAAGTATGGCTACAACCTGATTGTGGCGGCGATGAGCACCGCTGACTACCCCAATACGCAGGCGTTTCCGTTTACCTTTAAATCGGGCGAGCTGAGCCACTACTACCGCAACTGGCACATCGTAAAATATAACGAGGATGTCGGCGAACTGCACCGTCGTGACGCTGACGGCAACCGTATCAAATGTCAGTTTGCTACTTTGCTGGCGCAAAAGGCGAGCTACTGAAGCAGAGCACGGTTCGCGGCGCCTGATGCATCGCTTCCGTGCTTATTTTTCATACAGCGATTGACCCCGCCCGGCAACTGTGACTAAATATTGCTATCGCCCTGAAGGGTATCAACAGGAACACCCGCGTGAACAGCGCCCTATCACCACGAAGACGTCCCAAAACCGGCACCATGACCCGCATCGTTTTGCTGATCAGCTTTTTTATTCTGGCTGGTCGCCTGATCTTTATCATTCCCGGTGCCATTGAGCATCATCAGCAGAAAAAGACCCTGCCGGAACCGGCAACGCTGAGCAGCAGCGAGACACGCTAACGCTGCAACTGGCGCCTTTGTTCTGCCCGTTCTGGCGGTAACACGCTACACTTTGTGCTGACTTTACAGACACAAAGGACGCGTTATGTCTGCCTCGCACGCACAACAACTAACCGAATCCCGCCAGCGCATTCTTTCACTGCTGCTGAGCAAACAGGACTTAGTGGATGTCCTGCTGGATAAATCCGTCGATCTCAACGCGGCAGAACTGCGCGAAGTAGCCGCCTGGCGCCAGCAGCTGGAGCAGGAGCTGGCCCCGCTGCACGCCGCCGACCTCGCTGATATTCTGGAAGCGCTGCCGGAAGAGGAGCGCCGGGCGCTCTGGCAGCTGGTGCCCTCCGAACAGCGTGGTCGCGTGCTGGTTGAAGCCTCAGAGACCGTCTGGGAGAGCCTCACCGAGGGCATGAGCGACCGCGAGATCCTGCGCGCGATTGAACCGCTGGATATCGACGATCAGGTTTATCTGGCGCGCTATCTGTCGCGCGATCTGACCGGCCGCCTGCTGACCACGCTGGAGCCGCAGCTGCGCGCGCGCCTGCTCGATGTGATTGAGCTCGATCGCGACCGCGTAGGCCGCATTATGGATTTCAATATTCTCACCGTGCGCGCCGACGTCACCCTTGCCACGGTGCTGCGCTTTCTGCGCAAGCGCAGCAGTATGCCCAACGGCACCGATAAAATATTTATCACCAATGCGCAAAACCAGCTGCTCGGCGAGCTGCCGCTGACCGATATTCTGCTCAATAAGCCCAAAACGCTGGTCGCAGATGTGATGAATCCCCGCCCCACTACGTTTCAGCTCAATGACAACGCCGAGGATGCCGCCAGCGCCTTTGAGCGCTATAACCTGATCTCTGCCGCCGTTACCGACGCCAAAGGCAAACTGATTGGCCGTATTACCGTTGAGGATGTGATCGATCTGGTTAACCAGGAGAATGAGAGCAACATCCGTAAAATGGGCGGGATCAGCCAGGAGGAGGATGTCTTTGCGCCGGTGCGTAAAGCGGTGAGCAAGCGCTGGACGTGGCTGGCGATTAACCTCTGCACCGCATTTATCGCCTCGCGCGTCATCGGCCTGTTTGAAGCCACGATTTCACAACTGGTGGCGCTCGCGACTCTGATGCCGATCGTGGCGGGCATTGGCGGCAATACCGGCAACCAGACCATTACCATGATTGTGCGCGCGCTGGCGCTGCATCAGGTGGAGCCTGGCAACTTCTCCTTTCTGATTGGTCGCGAGCTGGGCGTGGCGCTGATCAACGGCCTGTTCTGGGGCGGCATTATGGGCGGCATCACCTGGCTGATGTATGACAATATTCAGCTTGGCGGCGTGATGATGCTGGCGATGGTGCTGAACCTGCTGCTGGCGGCGCTGATGGGCGTGCTTATTCCGCTGATCATGACCAAAATGAAGCGTGATCCGGCGGTGGGGTCCAGCGTGCTGATCACCGCGCTTACCGACACCGGCGGCTTCTTTATCTTTCTCGGTCTGGCCACGCTGTTTTTACTGCCGCACTGAGGCATGACAGCTGCGCCTTTATACTGGCGCAGCTACACTCACTCATACTCTTATCCGATGGAGATACAGCATGTTTAACGCAGGCGATTTTGTGCAGTCGAAAACCGGTGGTCCTAAAATGCAGGTGCTGCGTGCAGAGGGCGATATGCTCTGGTGCGCCCGTATCGACGACCCGCTGAAAAAAGAGATTGAGATTAGAGCAGACAGCGTCAATCTCTATCATGAAGAGGGCGACTTCGGCGTCTGCTGAGTGCCCGGCGCGCCGCAATTCGCGGCGCCCCGTCAGGGATTATCCTTCTGCACGTTATCCCGGCCGATACCGCCAATAAACGGCAGCCGCAGCCGTAGCGGCGTGAAATCCACGCCCAGATTAAGCCCCAGCAGGTTCATCTCAACCCCCTCTTCCGCACCGACCGTCACGCCCAGTACGCCCAGCAGCGACAACTGCAGACCGCGCCCCGATGGCGGCAGCCCTATCGGGTGCAGCAGCGAGCGGTAATCCTTACCAACCGCATTTGCCGGCAGGTCGAGCTTCAGCGCCGGCACTTCGCGACCAATATGCGCCAGAAAGGTATTGCTGTTTGGTCCCGGCCAGGCGCGATAGGTGGCGGGCCACGGGTAAGAGCGGATTGCCGCCTCAATCTGCGGGATCATCGCCTGCGCTGCCGCCCCGCGGTGATCCACCAGCAGACGCGGACGGGCGCCATACCAGTAGCCATCCGGCAGGTTGCGGTTACGCCGCACCTTGTCACCGCTGCCCCAGCTGATCACCTCATAGCGGTTATATTGCGTCTCGCCGGCGCGCTTAAAGATGATCCACGGATGCACCGCCACCGCGCCTTTCCAGCCGTAAGTAGGTGCCGCATAGACCTGCACCACCGCCTCGCTGGCGTAGCGCTGCGGATCGGGTGCGAGTCCGGCGGAGTCGCGCCGCGCGGTGGCCCAGCCGCCCTGCCCGGTCTGCAGGTCGCCGCTGCGCGTCGCCTGCGCCAGGCTCGCCGCCAGCGACAGGATCACGGCGCAAAGAAAAGTCAGCAGGATAAGTTTCACAGGCAGCATTCAGGGTGTCCGGGCAGAGAAAAAGTGCGCCATTATGCAGCAAAACGGCGTCTGTTTATTCACCAACTATGCGCTGGCAGGCAATACGAAGGCAAACACATCATCGTGTGCTGCCGCTGCGCTTCAGCCATAAAAAAGCCCGCACGCGGCGGGCTTTATGTCAGGAGGGGGTTATTCCCACTCAATCGTCGCCGGTGGCTTACCGGAGATGTCATACACCACGCGGGAGATGCCGTTGACTTCATTGATGATGCGGTTGGAGACGCGGCCAAGGAAATCGTATGGCAGATGCGCCCAGTGTGCGGTCATAAAGTCGATGGTTTCCACCGCGCGCAGTGAGACGACCCAGTCATACTTACGGCCGTCGCCCATTACGCCAACGGAACGCACCGGCAGGAACACGGTAAACGCCTGGCTCACTTTATTGTAGAGATCCGCTTTGCGCAGCTCCTCAATAAAGATGGCGTCGGCGCGGCGCAGCAGATCGCAATACTCTTTCTTCACTTCGCCCAGCACGCGCACGCCGAGACCGGGTCCCGGGAACGGGTGACGATAGAGCATGTCATATGGCAGGCCCAGCTCAAGACCGATCTTGCGCACTTCATCTTTGAACAGCTCTTTCAGCGGCTCAACCAGGCCCATCTTCATCTCTTTCGGCAGGCCACCCACGTTATGGTGCGATTTGATGACGTGCGCTTTACCGGTGGCAGAAGCGGCGGACTCAATTACGTCCGGATAGATGGTGCCCTGCGCCAGCCACTTCACTTCGGTCAGCTTCAGCGCTTCTTCATCGAACACCTCAACAAACACGCGGCCGATGATTTTACGCTTGGCTTCCGGATCGTTTTCACCCGCCAGCGCATCGAGGAAGCGCGCTTCCGCCGGTACGTGGACAATGTTCAGACCGAAATGGTCGCCAAACATATCCATCACCTGCTCCGCTTCATTCAGGCGCAGCAGACCGTTATCAACAAATACGCAGGTCAGGCGATCGCCAATGGCGCGGTGCAGCAGCATCGCGGTCACCGAGGAGTCAACGCCGCCGGAGAGGCCGAGGATCACGCGGTCGCTGCCTACCTGCTGGCGGATACGCTCAACGGCGTCTTCAATGATTTTCGCCGGCGTCCAGAGCGCTTCACAGCCGCAGATATCGCGGATAAAGCGCTCCAGCATGCGCAGTCCCTGACGGGTGTGCGTCACTTCCGGATGGAACTGCACGCCGTAAAATTTCTTCTCTTCATTCGCCATGATTGCAAACGGACAGGTTTCAGTGCTGGCGACGGTGACGAAGTCAGCCGGAATTGCGGTGACTTTATCGCCGTGGCTCATCCAGACATCCAGGAGCGGCTTGCCGGCGGCGCTGATCGCATCTTCGATATCACGCACCAGCGCGCTCTGCGTGGTGACTTCCACCTGCGCATAGCCAAACTCGCGCTCATTTGAGCCTTCAACCTTGCCGCCCAGCTGCATCGCCATGGTCTGCATGCCGTAGCAGACGCCCAGTACCGGCACACCAGCGTTAAAGACGTACTCAGGCGCACGCGGGCTGTCCAGCTCGGTGGTGCTCTCAGGGCCACCTGACAGGATAATTCCGTTCGGATTAAACGCACGGATTTGCTCTTCGGTGACATCCCACGCCCAGAGTTCGCAGTAGACGCCCAGCTCACGCACGCGGCGCGCAACCAGCTGCGTATACTGCGAACCAAAATCGAGGATCAGGATACGATGTTTATGAATATTTTCAGTCGTCATTGAGGCATTTCCAGTGGGATGGACTTAACAATAAAAGCGCCCGGCCAGAGCCGGGCGGGAAATCTTCAGGGATCAGGAACCCATGCGGTAGTTCGGTGACTCTTTGGTGATGGTCACATCGTGCACGTGACTCTCATTGATGCCGGCGCCGCTGATGCGGACAAACTCCGCTTTGGTGCGCAGGTCATCAATGGTCGGGCAGCCGGTCAGACCCATGCAGGAGCGCAGGCCACCCATCTGCTGATGGACGATCTCTTTCAGGCGGCCTTTATAGGCAACGCGGCCTTCGATGCCTTCCGGCACCAGCTTATCTGCGGCGTTGTCGGTCTGGAAGTAACGGTCAGAAGAGCCTTTGGACATTGCGCCGAGCGAGCCCATGCCGCGGTACGATTTGAATGCGCGCCCCTGATAGAGTTCGATCTCGCCCGGAGACTCTTCGGTGCCGGCCAGCATAGAGCCAACCATCACTGCGGCTGCGCCTGCAGCGATCGCTTTAGCGATATCGCCGGAGAAGCGGATACCGCCATCTGCCACGACCGGAATACCGGTGCCTTCCAGCGCCGCAACGGCGTCAGAAACAGCGGTGATCTGCGGAACGCCCACGCCGGTGACGATACGGGTGGTGCAGATAGAGCCGGGACCGATACCTACTTTCACCGCGCTAACGCCCGCTTCAGCCAGCGCCAGGGCACCGGCGCCGGTGGCAACGTTGCCGCCAATGATTTCAAGGTCAGGATATTTGGCGCGGGTTTCACGAATGCGCTGCAGTACGCCTTCAGAGTGGCCGTGCGAAGAGTCAATCAGCAGCACATCAACGCCCGCGGCAACCAGCGCATCCACGCGCTCTTCGTTACCGGCGCCGGCACCCACCGCCGCACCTACACGCAGACGGCCCTGCGCATCTTTACAGGCGTTAGGTTTACGTTCAGCTTTCTGGAAATCTTTTACGGTAATCATGCCCAGCAGGTGGAAGCTCTCATCTACCACCAGCGCTTTTTCAACGCGCTTTTCATGCATCCTCTGCAGCACCACTTCGCGCGCCTCCCCCTCTTTTACCGTAACCAGACGCTCTTTCGGCGTCATGACCGCGGTAACCGGCAGCGACAGATCGGTTACAAAGCGCACATCGCGACCGGTGATGATCCCCACCAGCTCGTTACCGGCGTTGACGACCGGATAGCCGGCGAAGCCGTTGCGATCGGTAAGCTCTTTCACTTCCGCCAGCGTCGTGGTTGGCAGCACGGTCTGCGGCTCTGTTACCACGCCACTCTCATGCTTTTTCACCTTACGCACTTCATCAGCCTGACGCTCAATCGACATATTTTTATGAATAAAGCCGAGGCCGCCTTCCTGTGCCAGCGCGATCGCCAGACCCGCTTCGGTCACGGTATCCATCGCCGCAGAGAGCATAGGAATGTTCAGACGGATGTTTTTAGTCAGTTGGGTGCTGAGGTCAGCGGTGTTGGGCAATACAGTGGAGTGAGCGGGAACGAGCAGGACGTCGTCAAATGTGAGGGCTTCTTTCGCGATTCTTAGCATTGCAATATCTCCACCTGGGGGCGTTGAAAACAGATAAAATATTGCCGCGGCATTATACAGGACGAAACCGATTGCCTCTACTGCTTTTTCTGAAAAAGTCTTGATCCTGCGCAGCAGCCCTGTAGTATCGATGAATTAACCCTCTGATTTAAAATTTGATCTTCATCACATGTCGCTACCTGCAACCGCCAATATTTTTACCGTCAGCCGCCTCAACACCACGGTGCGCACGCTGCTGGAAAATGAGATGGGCCTGGTGTGGCTCAGCGCTGAGATCTCCAATTTCACGCAGCCCGCGTCCGGCCACTGGTACTTCACGCTGAAAGATGATGGCGCCCAGGTGCGCTGCGCGATGTTCCGCAACAGCAACCGGCGCGTGACGTTCCGGCCGCAGCACGGGCAGCAGGTGCTGGTGCGGGCCAGCGTCACGCTGTATGAGCCGCGCGGCGACTATCAGTTAATCGTTGAAAGCATGCATCCGGCGGGTGAAGGCCTGCTGCAGCAGCAGTTTGAGCAGCTGAAAGCGCAGCTCAGCGCAGAAGGGTTGTTCGATCAGCAGTTCAAACAGCCGCTGCCCGATCCGGCCCGCCAGGTCGGGGTGATCACCTCCGCAACCGGCGCCGCGCTGCATGATGTGCTGCGCGTGCTGCACCGCCGCGATCCCTCACTCCCGGTGGTTATCTACCCCACCGTGGTGCAGGGTGCCGATGCGCCCGCTGCCGTTGTGCGTGCCATCGAACTGGCCAACCAGCGCAACGAATGTGACGTGCTGATTGTCGGGCGCGGCGGCGGCTCGCTGGAGGATCTCTGGTGCTTCAACGATGAGCGCGTGGCGCGTGCGATTTTTGCCAGCCGCCTGCCGGTGGTCAGCGCCGTGGGGCATGAAACGGATGTCACCATCGCCGATTTTGTCGCCGATCTGCGCGCGCCCACGCCCTCTGCCGCCGCTGAGATTGTCAGCCGCAATCAGGTTGAGCTGCTGCGGCAGCTGCAGTCACAGCAGCAGCGCATGGAGATGGCGATGGACTACTATCTCGCCGGGAAGCTGCGTTACCTCACGCAGCTTCAGCATCGCCTGCAGCAGCAGCATCCGCAGCTGCGCCTGGCGCGGCAGCAGACCGCCCTGTTTCAGCTGCAGCGTCGCTTAGGCGCAGCCGCCGATCGGCAGCTGCGCAGCGCGCAGCGCCAGCAGGATCGGCTGCTGCAGCGGCTCAGTGCGCAGCAGCCACAGGGGCGCATCCTGCGCGCGCAGCAGCAGCTTGCGCACTGGCACTACCGGCTGCAGCAGAGCATGCAGCAGCAGCTGGGGCAGGATCGCCAGCGCTTTGGCACGCTGATGGCGCAGCTCGAAGGGGTCAGTCCGCTGGCGACGCTGGCGCGCGGCTTCAGCGTTACCACCGATGCGCAGGGCGAGGTTGTAAAACAGATCGCGCCGCTGCAGCCGGGCGACAGGCTGCGCACCCGGCTGGAAGATGGCTGGGTGGAGAGCGAAGTCACCGCCCTCACGCCGCTGAAACGCCGCCGTAAACCCCGCCAGTCCTGACCAGTCCGGCAGGGAGATCCCCTCCCTGCCTGCACGTTCCCTGCTCTGCCTGCCCCCGGTCTATACTCTTTGCATACCCATCACCCAGGGAGTCCGGCATGTCATACAGCGTAATTCCCCCCTATATCCTGCGTAACATCATCAACAACTGTGCAGGGCCGCAACAGGAGTCGGCGCGCCGCACGCTTACCCACGTTCAGCAGCTAATGGCGGAGCCGCACCGCGTCATCGCACCGGCGGATATCGCCCGGCCAGGCCAGGTGCTGCGCGCCATTTTTGATGCCGGAGAGAGTCAGACGCTGCCCGGCACGCTGATACGTCAGGAAGGCGAGCCTGGCAACGGCGACGTGGCCGCAGATGAAGCCTGGGACTATCTGGGCGTCACTTATGATTTTTTCTGGAACGTTTATCAGCGCAACTCGCTCGACAACAAAGGGCTGAAGCTGGACGGCACCGTGCACTACGGCCAGAATTATCAGAACGCTTTCTGGAACGGCCAGCAGATGGTCTTTGGCGACGGTGACGGCGAGATTTTTAATCGCTTCACCATCGCGATTGACGTGGTCGCCCATGAACTGACGCACGGCGTCACGGAAAGCGAAGCGGGACTGATCTACTTTCAGCAGGCGGGCGCGCTGAATGAGTCGATGTCTGATGTTTTTGGCTCGCTGGTAAAACAGTATCAGCGGCAGCAGCGCGCGGAGGAAGCGGACTGGATCATCGGCGAAGGGTTACTGGCTAAAGGCATTAACGGCAGCGGTCTGCGCTCAATGTCAGCACCCGGCACCGCCTATGATGACCCGCTGCTGGGTAAAGATCCGCAGCCGGCGGATATGGCGCACTATATCGAAACGCGTGATGACAACGGCGGCGTGCATCTCAACTCCGGTATTCCTAACCGCGCGTTTTATCTTGCGGCCACCGCGCTGGGCGGCTTTGCGTGGGAACGCGCCGGTCAGGCGTGGTATGACACGCTGTGCGACAAAACCCTGCCGCAGGACGCTGATTTCAGCACCTTTGCCCGCTTTACCGTTGAACATGCGGCAAAACGCTTTGATCGGCAGGTCGCGGAGCAGATCCAGGCCGCCTGGCAAGAGGTGGGTGTGAAGTGAACATAGAACTGACGGATGACGCCATCGTAGAGCTGGCGCGGGAGGGCGGCTTCGCCTTTATTCCCAAACTGCGTAAAGAGCGGCGTTTTGCGCTGGCTCAGCTGCCGGAGCCGCAGAAACAGCGGGTCTGCCAGGTGCTGGAGCAGGCGCTGCCGCTCGGCGAGCAGGCGGAACAGGCTGCCTCCGCAGGCAGTGGCGATCAGCACTATTTCCGTATCCAGATCACCTACGCCACCCACCATGAGGCGGGTGCTATCGTGATTTACGTAGCGGAAAAAGATGCGCCGCCAGCGCTGCAGGCGCTGTGGCAGAACGGAGAGTAGGCAAAAAAAAGGCCGGCATCCTCTGCCGGCCCTGCTGCTCTTACTTGCTGTCTGGCAGCGCGTAAGCAATCACATAATCCCCGCGATCCGGCGACTGGCGTGCGCCACCGGCAGAGATCAGGATGTACTGCTTGCCATTTTTGGGCGAGACATAGCTGATTGGGCCACCCTGGCTGCCGACCGGCAGGCGCGCTTTCCACACCTCTTTACCGGTTGAGCTGTCAAAGGCGCGCAGGTAGTAGTCCTGCGTACCGGCAATAAACACCAGTCCGCCCTGCGTTGCCAGCGTACCGCCCAGCGTTGGCATACCTACCGGCATCTGCGCGTGCATTTTGATACCAAACGGGCCGGTATCCTGCACGGTACCTACCGGCACCTGCCAGACGATCTGACGCGTTTTCATGTCGATGGCTGAAAGCGTACCAAACGGCGGGGCCTGACACGGAATGCCGAGCGGCGACATAAAGCGGTTTTTATTCACCGCATACGGCGTGCCCTTAAGTGGTACGGCGCCCATGCCGGTGTTAACCGATTCACCGCCGTTGCTGCCGCGGGCCACTTTGCTGGTGTCCTGCGGGATCATCTGTACCCACAGGCCGAGGCGCATATCATTGACGAACATATACTGGTTGTTGGGATCAAACGAAATGCTGCCCCAGTTTAGACCACCCAGCGACCCTGGGAAGCTGAGCGATTTGTCCGTGTCCGGTACGGTGAACAGACCGTCATAGCGCATGCCTTTAAACGCGATACGGCACGCCAGCTGGTCAAACGGCGTCGCGCCCCACATATCGGATTCCGTCAGCGTCTGGTTGCCGATATTGGGCATCTCAACCGAGTGCGGCTGGGTTTTGGTGTACTGCTCGTTCGGGATGTGCCCCTGCGGCATCGGCCGCTCTTCCACTTTGGTCAGCGGCTTGCCGGTCAGGCGATCCAGCACCCAGATCATGCCGGTTTTTGCCCCGATGACCACCGCCGGTTTGGTGGTGCCATCCTTCATCGGGAAGTCGACCAGACTTGGCTGCATCGGCAGGTCGAAATCCCACAGGTCGTTATGGACTGTCTGATAGACCCACTTCTGTTTGCCGGTAGTGGCATCCAGCGCGAGGATAGATGCACCGTAGGTGTGATCGAGCTTTGTGCGATTCGCGCCCCACAGATCCACTGACGAGCTGCCCATCGGCAGGAACACGGTGTTCATCGCCGGATCGTAGGAGAGCGGCGCCCAGGAGTTTGGCGTGCTGCGGGTATAATCCTGGCCCGGCATCAATACCGCATTCGGATCGTCATTGCCCGGATCGAACGCCCAGCGCATTTTACCGCTGATCACATCAAAGCCGCGCAGTACGCCACCTGGCATATCGGTCTGCACGTTGTCCGCCACGCGACCGCCGACTACCACGGTGGTACCGGCAACCTGCGGTGCAGAGGTCAGCTGATAGAGCGGATCGGGCGCCTTGCCCAGCCCCTGCTTCAGGTCAACCACGCCGTTGTTGCCAAAGCTGGCGCAGAACTCGCCGTTGTCGGCGTTAATCGCGATAAGACGCGCATCGATCGTGTTCATCAGGATACGGCGCTGGCAGCTGTCGCCTGCGGCCAGAACCGGTGCCGGCACCGGCGTGGAGCCTGGCTGCGTGGGCTGCGTTACCGGTTTAGTGGCGTCAAAATAGGCCAGACCGCGGCAGCGGTTCCACACTTCCGCCTGCGCGTTGATTTCACGCTTCCAGATCTGCTTACCGCTGTCTGCTTCTACCGCAATCACATTGTTGTGCGGCGTACAGAGATAGAGCGTGTTGCCGACCTGCAGCGGCGTCTGCTGATCTTCAGCGCCATTGCCGGTCGGGCTGAGCGGCGTGTCGCCGGTACGGAAGGTCCAGGCAACCTGCAGTTCGTTAACGTTGTCACGCGTGATCTGATCAATCGCCGCAAAACGATCCCCTTCCGGGGTGCGGCCGTAGCTGCTCCAGTCCTGCTGCGGTTTGCTTTTATCTGTTGGGATCAGCGGCAGCTGCGACCCGGTAAAAGCCACGGTCGGATGCGGCTGAAACATCTGCACCACGGTGACGATCATGCCAGCTGCAATCAGCGCTGACAGCGCGTAAGAGAGCGTTGCCAGCGGCGCTTTGCCTTCGCTTTTGCGCAGCGCAGGCCACGTCAGGAATGCGAACAGCATCAGGCCCGCCGGCACCATCAGCCGGGAAACCAGCGGCCAGAAGTGCCAGCCGGCATCCATTACCGCCCAGATCAGGGTTCCGATAAACGCCAGGGCCAGCAGCGTCACCGCTGACGCTTTGCGCCGCACAAACTGGATCGCCGACGCTGTCATAACGATACCGGCAATCAGAAAGTATTTACTGCCACCCAGCACCACCAGTTTACCGCCGCCAATAGCGAAAAACAGGCCGATCGCCAGCAGCACCAGCCCGAACAGCACGGACCAGATGCTGAGTCCCCTGCCGGGGCGAGTGGAATGTTCTGCCTTCACACAAACTCTCCTGAAAAATAGTGCATGCCGCCTGTCCGGCTTCGTCGCGGGACACAGCAGCACCCTGTTTAATGACGAACCGCAAAGCAGTCCGCAACCGCGCACTCATGCATGAGAACGCGACATATCAGGGCGAGCTCACCATAAGGCGGCAGGATTGTACCAGATGGTACAATTGAAAGTGAACGATCATAACGCAGGGTTTACCGGCCAATAGCATTTTTGCTACATCTGCCGCGCTAAGCCACTGTTAAATCACAGGCAAAAAAAAGAGCCCGGCGGGCTCTTTTTGACTTAACGCTTATTCTTTTTCAGGTGCGCCAGCAGGCGCTTGCGCTTGCGCTGCTGCGTCGGCGTCAGCAGATTGCGTTTGCCGGCATACGGGTTATCCCCCTCTTTGAACTGAATACGGATTGGCGTACCCATGACGTTCAGCGAGCGACGGAAGTAGTTCATCAGATAACGCTTGTAGGAATCAGGCAGATCTTTTACCTGATTACCGTGAATAACCACGATAGGCGGGTTGTAACCACCGGCGTGCGCATATTTCAGCTTAACGCGACGACCCCGCACCAGCGGCGGCTGATGATCTTCTGCTGCCATATTCATAATCCGCGTCAGCATAGAGGTGTTTACGCGTTTGGTTGAGCAGTCGTACGCTTCCGTTACGGATTCAAAAAGGTTACCTACGCCGCTGCCGTGCAGCGCCGAAATAAAGTGTACGCGGGCAAAATCGATAAAGCCGAGACGATAATCCAGCGTCTCTTTCACTTCATCTTTCACTTCCTGCGACAGGCCATCCCATTTGTTGACCACAATCACCAGCGAACGTCCGCTGTTGAGGATAAAGCCCAGCAGGGAGAGATCCTGGTCGGAGATACCGGCACGCGCGTCAATCACCAGCATCACGACGTTAGCATCTTCGATCGCCTGCAGGGTTTTGATCACCGAAAACTTCTCAACGGTATCGGTGATCTTGCCACGCTTGCGCACCCCGGCGGTGTCGATCAGGATATATTCGCGCTCGTCGCGCTCCATCGGTATATAGATGCTGTCACGCGTCGTGCCTGGCATGTCATAAACCACCACGCGATCTTCACCAAGAATACGGTTAGTGAGCGTTGACTTACCTACGTTAGGACGACCCACGATAGCCAGCTTAATCGGCAGGCCGGTCGGATCAAACTCCTCTTCCTCTTCGGCCTCTTCGCCACTCTCTTCTGCGGCTAACGCGGCCCAGTAGGCTTCGTTTTCATCCTCTTCGCTCACTTCCTGCGGGTCTGCCACATCCATCCACGGCAGCAGCGCGGTTTCCAGCAGCGAGGTAACGCCGCGACCGTGCGACGCGGCAATCGGATGAATATCACCCAGACCGAGCGCGTAAAAGTCCAGCACGGCGGCATCGGCGTCCAGGCCATCCGTTTTGTTCGCTACGAGGAACGTCGCTTTTTCACGGGAGCGCAGATGATTAGCGATCTGCTGATCCGCCGGCATAACGCCTGCGCGGGCATCAACCATGAACAGCACCACATCCGCTTCTTCAATCGCCAGCAGCGACTGCTCCGCCATGCGGTTCTCTACGCCCTCTTCGGTGCCATCAATACCGCCGGTATCGATAACAATAAATTCGCGCCCTTCCACTTCGGCGCGACCATATTTGCGATCGCGAGTCAGTCCAGGGAAATCGGCCACCAACGCATCACGGGTGCGCGTTAAGCGGTTAAACAGCGTGGATTTCCCCACATTGGGACGCCCAACCAGCGCGACCACAGGTACCATAACACTTGCCTCAGTTTAAAAATGAATCGCCCGAATGGCGTGAGTATAACGACATTTGCCGCCCGCTTCAGGCTTAAGGCGCCTAGAATATCACGCCTGACAAAAAACAGAACGGCTCCTGACGAATCAGGAGCCGTAATTACTGACGGAAATCCGTTCCCGCGCGCTCAGAACTTAACGGCTGATGGCGTAAACCTCGCCGCCTTTCGCCTGAATCAGCAGTCTGTCACCGGCCACAACCGGCTCGGTCTGGAAGCCGTCGCTGTCCAGTTTCTGCTGTGCCACAAAGCGACCATCCAGGGTATTGATCCAGTGCACGTAACCTTCGCTGTCTGCCACAACCAGATAACCGTTAAACAGCACCGGTGCCGTCAGATTACGGTGCAGCAGATCGCTCTGACGCCACAGCGCTACGCCGCCATCGGCGTTAAGCGCAATCACGCGATCGTCCTGATCCACCAGATAGATGCGTCCGGCGTCGACAATCAAATCCTTAACGCCGCCGATTTCACGCTTCCACATAATCTGACCGGAACGCAGGTCGAGTGCGGTCAGGTTACCGTTGTACGCCAGCGCATAGACCACGCCATTAACGATAACCGGCGTGGTATCGACGTCACTCAGACGATCAATCTCCGTCGCGCCGCTCGGCTGTGAAATGCGCTGCTGCCAGATCAGCTGCCCCTGGTTCAGGATCACCGCGCTGACGCGACCGTTATCACCGCCAACGATAGCGCCGCCAAAGGCGACCGCAGGCGCAGACTCACCGCGCAGCGAAAGCGCCGGCATATCGAGGTTTACGGTCCATTTTACCGCACCGCTGCTCTGATCCAGTCCCTGCAGCATACCGTTACTGGTGTGGACCAGTACCAGGCCATCGCTGACCACCGGACGGGAGAGCGCTTCACCGGCGACTTTGGTCTGCCACGCCAGCGAGCCGTCGCTGCTGTTGAGTGCAAATACCTGCCCGCGCTCGCTGCCGATATAGATCCGATCGCCGCTGGCGGTAACGCCGCCGGAGAGCAGCGCAGAGATGTTTTTCGAGAAGAAACCGGTCTTCTCAGAGAGATCGACTTTCCACTTCTCTTTACCGTTGCTGGCGTCCAGCGCCTTTACCACGCCAAAACGGTCGGCAGCGTAAACGGTGCCGTCCAGCCATGCCGGATGCAGGTTGGAGTAGAAATCGCCAATGCCGTCGCCTACTGACGTGCTCCAGACAGTTTCCGGCGTGAACTGATTTTCCACTTTCGGCAGCGGAGCCATCTTCACTACATCTTCTTCGCCGCTGAATAGCGAGCAACCGCTGAGCAGAGTGACGGAAATCAGCCCTGGCAGCAGGTATTTACGTAATTCCATGTGCGCTCTCTTGTCTGGCTTAACTTAAGTTATCTATTTTCATCTGCAGCATCTGCTTCAGTGCCGGAGAAGCCTGCGAACCCACGCCTTTACTCCAGGCATCGCGCGCGCCCTGCTTGTCACCTTTGCTCAGCAGTGCTTCACCGCGAATATCTGCCACAATCGCGCTCCAGCCGTCACCCTTGACGTTATCCAGGGTAGCCAGCGCGGCATCAGCCTGCTTCTGCTGCAGCTGAATACGTGCCAGACGCAGGTTGATGACCGCCTGCAGGTTGGCATCTTTGGTGTCGTTTAGTCCTTTCTGCAGCAGCGCAATGGCTTTATCAAGCTGGCTGGTCTCAACGTACTGCTTCGCGAGGTCCAGCGCGGCCAGCGCACCGTAGGTATTGCTGTTTTCGCTGGCGAAGCTGGCAACGGCCTCCAGGCTTTCCGGTTTATCCGCCTGCATCGCGCTGGTGAGCTGCTGATACTGTGCGGAGGCCGCTTTACCTGAATTTTCCTGATGCGAACTCCAGTAGCGCCAGCCGCCCAGCGCCGCGATCCCCACTACCACGCCAATCGCCAGCGCTTTGCCGTTATCGGCGAAAAAGCGGCGCAGCGCATCAACCTGTTCATTCTCGTTGCTGTAAACTTCCACGCAATCCCTCTCCTTAAAATGGCTGTTGCCGCGTGCTGCTTACTGCAGCAGCGTCTGCAACGTCGCAGCGGCGTCCTGCTGAGCCAGCGTCTGCTGGTCGCCGGTGCGCAGATCTTTAATTACCACCTGGCCCGCTTTCACTTCATCTTCGCCGAGCACCAGCGCAATGCGTGCGCCCCATTTATCTGCACGGGCGAACTGCTTCTTAAAGTTGCCGCCGCCGAAGTTGGTCATCAGCTTCAGCGCCGGGTTGGCATCACGCAGCGTTTCCGCCAGCTGCATAGCCGCAGACTGAACGCCCTGCCCTGAAGCGATAACATAGACATCGACAACCCGCGTCGGTTCAAATTCAGGATTCACCGCCTGCACCAGCAGCACCAGCCGTTCCAGACCCATAGCAAATCCTACCGCTGGCGTGGCACGTCCGCCCAGCTGCTCAACCAGGCCATCGTAACGCCCGCCGCCGCATACGGTGCCCTGCGAGCCGAGGCTGCTGGTGACCCACTCAAAGACGGTGCGATTGTAGTAGTCGAGGCCGCGCACCAGACGCTGGTTGACGCGATAGCGAATACCGGCATCATCCAGCAGCGCGCAGAGTCCGGTGAAGTGGGCGCGCGACTCTTCATCCAGGAATTCGCCCAGCGTTGGCGCATCATTCAGCAGCGCCTGGATCTCCGGATTTTTGCTGTCCAGCACGCGCAGCGGATTGGTGTACATGCGGCGTTTGCAATCTTCATCCAGCACATCCTGATGCTGCTCCAGAAACGCCACCAGCGCACTGCGGTAGTCCGCGCGCGCCGCCAGAGAGCCGATAGAGTTCAGCTCCAGTTCAACGTGGTCAGCGATGCCCAACGCTTTCCACCAGCGTGCGGTCATCATGATCAGCTCAGCATCAACATCCGGCCCCTGCAGGCCAAACACTTCAACGCCCATCTGATGAAACTGACGATAGCGTCCTTTCTGCGGACGCTCGTAGCGAAACATCGGACCGACATACCAGAGGCGCTGCTCCTGGTTATAGAGCAGGCCATGTTCAATACCGGCACGTACGCAGCCCGCTGTGCCTTCCGGACGCAGCGTCAGGCTCTCGCCGTTACGATCTTCAAAGGTGTACATCTCTTTTTCAACCACATCGGTCACTTCACCAATGGCACGGCTGAACAGCGGGGTATGCTCGACGATTGGCAGACGGATTTCACTGTAGCCATAGCTGGCCAGCACCTGCTTCAGGGTGCCCTCAATACGCTGCCAGATTGCGGTATCAGCTGGCAGGAAGTCGTTCATCCCGCGAATCGCTTGAATATTCTTCGCCACGTTAAAATCTCTTAATACAAAAAAACCTGTCCGGCATCATACCTTATGAGGATGAAACCGCACAGGTTCATTCATAAACTGGTGCGCGCCGGGCGCGCACCGCCTGGTTATTTTTCCAGCTGCTGCACGCTGATTCGACGACTCTCATCCAGCATGGATGCTTTGGCACGAATGCGCGCTTCCAGCTGATCGATCATGTCATCGTTGTCGAGACGATCGCGCTGACGAACGCCATCCTCGTAGAAACCGCTTTTCTTGCTGCCGCCGGTGACGCCGAGCGTCGAAACGGTAGCCTCGCCCGGACCGTTGACTACGCAGCCGATAATGGAGACATCCATTGGCGTAATGATGTCTTCCAGCCGTTCTTCCAGCGCATTCACGGTACCGATCACATCAAACTCCTGACGTGAGCAGGTCGGACAGGCGATAAAGTTAATCCCGCGTGAACGGATGCGCAGCGATTTCAGGATGTCATAGCCAACCTTTACCTCTTCTACCGGATCGGCCGCAAGCGAAATACGCAGCGTATCGCCGATGCCCTCTGCCAGCAGCAGACCAAGGCCGATTGCCGACTTCACCGCGCCCGCACGCGCGCCGCCTGCTTCGGTGATCCCGAGATGCAGCGGCTGATCGATCGCTTTTGCCAGCAGGCGGTAAGACTCTACGGCCAGGAACACATCAGAAGCTTTAACGCTGACTTTGAACTGATCGAAGTTCAGACGATCGAGATGATCGACATGGCGCATAGCGGATTCCAGCAGCGCCTGCGGCGTGGGTTCGCCATACTTCTCCTGCAGATCCTTCTCCAGCGAACCGGCGTTCACCCCGATACGAATCGGAATATTGTAGTGGCGGGCGCAGTCCACAACCTGACGAATACGTTCGTTGTTGCCGATGTTGCCCGGATTGATACGCAGGCAGTCGACGCCATACTCCGCCACTTTAAGAGCGATACGGTAGTCAAAGTGAATATCCGCTACCAGCGGCACGTTGACCTGTTGCTTAATCAGTTTAAAGGCTTCCGCCGCGTCCATGGTCGGCACCGAGACGCGCACGATATCCACGCCCACGCGCTCCAGCGCGCGGATCTGGTTGACCGTAGCCTCCACGTCGGTGGTGCGGGTATTGGTCATGGACTGAACGGCGATGGGAGCACCATCGCCGACTGGCACCTTGCCGACGTAAATACGCGTTGATTTGCGACGGATAATGGGTGCTTCGTTATGCATATTTTCTCTCCACAATTCCCCGGAAAGCGCGCTGCGCGTTATTGCGCACCCAGCGTCAGACGGGCAACCTGGTTATTACGGATAAAACGACTTAAATCAACGGGCTGATTCTGATATTGCACGTCAACCGCACGCGGTGCGCCAATTTTCAGACGATACGGAGGCGTGCCCGAGAGGCTGAGCTTGCCACCGCTGCGCTGTATCCCGCTGAACAGTTTTTTGCCGGTTGCATCGCTGACTTCCAGCCAGCAGTCGGCCTTGAAATTCATGACAACAGCGTTGGGGTCGCCTGCAGGCTGGCTGACAGCCGCGTTCGCGGTTGGCATGCTGCCGGCCGCGACGCTGTTGGCCGGTGCCGGTGAAGTGGCCGCTGGCGGCGCATTATCAACCGGCGCCTGGGAAGGAGAAACGACCGCGTTATCACCAGAGGGGGCAGAAGAGGCTACCGGCGCGCGGATGCTGTTATCCGCGCTGCCTGCGGTGCTGCTCTGTGAGGTCACCGCGCCGGCACCGTTATCCACCGGCGTGCCGGCGGCATTGGTGTCGCTGTCACTGGTGCTGTCGGTGCTGGTATCGCCCAGCGGAATCGACTGGCCGCTGTCACTGCTGCCGTTCTGATCGGCCATCGAGACCAGATCGTCCTGCGAGGCTTTGTGATTCTGCCACCACCAGGCGCCGGTCAGGCCGATAACAACAAACGCCACCAGCCAGGTGAAGATCATTAGCCAGCCATCGCGCTTTTTACGGCGCTTGCCCAGCGAGAAGCTCTGCATCGGCGCAATTTTAGCCGCGCGCACCGGCGCCTGCTTTGCCATCATCGGCAGCAGATCGTCTTCCGGTACATGTACCAGGCGGGCGTAGGAGCGAATATAACCGCGCAGAAAGGTCGAGGCGAGATCGGCCGGCGACTTATCCTCTTCAATGTCACGCACGGTGGAAAGTTTCAGGCACAGGCGCTCAGCGACGTTTTGCTGCGTCAGCCCCATCTGCTCACGGGCCAGACGCAGGCGTTCACCTGTGGAATGTACTGCAGATTTTTCTTGAGTGGCTTCAGTATTCATTAGCTAAATAACGCTGGTACTGTATCGATTGTGGAAAACTTCGCGCCAACCGGTCGCCATAACGTGTAACGTCAGCAGCGTTTCCCTGTTGCGCGGCGAAACGTATCTGTAACCACAGACTCTCTGCCGTTGCGGGCAGACGCTGATGGTAGAGTTCTAAAAGCACGGGAAGCATTTTTCCTGCCGGCTGCATCAGCTGCCGTTCACCCTCCTCCAGCAGCCAGTTTCCCTGCTCAGGTGCGGCTTCCAGCGCCTGCAGCAGCCGTTTGCGCCCGGCGGCCTCGTCGCCCGCCTGCAGATAACAATAGCCTGAAATCAGAAGGAGATCCTGACGGGCATCGCTCTCCGGCGCCGCGCTTGCCAGCTTAAACTGTTGATGCGCTTCGCCATACTGCCCTAATCTGCAGAGAAACGCACCGTAATTGTTAGCGACATAACCATTAGCGGGCGCTAACTGTTGTGCCCGCTGGTAGTACCGGCGCGTCTGTATACTATTCTGCTGCGCCTGAGCAACCCGCGCCAGCGCCAGGGGCACGCGGTAATCTGCAGGAGCCACACGCTGCGCCTGCAGCAGATTGCGTTCAGCAGCCGCTAAATTGTTTGCGGCTAAATAGTGCAGTCCCAGCTGCAGACGAATATCCGCCGCACGATGTGATGATGAGCCGGTGACACACCCGGTTACAACAAAGCCGGCCGCAACGGCAATACCTAATCCTTTTAACATAGCGCTCTCCCTGCGAATAAACCGGGAGAGTGCCACGCTTTACGCCCGCAGCGAATCGGCGGGCGTGCGGTTTCAGATCGCCTTCACAGAGATAGCGTCACCCGCCATCTTTTTACGCAGCGTACGCTTGGTACGGTCGATCACATCGCCCGCCAGCTGACCGCAGGCCGCATCGATATCATCGCCGCGGGTTTTACGCACGATAGTGGTAAAGCCATAGTCCATCAGCACTTTAGAGAAGCGATCGATACGGCTGTTGGAGCTGCGGCCATAAGGTGCCCCCGGGAAGGGGTTCCATGGGATCAGGTTGATCTTGCAGGGCGTATCCTTCAGCAGCGCCGCCAGCTCATGCGCATTGTCAGTGCTGTCGTTGATATGATCCAGCATCACATACTCAATGGTCACGCGGCCCTGATTGGCATTGGATTTGCCGATATAACGCTTCACCGCTGCCAGGAAGGTTTCGATATTATATTTTTTGTTGATCGGGACAATTTCATCGCGAATGGTATCGTTCGGCGCGTGCAGCGAGATCGCCAGCGCTACGTCAATCATATCGCCAAGCTTATCCAGCGCCGGCACAACGCCTGAGGTAGAGAGCGTGACGCGGCGCTTGGAGAGGCCAAAGCCAAAATCATCCAGCATAATATCCATTGCCGGCACGACGTTGTTCAGATTGAGCAGCGGCTCGCCCATGCCCATCATCACCACGTTGGTGATAGGACGCTGGCCGGTGACTTTCGCAGCACCAATAATTTTGGCCGCGCGCCATACCTGACCAATAATTTCGGAAACGCGCAGGTTGCGGTTAAAACCCTGCTGCGCCGTGGAGCAGAATTTGCACTCCAGCGCACAGCCTACCTGAGAAGAGACGCACAGCGTGGCGCGCTCCGCCTCCGGAATATAGACCGTCTCCACCAGCTGATCGCCTACGCGAATCGCCCATTTGATGGTGCCGTCGCTGGAGCGCATCTCCTCCGCTACTTCCGGCGCGCGGATCTCTGCGCGCTGCATCAGCTTGCCGCGCAGCACTTTGTTGATATCCGTCATCTGCTCGAAATCGTCGCAGCAGTAGTGGTAAATCCACTTCATGACCTGATCGGCACGGAACGGCTTCTCGCCCATTTCGATAAAAAATTCACGCATCTGCTGACGATTGAGATCGAGCAGGTTAATTTTTTCGTTTTTAGGAGAAACCACGGCGGGGGACGCGTCAGCTGGCGTCACAATCTGTTCGGACATAATAATCTCTGGCCTCGTTGTTACACGTTACGGCTCTGGTTAGGAAGAAGAAAAAACAGCGCCCCGGCTGAGCCAGGCTCAACAGGGGCGCATTATTGTACTATAACTGCGGCACGATGCCAGGGTAACCGTTTTACGCCAGCGTAAAAGGTGTAAACTCCCCTGTCCGCTTCAGCCGCAATGCACTTAGCGGGTGCGCGCGCAGACTTCGTTTTCAGCGAAGAAGTAAGCGATTTCACGGGCAGCAGACTCTGCAGAGTCAGAACCGTGGGTCGCGTTTTCGGTGAAGCTGTCTGCGTAATCTGCACGCAGGGTGCCTGCCAGTGCGTTGTCCGGGTTAGTCGCACCCATCAGGTCACGGTGACGCTGAACGGCATTTTCGCCTTCCAGAACAGAAACCACTACCGGGCCAGAGGTCATGAACTCAACCAGACCATCAAAGAATGGACGGCCTTTGTGCTCAGCGTAGAAGCCTTCAGCCTGCTCTTTGGTCAGGTGCAGCATTTTTGCGCCAACGATTTTGAAGCCCGCGCTCTCAAAACGGTTGTAGATAGCACCGATAACGTTCTTAGCAACGGCGTTTGGTTTAATGATGGAGAAAGTACGTTCGATTGCCATGATTACCTCTGAATTAGCATCCTGAATAAACCGGGAACCCTCTCCCGGTAAGAAAAACGCGCCGATTATAGGGAGATCGACGCGTGTTGCCTATGAGTGATTGGTGGAATTATTGAAAATAATTGCTTTTTGCGGTGCAGGCTGCACCGTGACGCACCTGCCGCGGGTTTACTCCCGGTGCCACAGGCCGGATATCTTCAGCAGAACAGATGCTGCATTTTCATCCCGTGGCGCTCACTTTAGCCATTGCGGGCTTGAGATAGCCTGCACATTCCCGGAGACTGACCTTTTCCCTGATAAGAGAGAAGATGGCAATGACGGCTCCCCTGTTTGTATCTGCTGAGTGGCTGCATGAGCACTACGGTGATGAAGAAGTACAGGTGCTGGATGCGCGCATGGTTCCGCCGGGTCAGGATGCAGTGCGCGATGTCACCGCAGAGTATCTGGCCAGTCACCTGCCGCAGGCAGCTTTCTTTAATATTGAAGCGCTTTCCGATCACACCAGCCCTTACCCGCATATGATGCCCCGCCCGGAGAGTTTTGCTGTCGCAATGCGCGAGCTGGGGGTGATGCAGGATAAGCATCTGATTGTGTATGACGAGGGCAATCTCTTTTCTGCCCCGCGCGCCTGGTGGATGCTGCGCACCTTTGGCTGTCAGCGCATCTCCATTCTGGCCGGCGGTCTGCAGGGCTGGAAAGCCGCAGGTTTTACCACCGCAGACGGCCCGGTGACGCTGCCGGAAGGTGACTTCGCGGCACACTTCGACAGCAGTCAGGTGAAGCGACTGAACGATGTACTGCTGCTCAGCCATGAAGGGGGCGCGCAGATTGTGGACGCGCGCGCAGCAAACCGCTTTAACGCTGAGGTGGATGAGCCGCGTCCCGGCCTGCTGCGCGGACATATTCCGCACAGTCTGAATCTGCCGTGGAACAGTCTGGTAGAAAACGGCGCGCTGAAACCCGCCGCCGAACTGCGTCAGCAGTTTGCGCAGGCAGGTGTGGCGCTGGATAAGCCCATCGTTGCCAGCTGCGGCTCGGGCGTAACGGCGGTGGTGCTGATTCTGGCGCTGACGGCGCTGGGCGTTCGCGACGCAACGCTCTATGACGGATCCTGGGGTGAATGGGGCAGCCGCGACGATTTACCGATCGAAAAATAGTCACCCGCCTGAAACCAGGGCGCCATTAATGGCGCCCCTACGGCAAATTTTGCACTTGACGCGCCCCGCCGGATCCGTACCCGCCNAACCAGGGCGCCATTAATGGCGCCCCTACGGCAAATTTTGCACTTGACGCGCCCCGCCGGATCCGTACCCGCCCGGAACCAGGGCGCCATTAACGGCGCCCCTACAGAAAATTTTGCACCCATCCCCCGTAGGGGGCGCATTAATGCGCCCCGCGTTACGCGCGGACCAGGGCCATACACATCAACCTGCGGGAATTAAATGATGCGCTGACTGCCTTTAAAATCGCGCAGAAAACTGCCCCAGCGCCGCTCATAAAATGGCGTGATATGCGCGGTAAAAAAATGGCTGACGCCCTGCTGTCCGGCATCCACCTCGCAGATATCAACAGGCGCATCATCGGTCAGCGTATCGGTCGCCACGCTGCCTGCGGCCTGAATAATCTCATCGATATCACTGTCAGCTTCGATACCAATCAGCAGATTAGGCGCGTCGTTCACGCTTTCACGCAGGCTGGCAATGTAGGCGCGGCGCACCTGTTTATATTTAGCAAACAGCTGGGTCAGGGAGTCGATCATCTGTGCCGGCGGCTCAGCCACCTCTGACAGCAGCAGCGCGTGGCCGCCCTCCAGCACCGTCTGCTGGCTCAGCGCACTTCCCTCTTCACCCAGCAGATGCGCGATTTCACCCGGCGTAAACTCTTTACCAGCCGGTAACTTCGGATTCAGAAACAGCGCTTCACCCAGCGTCATCTCAAACAGCGTACGTGCCGGCAGGCGCAGCCACGGTTGTTCATCCGCTATCGCCTCGCGCATAGCCTTCTCAGAGCTGAAGAACGGGATCACGCTGCCGCCCCCCTCTTTCTCCCAGTGCTGTAACTCGACGGGCGAGGTCGCGTTAAACTGTTCAGCCGGGCTTTCGCCTGGCACCCAGACATCTGCGGCCAGCAACAGCTGAAAAAACTCCGGGCGATGTGCCGGTTCGGTGGCCGCCAGCTTCAGCACCTCTTCAAGACGATTACTCATGCGTGTTTCATTCCAAAAAAGCGGGCAGGAGATAGCCTGCCCGAAGCGGGATTATTTCAGTAACAGGTTGGCAAGGGTACGCACGCCGAGGCCGGTTGCGCCCGCTGACCACTGATCCACCGCGCTTTTGCGGTAGGTGGCGGAGCAGTCGATATGCAGCCAGCCCTGCTGATATTTTTCAACAAACCACGAGAGAAAGGCGGCCGCGCTGCTGGCGCCGGCGGCGTGAGCCGGGCTGGCGATGTTGTTGAGATCGGCAAAATTTGACGGCAGATGGCTGCGGTGAAACTCCGCCAGCGGCAGACGCCAGAACGCTTCATTTTCGCCGGTGGCGCTGCCCAGCAGCGACTCAGCCAGCACATCGTCGAAGGTAAACAGCGCGTGATAATCATTGCCAAGCGCCGTTTTGGCTGCGCCGGTCAGCGTGGCCGCATCAATCAGCAGCTCCGGCTGCTGCGCGCTGGCGTCAATCAGGCCATCCGCCAGCACCAGACGCCCTTCCGCATCGGTATTCATCACCTCAACGGTTTTACCGTTGCGGTAGCGGATGATATCGCCAAGACGGAATGCGTTGCCGCTGACCATGTTATCGGCGCAGCAGAGATAGAGTTTTACGCGCTTCGTCAGCCCGCGGGCAATCGCCAGCGCCAGCGCGCCGGTGACGGTCGCCGCTCCGCCCATATCGGACTTCATCGAGTCCATAAATGCGCTCTGCTTCAGGCTGTAGCCGCCGGTATCAAAGGTGATCCCTTTACCGACCAGACAGGCGTAAACCGGTGCATCTGCGTCACCGGTCGGGTTGAAGTCGAGCGCCAGCAGCACCGGCACGCGCGATGAGCCACGCCCGACGGTATGGATACCGCTGTACCCCTGCTCGCGCAGATCTTCGCCTTTGGTGATGCGATAGCTGACGGCATCGCCACCCGCGTCTCTGATCAGATCGATAGCGCTGTGCGCCAGCTGCTCCGGACTCAGGTCTTCCGCGGGCAGGTTAATGGTATCGCGCACCCAGTCAATAATTTGCAGACGACGATCGAATTCAGCGCGATCGCTGTCGCTGAGCGCCGGCCATTCCACCTGGCGCGCGCCTTTCGGGCTGCGATAGCCCTGCCAGAATGCCCAGCACTTTTCCAGATCCCAGTCGTCACCGCACAGCGCAACGTGACGGATCCCCTGGCTGTCGAGCTTACGCGCCGCGCGCTGAATCGTCAGCAGCGCATCACTGCCCGTAAGGTGCAGCGTCATACCACTCTCGCTGCTGCTCAGCAGGGCTTTTTCGCCCCAGCGCGCATCAGCAGGCTGCGTGCTGAGCGTAATATTCATCGGTTGTGTTGTCATCGCGTCGCTCCGTTTACGTTTGGTCTCATTCCACGCCAGACCGGCGCGGAGTGGCATGGATCAGCGGGCGGCTGCCGGGGCAACGGCCCGCATCCGGCTGACAGCTTTATTGACCAGCGCAATCGCGTAGTCAATCTCCTCCTGCGTGGTGAAACGCCCCAGCGAAAAGCGCAGCGAACTGTAGGCCAGCTCCGGCTCAACGCCCATGGCGCGCAGCACATAGGAAGGTTCCAGACTTGCCGAGGTACAGGCTGAGCCGGATGAAAGCGCCAGATCTTTCAGCGCCATAATCAGTGATTCACCCTCAACCTGCGCAAAGCTGACGTTGAGGATATTTGGCGCGCTGTGCATCAGCGAGCCGTTGAGCTGTACGCCGCTCAGCTGGCTGATACCCTGCCAGAGCCGCTGACGCAGCGTGGCGAGTCGCGTCATCTCTTCTGCCATCACCTCGCCTGCCAGCGCATAGGCTTCACCCATACCAACAATCTGATGCACCGGCAGCGTTCCGGAACGCATACCGCGCTCGTGTCCGCCGCCGTGCATCTGTGCGTCAATCTTTACCTGCGGCTTGCGGCGTACCCAGAGCGCACCAATGCCTTTCGGTCCGTAGAGCTTATGCGCCGAGAATGACATCAGATCCACCGGCAGCGTGCTGACGTCAAGCGGCAGCTTGCCCACGCTCTGCGTGGCATCCACGTGGAACAAAATGTCACGCGCGTGACAGAGGGCGCCCAGCGCCGCAATATCCTGGATGACACCCGTTTCGTTGTTCACGTGCATCAGCGACACCAGCACGGTATCGTCGCGCAGCGCGGCAGCCAGCATATCCGGCGTGACAATACCGTCGCTGCCGGGCGTCAGCCAGGTCACATCAAACCCTTCGCGCGCCAGCTGCAGGCAGCTATCGAGTACCGCTTTGTGTTCCGTCTGGCTGGTAATGATATGCCGTCCGCGCGCCTGACGGGCGTGTGCTGCCCCTTTAATGGCAAGGTTATCCGCTTCGGTCGCGCCGGAAGTGAAAACTATTTCGCGTGGATCGGCGTTAACCAGCGCCGCAATCTGGTTGCGGGCAACATCCACGGCCTCTTCAGCCTGCCAGCCAAAGCGGTGGGAACGGGATGCGGGATTACCGAAGGTGCCATCCAGCGTCAGACACTGCATCATTCTGCTGGCGACCCGTGGATCCACAGGCGTGGTCGCTGCGTAATCCAGATAGATCGGTAATTTCATGACGCTGTAACTCCGTAAAATAAAACACAGGTCTTTATAGCATGATTCAGCCTGCAGAGAGTAAACCGGTCATGCGGCCGGTGACGGGAGCGCTAACAGCACAAAGCCCCGGGGGCTTAATCGCTAAGCGCCCGGGGCTTTGTAAAAGTCAGTCTTCAGTCAGGCAATACGTTTGCGATCAGGCACGCAGATTAACGTTGATGGTTTCCTGCACGCGGTGCTGCTGAAAACGACGGTTATCCACGCTGTTCTGACGATCGGCAACATCCAGGATTTCCTGATTATTCACCAGCTCAGCCAGCGTAATATTGTTCAGGAAATCGCTGATGCGCTCGCTGAGATCGCGCCACAGAACGTGAGTCAGGCAGCGTTCGCCACCCTGACAGCCCTCTTTACCCTGACATTTGGTCGCATCCACCGACTCATCTACCGCGGTGATCACCGCACCTACCGCGATAGCATTGGCATCTTTGCCCAGCAGATAACCGCCACCCGGCCCGCGCACGCTGGCAACCAGGCCGTGCTTACGCAGACGCGAGAACAGCTGCTCCAGATAGGAGAGTGAAATCCCCTGACGCTCGGAAATATCCGCCAGCGGTACCGGCCCCTCATGCGAATGCAGGGCTACGTCCAGCATAGCGGTAACGGCATAGCGTCCTTTGGATGTCAGTCTCATAGCGTAAAACCTCGTCGGCATCCGCCCTTACTCAGGCGGGTTATCGGTGGAATGTCAGTCAGCGCAGTCTGCCATTCCCGAGTATTTTGGTCAACTATTTAACTGAGTAATTTACTCAACTATTTAACCTGGTGTTTTACTCAACTATTACCCTTGTCGCCTTTGGGTTTTTCAAAGGAGGAGAGCATACCGCGCAGAATATTCAGCTCATCGCGTTCCGGACGGGCGCGCGTATAGAGGCGGCGCAGTTTGCTCATCACCTGGCTCGGCGTGCCGGTACGGATAAAGCCGCTCTCCAGCATCATCTGTTCGATATGCTGATAAAAGCGCTCCAGATCGTCCACCAGCGGATAAGGAGAGGCTTCATATTCCGGCTGCGGAGCCGCTTTTTCCTGCGCATCCAGCCACGCCATACGCACTTCATAAGCGATGATCTGCACCGCCATCGCCAGATTCAGCGAGCTGTACTCCGGATTAGCCTGAATAGCTACGTGATAATGGCACTTCTGCAGCTCATCGTTGGTCAGTCCGACGCGCTCACGACCAAACACCAGCGCGACCGGTGCCTGCTGCCCCTCTTCCACGCTCTTGATGCCGCACTCGCGTGAATTCAGCATCGGCCATGGCAGCGACCGTGAACGGGCGCTGGTGCCGACCACCAGGCTGCAGCCGGCAATCGCCTCATCCAGCGTATCAACAATGCGGGCGTTGCCGATAACGTCGCTGGCACCCGCCGCAAGAGAGATCGCCTGCGAGTCGGGTTTAACCAGCGGATTCACCAGATAAAGGTTGCTTAACCCCATGGTTTTCATGGCGCGGGCAACAGAACCCATGTTGCCGGTATGGGACGTTTCAACCAGTACAATTCGGATATTTTGCAGCATAATTATGAGCGGGTGAGAAAATGATGGCGCGTATCCTAACATAAATGCAGGACATTTGCTGAACACGCTGCTATACTCCGCGCCGTTTTCCCCGTTCTTTAACATCCAGCGAGAGATACCGATGCATCCGATGCTCAACATCGCCGTGCGCGCAGCGCGCAAGGCCGGAAATTTAATTGCCAAAAATTACGAAACCCCGGACGCTGTCGAAGCCAGCCAGAAAGGCAGCAACGACTTCGTGACCAATGTTGACCGTGACGCAGAAAGCCTGATTATCGAAGTCATTCGTAAATCTTACCCACAACATACCATCATCACCGAAGAGAGCGGTGAGCTGGCGGGTGAGGATCAGGATATTCAATGGGTAATCGATCCGCTGGATGGCACCACCAACTTCATCAAACGTCTGCCACACTTCTCCGTCTCTATTGCCGTGCGCATTAAAGGCCGCACTGAAGTGGCTGTGGTTTACGATCCAATGCGTAATGAACTCTTCACCGCCGTACGCGGTCAGGGCGCACAGCTGAATGGCTATCGTCTGCGCGGCAGCAACGCCCGCGATCTGGATGGCACCATCCTGGCGACCGGCTTCCCGTTCAAGGTTAAGCAGCACGCGACACCATACATCAATATTGTTGGCAAACTGTTTACCCAGTGCGCAGACTTCCGTCGCAGCGGTTCAGCCGCGCTGGATCTGGCTTATGTCGCAGCCGGCCGCGTGGATGGCTATTTCGAAATTGGCCTGAAGCCGTGGGATTTTGCAGCGGGTGAGCTGCTGGTACGTGAGGCTGGCGGTCTGGTCACTGACTTCACCGGCAACCACGGTTATCTGCACTCAGGTAACATCGTAGCCGGTAACCCGCGCGTCGTGAAAGCCATGCTGGCTAACATGCGCGATGAGCTGAGCGAAGCGCTGAAGCGCTAAGCAAAAAAAGGCGGCCCGCGGGCCGCCTTTTTTAATGGTACTGATTAGCGACGTTCGTGCGTTAACACCTGACGCGGCTGAGTGCGGCGACCTACACCACCCAGAATCGCTGCCAGTACAGCTTCGATAATCAGCATGATGAAGGTGAACCAGCTCGCTTTCGCCGTAGCAGCGGCAGCCTGTTCTGCTGCTTCACGTGCTTTCTGCTCCGCTTCCTGCTTCAGCTGCTGATACTTCTGCATCGCCTGCTGATAGCTCTGCTCTGCCTGGTTAACAATCTGTTCCGCTTCCTGGTCACTCTTACCGGTACGCGCTTTGATAATATTTTTCAGCGCATCGCGGTCAGCAGCCTGCAGCGTATCAGAATGACGGCTCAGCACGCCTTTAAACCAGTTACTCAAATCAGCATCCGCGTTCTGCGGATTTTGTGCCGTATTTTTTGCCTGGTTCTCAGCGTTGTTCGCTTCGTTATTTGCATCCTGCTGCAGATTTTCTGGTTGTAATTCCGGCTTGCCGGTCTGGCGCAGCGTGGTCTCCAGCTCATTCTGCAGATCGTCGAGGTTAATATTATTTTCCTGCAGCTTCTCTTTCGCCATATTGGTCAGCGAAGGCGCAACAGAAGAAATACCATTACCCAGCGCGTTTACACCCGAACCCAGAATATTAAAGGCGCCGCCAATAATACCGCTCGCCAGTGAGAAAGCCAGCCACAGAGTAATAAGCGTACTGACACCAAACATCAGTAAACCGTGCAGTGCGCCTTCACGCTGAGCCAGACGGCCGGCGATATAACTACCTACCGCCATCGCAATCAGCATGCTGGCACCGGTCCAGATCAGCGCGCCAGTACCAAGATGCTCCAGAGGATTTTGCTCCTGCTGTGGATCAATGGTCGTAGCACCAATTGCCGTACCCAATACTCCCAGTAATATATGAACAATCAGCGCAGCAATAACACCTGCAAATATTGCGCTCCATGAAATGCGTTTTAACGGTAGTCCCGCATGGGTATCGGTCACGGTCTCCGTGATGCCATTATGAGTCCGGATTTCAGGCATGGTATTCTCCTCGCAAAAAACGACGACTGATAAAAAGTTTATTTTAAAAAAGTTAATTCTCAGCTGATGTCATTTAGCGTAGACAGAGAATGCTATTTACACCAGAGGCGCACAGCAGGATATTTTTCTCTGATGGCAGAAAATTAAACATCCAGCAGATTCCGCGTGGCCGGATGTTTATCATGAGCCCGGTTAAAAGGGGCGCAGGCCATTGCTGGCAGCGGGGAGTGCACTCTGCCACAGAAGCGCGCCGGCCAGTATCAGCGCAATCGCCCCCAGCAGCATGAGCAGCGCCATCACTACCGCGGTCCGTTTTTGATCGGCTGCTGAACGGCTCAATCTCGCTGCCAGCACACGTGAACGCTGAACCACAACGCCCAGCAGCGACACCGTCAGTGCGGTTCCCAGCGCCATTGCCAGCGCAGCAGCCACGCCCCACAGATAAACATCAATCACTTTAGCGAATAGCAGCATCATCAGCGCCCCGGAACAGGGGCGCAGACCCATGGAAAGGACCAGCAGCAGCTGAGTCCTGAAGCTCACCGCGTGCGCCAGCTGATGCGCATCCGGTACATGCGTATGGCCACATGCGCAGGATGCGTCATGCTGATGCTGCGCATATATTGTCCGGATCTGCCAGCCCGCTGCCGGATGCAGGGCTGCCCGCAGCGATTTCACGGCGCGCCAGCCCAGCCAGCAGCCCAGCGCGATAACCAGCAGGTAGCTCCCCTTTTCCAGCCAGTAGCTGCTGAGATGGAGCTGGCGCGATGAGGTCTGCAGTACCACCAGCATCAGCGTGACCAGGGCAACGGCTACCCCGCCCTGCAGCAGCGCAGCCAGCAGAGTCAGACGAATGCTGGTGCGCAACTGCGCAGGGTGCGTCGCTAAAAAAGTGGCGATCACCACTTTGCCATGCCCCGGTCCCAGCGCGTGCAGGACGCCATACGCCAGGCTCAGCAGCAGCAGCGTTATCCCCGCCTGGCGCGGCTGTGCCGCAACCTGCTGCAGCAGCTGTGTCAGGGAATGGTTAAGCGCTTTTTGCCACAGCACGCTCTGTAACAGGATGTGCGGCCAGGCGTGCCAGAGCAGCATTGCGGTCAGCAGCAGCAACAGCCCGGCGGCGGGCAGCGGCCAGCGACGCCGCATGGGGAGCGGAATATTCAGCGACATATCAGCGTCACCGTCTGGGCAAACTGGCGGCCCAAATCCATATCTTCCGGCGGCGCGTCAGCTTTATCCAGCGACAGCGCATACTGCTGTAGCGACGCGTCCGGCTGTGGAGTTGTGAGCTTCAGCTGGCAGTGCGCCTTTAGGTTCTCATCCATGGCAATATCCTGTGAGGTCTCATACTGCATATCAACAAAATAGCTGGGATCAAACGTCAGCATACGGTAACGCTTCCCGGCCAGCGGCTGCGGCTCGCCCAGCGGCACAATAAATTCGAGCACGGCCTTGTGTCCGCTACGCGACAAATTGTACTCCTGCGGCAGATTAAGAAATTTTATCCGCGTTTTCTCCTGCCACAGCTCGGTAAAATAGTGCTGACCCAGCACGTTAGCCATCACCTGGGCCGCCAGCTTTTTCCATACCACGTCGCCTGGCCTGGCCTGCCCGGCATCATAAAGCAGGTCGGCGGAGGTGATTTCGTCCATCGTCCAGACCATTTTTATGCCGGTCAGCCGATCGTTCTGGCTTTTCAGCTCTGCTTTCATCGTAATAAAACTGTGCGGATGGCATGCAGCCGCAGCGGAGAAAAACAGCGTAACCAGTAAAAGCGCAATTTTCATATGTTATAAAGTAACAATTTATAAGGTAAAGGTTTACGTGGTCCGAAAAAACTGTGACCCGCCCTGAAGCTCTGAGTAAAAGTCTGCACTGATAGCGTAATTTCAGCGCGATATTGGCTATTCTTAGCTGAAAAATGAGCTGCGGATAAAATACGTGATGAGTTTTGCGCCTGCTACAGCACCGCTCTTCAGCCGTTCCCAGCGACGTTGCCATCTGTTACTGCTGTTATTTCTGCCCGCTCCCGCCCTGACGCTCGATAAACTGTGCCAGCTGAACGGCGTTGATCCTGCGGTTGCCCGTCAGGATATCGCGGATGTGGGCGATGAGATACAGCGCTTTCATCAGCTGGAACTGCATCAGATGGTGGATGGCAGCTTTCGCATTCACGGCACGGAACTGGACAGAAGACTCTGCCTGATCCACTGGCTGCGACGCGCGCTGCGCCTGTCGCAGGCGTTTGTCTGCGACCATTTTGTTCCCGCACTGCGTCAGCGACTCAAAGTTCTGCAGATCGAAAAAGCGCTGTGGGATGAGATCAACCTGCAGGCGCTGATCCAGCACTGCAGCCTGCGGCTGATGCGCAATTTCTCTCCCCGCGACCAGCTTTTTCTGCTTATTTTTATGAAGTATGCCCTTTGCCAGCGTCAGGCGGCGCTGTTCAGCGAGCGGCAGCGCAGCTGGCTGGCAGAGAAAGCGGAGCGTGCCGCAGCAGACGATGTCATTCACCACTGGCAGAAACGCTGTCATCTGATGCCCGATGCCAGCGAAACTGATTTCTGGACGCTGCTCTTTAGTCTGATTCATGCGCCTGACGCCACTCAGCTGAGCGCGCCACAGGCGCACCGGTTGATGAGTGCCACAGAAGCGCTGATTGCGCGTTTTGAACAGCTGGCAAAAACGCGCATCCGCAACCAGCATGAGCTGAAGCTCCAGCTCTATACCCATCTGGCGCAGGCGCTGGACCGCAGCCATTTCTCCATTGGCATCGATAATAGCGTGGCGCTGGATGTGGCGCGGCTCTATCCGCGGCTGATGCGCACTACCGAGCGCGCGCTGTACCATTTCAGCAGCGACTTTGGCACGCAGTTCAGCGCGGAAGAGACCAGCCTGGTGGCGGTGCTGTTTGGTGCCTGGATGATGCAGGAGAGCGCACTGCAGGAGAAGCAGGTACTGCTGCTGACCGGCGTCGACGCCGCGCTGGAGCAGCTGCTGGAGCAGCAGCTGCGCGACATGACGCTGCTGCCGATCAATATAACCTATCAGGATATGCTGCACTTCCAGCGCGAGGGCGCACCGCGCGATGTGGCACTGGTGGTCACCCCCTATGCTATTTCGCTGCCGCTCTTTTCGCCGCCGCTGATCCACGCAGAACTGCCGTTAAGCGATCATCAGCAGCAGCGTATTCTTCAGCTGCTGGACGCCTGAGCCGCAGGACGCAGGAACAGCGCCGGCAGCGCCACCAGCGCCATGACCCAGAAGAGATGCCCCTGCAGATGGGTAAACAGGACGCCGCAGATCATGGTCATCACGGCAATCCCGCCCCCCATCGCCAGCGCCGAGTAAAGCGACTGCAGGCGAATCACCTCGGTGCCTTTACGTGCAGCGATAAAGCGCATCGCCGCCAGGTGACAGATGGTAAAACTGCCGCAGTGCAAAATCTGTGCGACAACCAGCAGCGGCAGCGCGGTTGTGGCGCCGAGCAGCGACCAGCGCAGCAGCGCGCAGACACCGGAAAGCAGCAGCAGATCGCGCGCGCTCCAGCGTCTGAACAGCCGGTTGCTGAGGGCAAAGATTATAATCTCCGCCACCACGCCGAGTGACCACAGATACCCCACTACGGAGGCGGAGTAGCCCGCCTGCTGCCACCAGATGGCACTGAAGCTGTAGTAGGCGGCATGCGCGCCCTGCAGCAGCGTAACGCAGATCATAAAACGCCAGACGCTCTTTTCCCGCAGCAGATCGCGCCACGCCGCCCAGCCGCCGCTGGCGCCCTGTCGCGCCTCCCCCTGCGGACGCGTCTGCGGTGGCAGCAGCATTCCACTCAGCATGGCCACTACGCCCAGACTCAGCAGCAGCAAAACCGCCTGATAAGAGTAAGCGCTGACCAGCATGCCGGTGAGCGCCGAGCTGATGACAAACGCCAGCGATCCCCAGAGCCGCACCGGACCGTAGGCCAGCCCAATCTGGCGCGTCCAGGTTGCCGCCAGCGCGTCGCTCAGCGGCACCAGCGGAGAGAAAAAGAGATTGAACCCCACCATGACCAGCAGCAGCCAGAGCCACTGACCGCCGAACCAGAAGCCGAGGGCGAACAGTGCGGTCAGAAGCGCCAGCAGCCGCAGCGCGACAATCAGCTGAGCCGGATTTTTAACCTGCGAGGCGATAAGCAGGCTGCCGGCGAAGCGCGCGACCATGCCACAACCGAGCAGCAAGCCAATTTTTTCCGCATCAAGTCCGCTGCCCTGCAGCCAGACGCTCCAGAAAGGTAAATAGANAAAAAAAGTAGGTGAAATAGCTCAGTCCCAGCCATCTGGCTGATGCGATGGTCATGCTCTCTCCTGTGGCGCGCGCCACTGCCTGCGGTTTGGGCGCTACTTTGGCAAAGCACCGGCCAAAAAGAAACCCGCAGAGCGGATCAATTGTGCGCTAAGCAGCGGAAAATACGCCAATAAAAAAGGATGGCCGGAGCCATCCTTTTTTTATCAGCTAAAACCTGTCAGGCATAAACGGGCAGACGGGCACAGATATCGAGCACTTTCTGTTTGGTGCGTTCGATGGTGGCTTCGTCATTCACGTTATCCAGCACGTCGGCGATCCAGCCAGCCAGTTCACGCACGTCTGCTTCTTTGAAGCCGCGACGGGTTACCGCTGGTGTACCGATACGCACGCCAGAAGTCACAAACGGGCTTTTCGGATCGTTTGGCACGCTGTTTTTGTTCACGGTGATATTTGCACGTCCCAGCGCGGCATCCGCTTCTTTACCGGTCAGGCCTTTGCTCACCAGATCGATCAGGAACAGATGGTTATACGTACCGCCGGAAACGATGTTGTAACCGCGCTCCAGCAGGACTTCAACCATCGCTTTAGCGTTTTTAGCCACCTGCTGCTGATAGGTTTTGAACTCCGGCTCCATCGCCTCTTTGAAAGCCACGGCTTTACCGGCGATGACGTGCATCAGCGGGCCGCCCTGGCCGCCAGGGAAGACAGCTGAGTTGAGCTTCTTATACAGTTCCTCATCTCCGCCCTGCGCCAGAATCAGGCCGCCACGCGGACCCGCCAGCGTTTTATGCGTCGTCGTGGTCACGATATGCGCGTGCGGAACCGGGTTAGGATAGACATCAGCTGCCACCAGACCTGCCACGTGAGCCATATCCACGAACAGCCAGGCGCCGATGCTGTCAGCGATTTCACGCATTTTTGCCCAGTCGCAGACGCCGGAGTAGGCAGAAAAGCCGCCGATGATCATTTTTGGCTTATGCGTCTGTGCCAGCTCGGCCAATTCGTCATAGTTAATTTTGCCGGTTTCATCGATGCCGTACGGGATAACGTTGTAGAGTTTTCCGGAGAGATTGACCGGTGAACCGTGGGTCAGGTGACCACCGTGTGCCAGATTCATGCCCAGAATGGTATCACCCGGCTGCAGCAGCGCGGTGTAAACAGCGAAGTTTGCCTGCGAACCAGAGTGAGGCTGAACGTTGGCAAAATCTGCACCAAACAGCGCTTTTGCGCGGTCGATTGCCAGCTGCTCAACGATATCAACATATTCACAACCGCCGTAGTAGCGCTTGCCCGGATAGCCTTCCGCGTATTTATTGGTGAGCTGTGAACCTTGCGCCTGCATAACGCGCGGGCTGGTGTAGTTTTCTGAAGCGATCAGTTCAATGTGCTCTTCCTGACGCACTTTCTCCTGCTCCATAGCCTGCCACAAATCGGCATCATAATCGGCAATGTTCATATCACGCTTTAACATCCGCATCTCCTGACTCAGCAACTTTAACGGCAATTTAAGCCCCCGCTTAGGGGCGAAGGCCAACAGTGTAAACGGTTTTGCCAGGGGACGATAGCGCCAGGGTGCTCTTTTTACGCAAACGATTGGCATGCCGCTGGAACGCCTTTTTTACGCTTTAGCTGCACGCAGAAAAAGGGCATGGATTGACGGACGGTAAGCGTAAACCGCCCGGAATGCGTACCCGGCTCGCGCTAAAAGCCGCTGCTGCCGGTTTACAGCCGGACGTGCGCGGCATAAGATGCATTTAAAATACATCTTTTAAATTATCCGCTGAGGAACACACCATGCTCGACGCTCAGACTATCGCGACCATTAAATCTTCCGTACCCACTATTGCAAAAATGGGACCCGCTCTTACCGGCTGTTTTTACCACAAACTGCTGAACGATCATCCTGAACTGAAAAATGTGTTTAACATGAACAATCAGCGCAGCGGCGATCAGCGTGAAGCCCTGTTTAATGCAATTTGCGCTTACGCCACCCATCTGGAGGATTTACCAGCGCTGCTGCCGGCGGTCGAGAAAATTGCGCAGAAGCACGCCAGCCTGAATATCCGGCCTGAACAGTACGATCTGGTAGGCGCCACGCTGCTGGCCACCATCAAAGAACAGCTCAATCCGGGCGATGAGGTACTTACGGCCTGGGGTAAAGCGTATGCGCTGCTGGCGCAGGTCTTTATTGAGCGTGAAGAAGCTATCTATCAGGCTTCTGAGCAGAAGAGCGGTGGCTGGCGCGGCCTGCGTGACTTTCGTATCCGCCGCATCACGCCGGAAAGCAGCGTGATTACCAGTCTGGAGCTGGTTCCCAATGACGGGCAGCCGGTGGCCGGTTTCCTGCCGGGGCAATATCTGACGCTCAGCCTGCGTCTGACAGAAAACGGGTTTATGCAGCATCGCCAGTACTCGCTGACGCACGCGCCTGACGGCAAAGCCTACCGTATTGCTGTCAAACGTGAAGCGCACGGCACCGTGTCGGGCTGGCTGCACGACTGCGCCCGGGTGGGAAATATTGTGCAGTGCAGCGCGCCGGCGGGTGATGTCGTGCTGCAGACCACACCAGCGACGCCGGTGACGCTGATCTCAGCGGGCGTCGGCCAGACGCCAATGTTAGCGATGCTCGCGGTGCTGGCGCAGCAGCAGCATCCGGCAGCTGTGACCTGGCTGCACGCGGCTGAAAATGGCGCGCAGCACGCCTTTGCGCGGGAAGTTGCCGCGCTGGGCGCCACCCTGCCGCACTTTCGCAGTCACGTCTGGTATCGCCAGCCTGCCAGCGACGATGCCGGCCGGTATGATGCAGCGGGCGTAATGGATCTGGCCTGCGTGTCAGCGGAGCTGAACCAGCCGGATCGCGCGTTCTGGCTCTGCGGGCCGCTGCCGTTTATGCAGTTTGTCGCTCGCCAGCTGCTGGATGCAGGCGTCGATACCGCACGCATTCACTATGAGGTTTTCGGCCCGCACAAGGTGCTGTAACCGCGGCAATAAAAAAGCCTGCCGCAGGCAGGCTTTTACTGTGACGCCGGACAGAGGATCAGATTGCCTCCTCATCCTCTTCGCCGGTGCGGATACGCACCACGCGCGCCACGTCAAATACGAAAATTTTACCGTCGCCGATTTTGCCGGTCTGCGCCGTTTTCATGATGGTTTCCACGCAGGTATCGACGATGTCATCCCCGACAACCATCTCGATTTTTACCTTGGGCAGAAAATCGACCATATATTCGGCACCACGATAGAGCTCGGTGTGACCTTTCTGGCGTCCAAACCCTTTAACTTCGCTCACCGTCATCCCGGTGATGCCGACTTCCGCCAGCGCTTCACGCACATCATCAAGTTTGAATGGTTTAATAATTGCATCGATCTTTTTCATCGCAGATCCCTTTTTCGCTCCCTCCATGACGGACGGATAACAGAAAGTATATATCGCTAACGGCGCCTGTGGCGCGGCAAACTACTCTTTAAAGTCGCTGGCGTCCAGCTCATGACGAGACAGCAGCTTATAGAACTCGGTACGGTTACGTCCAGCAAGACGCGCAGCGTGAGTAACGTTGCCTTTGGTCATCTGCAGCAGCTTGCGCAGATAGTTCAGCTCAAACTGGTTGCGCGCTTCCGCAAAGGTAGGCAGCGCGGTGTTCTCGCCCGACAGCGCCTGCTCCACCAGCGCTTCACCAATCACGGGTGCAACGGTCAGCGCAACGCACTGCTCAATGACGTTAACCAGCTGACGGACGTTACCCGGCCAGCTGGCGCTGACCAGCCGCTTCATTGCACCGGCAGAGAAGCTGCGGACGAATGGCTTGTGGCGTCCGGCGGCCTGACGCAGTAAATGGTTAGCCAGCAGCGGAATATCTTCAGCACGCTCGTGCAGCGCCGGAAGTTTAAGATTCACCACATTGAGCCGGTAGTAAAGATCTTCCCGAAAACTCTTTTTCTCCATCGCTTTTGGCAGGTCGCGATGGGTGGCAGAAAGGATACGTACGTTGATCTCCACATCCCGGTTACTGCCCAGCGGACGCACTTTGCGCTCCTGCAGCACGCGCAGCAGTTTGATCTGCAGCGCCGGAGGCATATCGCCAATCTCATCCAGAAACAGCGTGCCGCCCTCTGCTGCCTGAAATAATCCTTCGCGCGCGCTGACCGCCCCGGTAAATGCGCCGCGCGCGTGGCCAAACAGCTCTGACTCCAGCAGCTGCTCCGGCAGTGCGCCGCAGTTAATGGCGATAAAGGGTTTCACCGCGCGCGGACTGGCAGCATGGATTGCCTGTGCCAGCACCTCTTTCCCGGTGCCGCTCTGACCGTTGATCAGTATGGAGACGTCCGACTGCGCCACCATATGCGCCTGCTCCAGCAGCCGCTGCATCAGGGGATTCCGGGTGACAATCGCTTCGCGCCACCGGTCGTCACTGACCGGTGCACGCAGCGCCAGCGCCTCATCGATCGCTTTATACAGCGCATCGCGATCCACGGGCTTGGTGAGAAAGCTGAATACCCCCTGCTGCGTGGCAGAAACCGCATCGGGTATGGAGCCGTGCGCGGTCAGGATAATGACCGGCAGCCCGGCGTGACGCCGCTGAATTTCGCCAAACAGCGCCAGCCCGTCCATCTCATCCATACGCAGATCGCTGATGACCACATCCGCTGGCTCTTTCTGCAGCTGACGCAGCGCCTCAGCCCCGCTGGCGGCAGTAACGACCTGAAAACCTTCGCTGCTGAGACGCATCCCGAGCAGCCTGAGCAGGCCAGGGTCATCATCTACCAGCAGTAAACGGGCACGTGCACTCATGGCTGCTCTTCCCGGCTTTCATCCCCGGCGTGCGGGCTGTCGCTGCTGTCCGGCGCTTTACGCGACGAAAGCTGGCGCTCTATGTCAGTCAGCCGCTCCAGTTTGCGCTGGGTTTCGTTCAGCGCCTGGTGCAGCCGGGCCTGCTGATGGCGCAGGGCATCCAGTTCGCTATCGTGACTCTGCTGCAGCGCGCTGTAGCGGCTGCGCGCCTCGCTCAGCTCCAGCTGTGCAGCCTGGTTACTGCGCCACAGCTGGATCAGCGGACGCACCGTTGCGGGAAAGTCTGCGCTGTAGCTGTCAAGCGTGGCGATATACTGACGGCGCTCAACCGGCGTAACGTTACCGTTCGCCAGTAGAATGCCCTGCTTGAAGGCGCGCGCCCAGCTCTGCACCGGCCAGCGGCGGGCCTCCGCGCGGGCTTCCGCCGCCGAAAACCGTTCGCTGCAGTCAATCGCTCGCTGCCAGTAAAGCGGATTGTTTACCGCCGCTGCGGTTTCAGCAGGCCATACGTTCTGGCAGGCGGTGGTAAGGTAGTCCGGCAGCCGGGTATCGGGTTCTGTGACGCTGATATGCTCACGCTGGGGCATGGGCACCGCATGCGGCTGGCAGGCGCTCACGCCGCTCAAAATAAGTACGCTCAGAAGAGCTTGTCTGATAAGGCGTTTCATGGTTCAGGTTTCCTGGCACCGGCGGGTAAAATAATGCGGAAACAGACATCTGCCTCTTTGTGACTGACCAGCTGCAGGTCTCCCTGCATGCGACGCAGACAATCTTTTGCAATGCTCAGGCCCAGGCCGCTGCCTTTTACGGGCCCCTGCCGCTGCTGGCTGCCCTGATAGAAAGGTTCGAAGATCATCGCCTGCTCCTCTGGCGGAATCGGGGTACCGCTATTCGCCACGTCAATCCACACCCGGTCGCCTTTTTGCCGGCTGTGCAGCCAGATGTTACCGGATTCACGACCATAGTTCACGGCGTTCGAGTAGAGGTTATCGATAACGCGCTCCAGCAGCGTCGCTTCCGCCAGACAGCGGGTGGCCTGCAGATCAACGTGCGTTTTTATTCGCCGGGCGCTGGCAGGCAGCGAATGCACGCGGGTGACAGCCGCCACGATCGCATCCAGCGCGACCGGCTCCGGAGTAAGCGGCATCTCGTTCAGCTTGCGGTTGTAATCCAGCAGCTGCTCAATCAGGCGCTGCAGATGGCGACTGCTGCTGTCGAGAATAGCGACGATCTCCTGCTGCTCTGCGTTGAGCGGCCCGGCAACGCCATCGGCCAGCAGCTCTGTGCCTTCGCGCAGGCTGGCGAGCGGCGTTTTCAGCTCGTGTGAAAGATGACGTAAAAATTCATGTCGCTGCGCCTCCAGCCAGCTCAGCCGTTCGCTAAGCCAGGCAATACGCTGTCCCAGCGAGCGCAGCTCACGCGGTCCGCGAAAGCTGACGTTATTTTCCAGCGACTGCCCTTCCCCCAGCCGGTTGATCATCCGCTCCACGCGCTTTACCGGCCCGATAATCATGCCGGTAAACAGCAGCACCAGCATCAGCGTAACCAGGAACAGGATCAGCGCCTGCCAGCCAAAGAACTGACCGCGTTCGGCGATATCGCGCTGCAGCTGCAGCCCGCGGGAAAACACCACGTCGCGCGTCGCCTGCACCATACGCGCGTTAGCGTCAGAAAAGCGCTCCAGCGCGGCGGCACCGGATGCTGAAGGATTACCGTTTTCGCAGGCGGCCGTGGCGAGCTGCGGCAGCGTACTGCGCAGCAGGGTAAACGTGGGCAGTTCCGGCAGGCTGGCCGCATGGCTGTTCAGCATCTGCCCGTAGCGCGTCCACTGGGTGGTATAGAGTCTGGCCAGCGCAGCATCACCGAGCACGCAATATTGACGATAGCTGCGCTCAAGCTCCAGGGCGGTGCGGGCCATCGCCTCGCTGCGCCGCACGTCGGTAAAGGTGTTGCGATTGGTGTCTGCCGCCTGATTACTGAGCGCAGAGAGGCTTTCCCACGCCTGCCACGCCAGCACCAGCAGCGGCAGCAGCACCAGTAAAAAGGCCATCAGAACCAGTTGTCGCAGGGATCGGGGAAACGGACGCCATCTCATACTGCCGCGCTCTCGTAAAAAGTGTGCTGCAAGCATGCTAGCTAACTCTGGCGCGCTTAGAAAGCCGGAAATGCAAACAGCAGACCCGAAGGTCTGCCGCTTAGAAAAGGTGGAGCCTAACTCAACGTTACGTCCGGTGCTTGATAACGCTGCAATGCAGCCGATTATCGGTCAGGTGGACGGCAGGCTCCGTTTGGTGCGTCATTCAGGGTTCTGTGAGCTCTGCCGTAAATTACGGGGCAATCACAGACAGGCGAATGAGCCACGTCCTGATTATAGCAACTATCGTGCCACTTTTTAAAACTCTTTATTTATCAGAGTGACGCCATAGCTGCGCTGCGCCCGGCAGGTAGCCGTGAGCTGCTGACCGCATAAAAGTGTCTCTGCTTAGCGACGCATTTAGCTTGGATTTTTCCGATTGATATAAATCAACGAGTTAAGTGTCTCCAGAAAGAGACAGTGCGGCAGGCGATGTGTCGGAACTGAGCGACAGTCGTCTGCGTCAGATAAAAAAGCCGCCCTTTACTGCGGCGGCTTTTTTTACTGTTTACAGGCACCTGCTGTGAAACGCAGATTAGCCCAGCTGCTTACGCGCATTACGGAAAATGCGCATCCACGGGCTGTCTTCGCCCCACTCTGCCGGATGCCAGGAGTTGCTGACGGTACGGAAGACGCGCTCCGGATGCGGCATCATGATCGTAACGCGACCGCTTTCGTTGGTGACCGCCGTGATACCGTTTGGCGAGCCGTTCGGGTTAGCCGGATAGCTTTCGGTCACTTTACCGAAGTTATCCGTGAAGCGCAGTGCCACCAGGCCTTTTGCTTCCAGCGCCGCCAGATGGGCGCCGTCGCGCACTTCAACAAAGCCTTCACCGTGTGATACCGCAATCGGCATGCGCGAACCCGCCATCCCCTCCAGCAGCAGCGACGGACTGGCCGCCACTTCCACCAGGCTGAAACGCGCTTCAAAGCGCTCAGACTGATTGCGGACAAAACGCGGCCACAGCTCGCTGCCGGGGATCACTTCGCGCAGGTTTGACATCATCTGACAGCCGTTGCAGACCCCCAGCGCCAGCGTCTGTGGACGATGGAAGAAGTTTTCAAACTCGTCGCGCACGCGCCCGTTAAACAGGATCGATTTTGCCCAGCCTTCGCCGGCACCCAGTACGTCGCCGTAAGAGAAGCCGCCGCACGCCACCAGCGCATGGAACTCCTCCAGGCCGCGACGTCCCGCCAGCAGATCGCTCATGTGCACATCCACAGCGGTAAAGCCGGCGCGGTGGAACGCTGCTGCCATCTCAACGTGTGAGTTCACACCCTGCTCGCGCAGCACGGCGATGCGCGGGCGCACGCCGGTGGCGATCATCGGCGCAGCCACATCCTCTTCCGGCCGGAAGGTCAGCTGAGCGTTCAGCCCCGGATCGCTGTCGTTTTGCTTCGCCTCATGCTCCTGATCGGCACAGGCCGGATTATCACGCAGGCGCTGCATCTGCCAGGTGGTTTCGGCCCACCAGGTACGCAGCGTCGTGCGGCTTTCGCTGTAGACCGGATGCTCGCCGGCGCGGATCACAAAACGGTCGCCCGGCAGCGCCTTGCCAATCACATGCAGCACGCTGCGCAGACCGTGGTCAGCAAACACCTTCTCTACCGCCGCCAGATTGGCCGCGTTGATCTGCAGCACCGCACCCAGCTCTTCGGTGAACAGCGCCGCCAGCGCATCGCTGCCCAGCGCGGCGATATCCGCCTCAATACCGCAGTGGCCGGTAAAGGCCATCTCCGCCAGCGTCACCAGCAGCCCGCCGTCGGAACGGTCGTGGTAAGCCAGCAGCTTCTGTTCGCTGACCAGCGTCTGGATAGCGTTGAAGAAGCCCGCCAGCTGTGCGGCATCGCGCACGTCAGCCGGCTTATCGCCCAGCTGACGATAGACCTGCGACAGCGCGGTTGCGCCCAGCGTGTTGGCACCGTTACCGAGATCCACCAGCAGCAGCAGGTTATCCTGCTCCGCCTGCAGCTGCGGCGTTACGGTACGCCGGACATCTTCCACGCGCGCAAACGCGGTGATTACCAGCGAGAGCGGCGAGGTCATTTCGCGCTCTTCATTGCCCTGCTGCCAGCGGGTTTTCATCGACATGGAGTCTTTGCCGACCGGGATAGTGATCCCCAGCGCCGGGCAGAGCTCTTCGCCAACGGCTTTGACCGCTTCGTAAAGGCCGGCATCCTCACCTGGATGTCCGGCTGCTGCCATCCAGTTCGCAGAAAGCTTCACGCGCTTCAGTGAACCAATCGCGGTCGCGGCCAGGTTAGTGAGCGCTTCGCCTACCGCCAGACGCCCGGAGGCGGCAAAATCGAGCAGCGCGACCGGGGCGCGTTCGCCCAGGGCGAAAGCCTCGCCGTGATAGCTGTCGAGGCTGGCCGTGGTCACGGCGCAGTTTGCCACCGGGATCTGCCACGGCCCCACCATCTGATCGCGCGCCACCATGCCGGTCACGGAACGGTCGCCGATGGTGATAAGAAACGTTTTCTCAGCCACCGTGGGCAGATGCAGCACGCGGTTAACCGCATCCGCAATCGTGATGCCGTTACGCTGCAGCGCGTCGCCTTTTGCCTGCTGCCGCGTGACGTCGCGCGTCATTTTTGGCGTTTTGCCCAGCAGAACATCCAGCGGCATGTCGATAGGCTTGTTGTCAAAATGGCTGTCGCTCAGCGAGAGGTGCTGCTCTTCAGTCGCCTCGCCAATTACCGCGTAAGGGGCGCGCTCGCGCTGGCACAGCTCATCAAACAGCGCCAGCTTCTCTGGCGCAACGGCCAGCACATAGCGCTCCTGCGACTCGTTACACCACACTTCCAGCGGGCTCATGCCCGGCTCATCGCTGAGAATGTCGCGCAGATTGAAGTTACCACCGCGTCCGCCATCACTGACCAGCTCGGGCATGGCGTTAGAGAGACCGCCTGCGCCGACGTCGTGAATAAACAGAATCGGGTTGGCTTCGCCCAGCTGCCAGCAGCGGTCGATCACTTCCTGACAGCGGCGCTCCATTTCCGGGTTGTCGCGCTGCACTGAGGCAAAATCGAGGTCGGCATCGGACTGACCGGAGGCCATGGATGAGGCCGCACCGCCGCCGAGGCCGATATTCATCGCCGGCCCGCCCAGCACAATCAGTTTGGCGCCCACGACGATCTCGCCTTTCTGCACGTGATCCGCACGAATATTGCCAATACCGCCTGCCAGCATGATCGGCTTATGGTAGCCGCGCAGTTCAACGCCGTTGTGGCTGTTAACCTGCTCTTCATAGGTGCGGAAATAACCGTTCAGCGCCGGACGGCCAAATTCATTGTTAAACGCTGCGCCGCCCAGCGGGCCTTCGGTCATGATATCCAGTGCGGTAACAATACGATCCGGCTTGCCGAAATCCTCTTCCCACGGCTGCTCAAAGCCCGGAATGCGCAGATTGGAAACGGAAAAGCCGGTCAGACCCGCTTTCGGTTTGGCGCCACGCCCGGTTGCGCCTTCATCGCGGATTTCACCACCTGAACCGGTGGCGGCACCCGGCCAGGGAGAGATAGCGGTTGGATGGTTATGCGTCTCTACCTTCATCAGGATATGCGCGGCTTCCTGATGAAAAGCGTACTCGCCCTGCTGCGCATCAGCGTAGAAGCGGCCAACTTCCGAGCCTTCCATCACGGCAGCGTTATCTTTATAGGCTGACAGTACGTGATCGGGATGCTGCTCAAACGTATTTTTGATCATCTTAAACAGCGATTTGGGCTGTTTTTCGCCATCGATGATCCAGTCAGCGTTGAAAATTTTGTGGCGACAGTGCTCTGAGTTCGCCTGCGCAAACATATAGAGTTCAATGTCGTTGGGGTTGCGACCCAGACGGGTAAAGGCATCCAGCAGGTAATCTATTTCGTCATCCGCCAGCGCCAGGCCCAGCGTGCTATTCGCCTGCTCCAGCGCCTGACGTCCGGTTCCCAGCACGTCAACGCTCTGCAGCGGCTGCGGCGCGTGATGAGCAAACAGCTGCTCTGCCGCCTGCAGATCGCTGAATACGCACTCCATCATGCGATCGTGCAGCAGGCCAGCCAGCTGCTGCCACTGCGTTTCTGTCAGCTGCGGCGCCTGAACATAGAACGCCAGGCCGCGCTCCAGGCGCTTAACCTGCGGCAGATCGCAGTTGTGAGCAATGTCCGTGGCTTTCGATGACCAGGGAGAGATAGTGCCGGGACGCGGCGTAACCAGCAGCAGACGCCCTTGAGGCGCATGTTCAGCGAGAGAAGGGCCATATTTCAGCAGACGCTGCAGGCGGGCGTGTTCATCCGCGCTGAGCGGTGCGGCAACATCAGCAAAATGGACATACTCGGCGTAAATATCACTCACCGGCAGATGAGCGTTCTGAAAGCGGGTCAGCAGTTTGTTTACACGAAATGCTGACAGAGCGGGCGAACCACGCAGAATTTCCATCATTAAAGATCTCTCGTCTTCGAAGCGCCGGGCGACGCTTCATTGGGCGCAACAGGGAAAACGGGCGGTATTATAGAGAAAGCGCGCGGGTAACGAAACCGTTTGCGCAGAAAAACTGCCATACGGGATTTGCCTGAATTTTGCGCAAAACTTGCTATATGAGTTGCCCTGTTTCGCTTTGTTGCGCAAAATGCCCCTCGCTCTGGGAGTAAAAAACAATACCAATACTGCCTTTAAAGGACAGAGGCCTGTGAGCCATTAAGAGACAACTATTTGAAACGCCTAAAATTAAATTATCTGTTTATCGGTCTGATCACCGTGCTGCTGGCGCTGGCGCTGTGGCCGGCAATCCCCTGGTACGGGGGCGATCGGGACGCGCTGACAGCGATCAAATCACGCGGTGTGTTGCGCATCAGCACCGTTAATTCGCCACTGACCTATTACACCGTCAATCAGGCACCGGCTGGCATGGATTACGAGCTGGCAAAGCGCTTTGCAGACTACCTCGGCGTCAGGCTGGAAGTCACTGTGCGACCCAGCCTGGGCGATCTGTTTGACGACCTTGATGACGGAAAAGCCGATCTGCTCGCCGCCGGGCTTATCTATAATAGCGAGCGTCTGGCGCACTATCAGGCCGGCCCCAGCTACTATTCGGTGTCGCAGCAGCTGGTTTACCGTATCGATAAACCGCGTCCGCGCACGCTGGGCGATCTGAAAGGCCGTCTGGTGGTGCAGTCCGGCTCAGCCTATCTCTCTACGCTGCGGGCAGAAAAAGCCAACAGCTATCCCGATCTCGACTGGGCCATCGCCACCGATCAGGGACAGAAAGCGCTGCTGGAGGCGGTGGCTGACGGCAAGCTCGACTACACGGTAGGCGACTCGGTAACCGTGGGCCTGCTGCAGCGTATTCATCCGCAGCTGGCGGTAGCCTTTGATATTACCGATGAAGAGCCGGTGACCTGGTATCTGCCGCGCAATGCTGACAGCAGCCTTAACGCGGCCATGCTCGATTTCTACAGCCAGATGGGTGAAGAAGGCACCATGGCGCGGCTGGAGGAGAAGTATCTCGGTCACGTTGGCACGTTTGATTATGTTGATACCCGCACCTTCCTGCGCGCGATTGACAATACGCTGCCGGATATCAAACCGCTGTTTGAGAAATATGCGGCGAGCATGGACTGGCGCCTGCTGGCGGCGATCTCCTATCAGGAGTCGCACTGGAATCCGCAGGCGACCTCGCCCACCGGCGTGCGCGGCATGATGATGCTGACGCGCAACACGGCAGATAGTCTCAACGTTGATGACCGGCTCGATCCGGAGCAGAGCATTCGCGGCGGCAGTGAGTATCTGCAGCGCATGATGGATAAAGTGCCGGCGAGCGTGCCTGATGACGAGCGCATCTGGTTTGCGCTGGCAGCTTACAATATGGGATATGCGCATATGCTCGACGTGCGCCGGCTGACGGCAAAACAGGGCGGTAACCCTGACAGCTGGGCGGATGTGAAGCTGCGTCTGCCGATGCTCAGCCAGAAGCGCTACTACGCGCAAACCACTTATGGCTATGCGCGCGGGCATGAAGCGTATAACTACGTGGAGAATATCCGCAAATATCAGCTAAGTCTGGTGGGCTATCTGCAGGAGCAGGAGCGCCGCCTGGCGCAGCGTTCGGCGCTGGAAGCGGAGCTGGGCGCCGGTTATCCGGCGGTTGAGCCTAAAATTGCCATGAACTAATTTGCGCGCTGTGCCTGACGCAGCGCGCGCTTCTGCTCGCGCCGCATACGAAAAAAGTCGCTCAGCATGCCGGCGCACTCCTCCGCCAGCACGCCGCAGGCAATCTCAATCTGATGGTTCATCCCCGGGTGCCCCAGCACATCCAGCAGCGAACCGGCCGCGCCGGTTTTTACATCTTTTGCGCCGTAGACCAGGCGGGTAATGCGGCTGTGGACCATGGCGCCGGCGCACATGACGCACGGCTCCAGCGTGACATAGAGCGTGGTATCCAGCAGGCGGTAGTTATCCAGCACCTTGCCACCCTGGCGCAGCGCCATGATCTCCGCGTGTGCCGTGGGATCGCACTGGCCAATCGGCCGGTTCCAGCCCTCGCCTATGACCTTGTCTCCCTGCACCAGCACGGCTCCGACCGGCACCTCACCCTGCTCCCGGGCACGCTGCGCCAGCTGCAGCGCATAACGCATCCAGTATTCATCAGTTTGTGGCTTCACCGGGTAACTCCTGCAGAATCAAAAGGCGGCGCATTATAGACAAAAACGCCGCGCGATTCACTCCAGCTGCTGCAGTTCACCGCGCGGCGTTACGCGCCAGCGATGCTGGCAGAAAAACAGCAGCGGGTTATCCTGCTTGCTGTCGCTATAGCCGCTGTAGAGCTGCAGCGGCGTGCCAATCTGCTCTTCCAGCTGCGCCACCTTTTCGTGGCCCAGGCAGCGCATCGCCAGCACGCGTCCGCCGCGTCCTGGCCGCATCTGACTGGCAATCAGCTTCACACGCGGCAGAAATGCGGAATCAAAATAGACCTGCTCCACCAGCGACTGCGGTGAGCCGGTAATCAGCCACACGTCTGCATCGCTGCTCTGCAGGTAATCGGTCAGGCGCTGCTGCACTACCGGAAACGCCACTACCCGCTCGCGGAACCACTGCGCAAACTCCGCTTCACGCGCGCGCAGGCGCGTTTCACTGTGTCCGAACGTGATCGCCCAGAGTAGCAGACTCATTGGCCAGCGCGCTGCCCGACCTTTAATCAGCAGCCCGAGGCCAATAACCGGCAGCAGCGGCACCACCAGCAGCAGATTCAGCGGCTGCCGGCGCAGTAAAAAGCGCATAAAGGTGCCAAACATATCCTGCTGATGCAGCGTGCCGTCCAGGTCGAAAAATACGACGCGACGTTGCGAGTCCTGTGTCAAACCCCTCTCCTTTTTTAAATCAGTTGCTGCTCTAAAGTGTAGCCAGCAACCGCGCTTAGCGAAGCTGTGATTTTTAATTCCGCTAGCTACAAAGCCCACTGAATAGTTTATTCTTGGTAGCACGGAGTATTGACTATTGCTGCGCATGCTGCGGAGACGTTACCCGCGCCATGCTATAAAACCGGGAGTAAGGATCGAACATGAGTTCACTGCTGCGAATCCGCCAGCTCTATCCCCGGCTGGCGCTGAATGAGCGCCGGCTGGCCGATTTTTTACTGTCACAGCCCGATCGGGCGCGCCATCTCAGCTCGCAGAAGCTGGCTGAAGAGGCGGGCGTCAGCCAGTCGAGCGTAGTGAAGTTTGCGCAGAAGCTGGGTTATAAAGGATTTCCCGCGCTGAAGCTGGCGCTGAGTGAATCGCTGGCGGATCGCGATGCGATCACCGTGCATAACCATATCCTCAGTGACGATCCGCTGAAGATCGTGGGAGAGAAGCTGCTGACGGAGAAGATCTCCGCGATCCGCGCCACGCTCGATATCAACAGCGAAGAGAAGCTGATGGAGACGCTGCATCTGCTGAAAAGTGCCAATCGCATTCTGCTGGTGGGTATCGGGGCATCCGGCCTGGTGGCGAAAGATTTCTCCTGGAAACTGATGAAAATCGGTATCAATGCAGTGGCAGAGCAGGATATGCACGCCCTGCTCGCCAGCGTACAGGCGATGGCGCCGGGCGATGTCCTGCTGGCGATCTCCTACACCGGCGAACGGCGCGAAATCAATCTGGCGGCGCAGGAAGCGGCCGCTATCGGCGCGGATGTGGTGGCCTTTACCGGTTTTACGCCAAACGCGCTGCAGCAGTGCGCGTCAATCTGCCTCTATACCGTTGCAGAGGAGCAGAGCACGCGCAGCGCGGCAATCTCCTCAACCAGCGCCCAGCTGGCCCTGACAGACTTGCTGTTTATGGCGCTGGTGCAGCACGATCCGGAGCGGGCATCGAGCCACATCCGCCACAGCGAAGCGCTGGTGAAAAAGCTGATATAAGCGTCAAACCAGCTTATAATGACCGCGTTTTTATTGAGGATTAATGGACGTGAAGAATGGCGTTACTGATTACGGCGAAATGTATTAACTGCGACATGTGTGAGCCGGAGTGTCCCAATCAGGCTATCGCGCTGGGTGAGGCGATATATGAAATCGATCCGGCGCGCTGCACCGAGTGCGTGGGGCATTATGAAACGCCAACCTGCCAAAGCGTCTGTCCTATCGATAATACGATTATCAGCGACCCGCAGCGCGCCGAAAGCCGCGACGCGCTGTGGGAGAAATTCGTGCAGCTCTGGCCGCACTGAGCACGTAACGCTCAGTCCTCGATGATTACCGTGGCACAGGCGTAGTGGCGCTCATCAGCCAGCGTCACGTGCACACGCTGCACGCCCAGCCGTTCAGCAATGATGCTCGCCTGCTCAAAAAAGCGCAGACCCGGTTTTCCCAGCGCATCGTTGAACACCTCAAACTGATTAAACGCCAGTCCGCCACGGATCCCGGTGCCAAAGGCTTTGGCCGCCGCCTCTTTTACGGCGAAGCGCTTGGCAAGAAAACGCACCGGCTGCTGATGCGCCTGATACTGCTGCCACTCCGCGTCACTCAGTACGCGGCGCGCCAGGCGATCGCCGGATCGTTCGATAACGCCGGCGATGCGCTCAATTTCCACGATATCGCTGCCGAGGCCGAGAATCGCCATCAGCGCCGCGCTTCCCGCATCAGCTGCTTCATTTCGCTTACCGCATCTGCCAGCCCGCTGAAGAGCGCGCGGCCGATAATGGCATGGCCGATATTCAGCTCATGCATCTCCGGCAGCGCCGCAATTGGCTGCACATTGTGATAAGTCAGCCCGTGGCCGGCATTGACCTTCAGCCCGAGAGAGGCGGCGTAGTGCGCTGCTTCACGAATACGCATCAGCTCGGCGTCACGCGCCTGCCCTTCCGGCGCTTCGGCGTACGCGCCGGTATGAATTTCGATATAAGGCGCGCCGCTGGCAACTGCTGCGTCAATCTGCCGGCGATCGGCATCGATAAACAGTGACACCAGTATGCCCGCCTCTGACAGCTGCTGTACCGCTGCGCTGACGCTCGCCTGCTGGCCCGCCACGTCCAGGCCGCCCTCCGTGGTGACCTCCTGACGCTTCTCCGGCACCAGGCAGACAAAGTGCGGCCGGATGTCACAGGCGATAGCGATCATCTCATCTGTGACCGCCATCTCCAGGTTCATTCGCGTCTGAATGGTATCGCGCAGGATACGCACATCGCGATCGGTGATATGCCGGCGGTCTTCCCGCAGATGCACGGTAATACCATCAGCGCCCGCCTGCTCGGCCACGAAGGCAGCCTGTACCGGATCGGGATAGTGGGTGCCACGCGCGTTACGTACGGTAGCGATATGATCAATGTTGACGCCTAACAGCAACTCAGCCATAACTACGCTTCTCTTGGTTTAATGTCAGTGCAGTGTATCGCGACGATACGTTCAGGTGGTCTGACCGCCGCTACGCCTGCGGCGCATCAGGTTTCTTCTTTGGAATAAACTGGCGAAACAGCTCCTGACTCTTCAGCGGTTTGCCGCCGAGATAGGGCTTTAGCGCAATGCGCGTAAAGCGCTTGGCGGCCCGCAGGCTATCGGCATCGGGGAAACTGCGCGCTTCAATGGCGCGCAGCTGGTGACCGGTAAAGCTGCGCTGATTCAGCACCAGGCTGGCGATAAAGCCCTTCTCTTCGCGGTAGCTGTAGGTCATGGCGTCGTCGATCGCCTCGCCGCTGCCGGCGCAGTGCAGAAAATCGACGCCGTAGCCGAGATGCCCGAGCAGCGCCAGCTCAAAACGGCGCAGCGCCGGTTCCGGCGAGGCGGTGCCGGCAGCCAGCTCCTGAATACAGTTCAGATAATCGAAAAAGAGTTCAGAAAAGGGGATCTCCTGCTCCAGCACGCGCGACAGCAGTTCATTGACATAGAGACCGCAGTAGAGCGTGATGCCGCTGAGCGGCAGCGCCAGCGAAACCGCTTCAGCATTACGCAGCGTTTTGACTTCACCGCGTCCGCCCCAACGGACCAGCAGCGGCGTAAAAGGCTGCAGGGTGCCTTTCAGCTGAGAGCGACGCGAGCGCGCGCCTTTAGCCAAGACGCGAACGCGTCCCTGACTTTCCGTAAAGAGATCGAGCAGCAGGCTGGTTTCGCTGTAAGGGCGACTATGCAGCACAAACGCGCGTTGCCAGCCTTCCATCGGTTACAGATCGTCTGTGTAGCCCAGGCTGCGCAGCGCACGTTCGTCGTCAGCCCAGCCCGATTTAACTTTCACCCAGAGTTCAAGGTGCACTTTGGCTTCAAACATCTCTTCCATGTCACGCCGCGCTTCAATGCCGATGGTTTTGATTTTCGACCCTTTATTGCCAATCACCATTTTCTTCTGGCCTTCACGCTCCACCAGAATCAGGCCATTGATGTCGTAGCCGCCGCGCTCGTTGGCCACAAACTGTTCAATCTCAACGGTCACGGAGTAAGGCAGCTCGGCGCCCAGGAAACGCATCAGCTTTTCGCGGATGATCTCTGAAGCCATAAAGCGCTGTGAGCGGTCGGTGATGTAATCTTCCGGGAAGTGGTGCTCCGCCAGCGGCAGGCGCTTGCGGGCAATCTCAGCAATGGTATCGACATTTTTGCCATTCTCAGCAGAGATCGGCACGATATCGAGGAAATTCATCTGCTGGCTCAGGAACTGCAGGTGCGGCAGCAGGATACTTTTATCCTGAATGTTATCCACCTTGTTTACCGCCAGCACCACCGGGACTTTGCCGTCGCGCAGTTTGTTAAGCACCATCTCATCATCTGGCGTCCAGCGCGTGCCTTCCACGACGAAAATTACCAGTTCCACGTCGCCAATTGAGCTGCTGGCAGCACGGTTCATCAGGCGGTTAATCGCCCGCTTCTCTTCCATATGCAGCCCGGGCGTATCCACGTAGATCGCCTGATAGGCGCCCTCGGTGTGGATGCCCATAATACGGTGGCGCGTGGTTTGCGGTTTGCGTGAGGTGATCGAGACCTTCTGCCCCAGCAGCTGGTTCAGTAAGGTTGATTTACCGACGTTGGGCCGGCCTACAATCGCGACAAAGCCGCAATAAGTTTCGTGTTCGCTCATTCGGGTCCTGACTTAGTCAGCGCCGGGATGGCGCTGTCGTAAAACAATTTATTCGAGTCCAAGCTTAATCAAAGCCTGTTCGGCGGCAGCCTGTTCCGCTTTGCGGCGGCTGGAGCCTACGCCTACAACCGGATCGGCCATGCCACTCACCTGACAGTGAATGGTGAACTCCTGGTCGTGCGCTTCGCCCCGCACCTGCACCACCAGATAGGAAGGCAGCGGCAGATGGCGACCCTGCAGATACTCCTGCAGGCGCGTTTTGGGATCTTTCTGTTTATCGCCCGGGCTTATCTGCTCCAGACGGTTCAGATACCAGTCGAGAATCAGCTTCTCAACGGTCTGGATATTACTGTCGAGGAAGATGCCGCCAATCAGCGCCTCTACCGTATCCGCAAGGATCGACTCACGACGGAAGCCGCCGCTTTTCAGTTCGCCTGGTCCAAGACGCAGGCACTCGCCCAGTTCAAACTCACGCGCCATCTCAGCCAGCGTATTGCCGCGCACCAGCGTGGCGCGCATGCGGCTCATATCGCCTTCGTCCACGCGCGGGAAGCGGTGATAAAGCGCGTTGGCAATTACATAGCTGAGAATTGAATCGCCAAGAAATTCAAGCCGCTCGTTATGCTTGCTGCTGGCGCTGCGGTGTGTCAGGGCCTGCTGCAAAAGTTCCGGATGAGTAAAAGTGTAGCCCAGTTTGCGCTGCAGCTTAGTAATGAGAATGGGGTTCATGCGATTCCAGTTGTTCTGTGCGTCTGTAACTCTGCATACGAAACAGGGCTGATAGCAGCGCGTTCTGTTTCGTGTGCAGTGGCTTCCTGTCAGACAGGAAGCCACCCGTATTTAGTGAATGCCGCCGATACGGCTCAGGCGTACGCCTGTCGGCCACTCACCTTCCTGTTTTTCAAAGCTCATCCAGATAGCGACCGCTTTACCGACCAGATTCTTCTCAGGCACAAAGCCCCAGTAGCGGCTGTCGGCGCTGTTGTCACGGTTATCGCCCATCATGAAATATTGACCCTGCGGCACCACCCAGGTCGCCTGCGGCTGGCCCGGCTGCTGATAGTACATGTTCGCCTGGCTCTGCGCCTCATTCACCAGCAGAATATTGTGCGTCACATCGCCCAGCGTCTCTTTGCGCGTCCCGAGACGCAGGCCACCGCGCAGCGTTTCACCCTGCGGTTTACGGAAGAAGCCGTTGCCGGTCTCGTTGCCGTCAAAGCCGCTGAACGTCTGGATAAAGTCGCTTGGCTCAATATTGGTATAGGTGACCGGCAGCGCCGTATCACATTTACCGTTACCGCAGCCAGGATTGATGGTCAGCGTTTTGCTGAACGGATCAAACACCACTTTGTCACCCGGCAGGCCAATCACGCGCTTAATGTAGTCAACGCTGGGATCTTTCGGATATTTAAACACGGCGACATCGCCGCGCTTTGGATGTCCGGTCGGGATCAGCGTGGTCTGCGTAATGGGATCTTTAATACCGTAGGCAAACTTCTCCACCAGAATAAAGTCGCCAATCAGCAGCGTTGGCATCATTGAGCCGGAGGGGATCTGAAAGGGTTCAAAAATAAATGAACGTACAATCAGTACCACCGCCAGCACCGGAAATACCGATGCCGCCGTTTCAATCCAGCCCGGCTGCGCAGCCACTTTCGCCAGCGTTTTGCTGTCGAGCGAGTTACCCGCCTGCGCCTGTGCAGCGGCCTGTTTTGCCCGACGCTCAGGTGCCCACTTCACGCGATCGATACACCAGATGATGCCGGTCAGCAGCGTAGCGATAACCAGAATCAGGGCGAACATGTTAGCCATTGTGGTTCCTTATTTGCTGTCTTTACCGACATGCAGAATGGCGAGGAAAGCTTCCTGCGGCAGCTCAACGTTGCCGACCTGCTTCATGCGCTTCTTACCATCTTTCTGTTTCTGCAACAGTTTTTTCTTACGGCTGACGTCACCGCCGTAGCATTTTGCCAGTACGTTTTTACGCAGCTGCTTCACGGTCGAACGCGCAATGATATGGTTGCCAATCGCCGCCTGAATCGCGATATCAAACTGCTGGCGCGGGATCAGATCTTTCATCTTCTCTACCAGCTCGCGACCGCGGTACTGCGAGTTATCGCGGTGGGTGATCAGCGCCAGGGCATCAACACGCTCTGCGTTAATTAATACGTCCACGCGCACCATGTCTGACGCCTGGAAACGCTTGAAGTTATAATCCAGCGACGCATAGCCGCGCGACGTCGATTTCAGACGGTCGAAGAAGTCGAGTACCACTTCAGCCATCGGGATATCGTAGGTGAGCGCAACCTGGTTGCCGTGGTAAACCATATTGGTCTGCACGCCACGCTTCTCCACGCACAGGGTAATCACGTTACCCAGATACTCCTGTGGCAGCAGCATGTGACACTCTGCAATCGGCTCACGCAGCTCTTCAATATTGTTGAGCGGCGGCAGCTTGGCCGGGCTGTCGACATATACCACTTCGCCATCGGTGGTCTGCACTTCATACACAACCGTTGGCGCAGTGGTGATCAGATCGAGATCGTACTCGCGCTCCAGGCGCTCCTGAATGATCTCCATATGCAGCAGACCCAGGAAGCCGCAGCGGAAACCAAAGCCCAGCGCGGTTGAACTCTCTGGCTCATAGAACAGAGAGGCGTCGTTCAGGCTCAGCTTGCCCAGCGCGTCGCGGAATGACTCATAGTCATCTGAACTCACCGGGAAAAGACCGGCATAAACCTGCGGTTTAACCTTTTTAAAGCCAGGCAGCGCTTTGTCTGCCGGGTTGCGCTGCAGCGTCAGCGTATCGCCCACCGGCGCACCCAGAATGTCTTTGATGGCGCACACCAGCCAGCCCACTTCCCCGCACTTCAGTTCGGTGCGGTCAACCTGTTTGGGTGTGAAGATACCCAGGCGGTCAGCGTTATATACCTGACCGGTACTCATGACTTTAACCTTCTCGCCCTTGCGCAGCGTCCCGTTTTTAATACGGATCAGGGAAACAACGCCAAGGTAGTTATCGAACCAGGAATCGATAATCAGCGCCTGCAGCGGGCCATCCGGATCGCCTTCCGGTGCCGGGATATCGCGCACCAGGCGCTCGAGCACATCCGGTACGCCGATACCGGTTTTAGCCGAGCAGCGCACGGCATCTACGGCATCGATACCCACGATATCTTCAATCTCTTCGGCTACGCGCTCAGGATCGGCAGCGGGCAGGTCGATCTTATTCAGTACCGGTACCACTTCCAGATCCATTTCCATGGCGGTATAGCAGTTCGCCAGCGTCTGTGCTTCAACGCCCTGTCCTGCATCGACCACCAGCAGCGCCCCTTCACAGGCCGCCAGCGAGCGGGAAACTTCATACGAGAAGTCTACGTGGCCCGGGGTGTCGATAAAATTGAGCTGGTAAGTTTCACCGTCTGGCGCTGTGTAATCGAGCGTGACGCTCTGCGCTTTAATCGTAATACCGCGCTCGCGCTCCAGATCCATGGAATCAAGAACCTGCGCCGCCATCTCACGATCGCTCAGGCCACCACAAATCTGAATCAGACGATCGGAGAGCGTTGATTTGCCGTGGTCAATGTGAGCAATAATAGAGAAATTTCGTATGTGCTTCATTTATATGAATATCTTCACGTAGAGAATCAGTTGAAAACGTGAGCACAGACACATTCAGGCAAGCGATCTTTACCCGGAACCCTGTCGGCCTCATTAATGACGTCGCATATTACACTGTTAACGCCGCGCGTTAAAGAATGGAACCTGTGGGATTTGCAACAGAATTCAGCGGGTAAGCGGAAATGAAAAGGCCGCACAGCAGGCGGCCCAGGCGGCATCAGCTGACATCTTCAACCCGCAGCGCATCAGGCGGAAGCGCAACGCTGAGGATCACCGGCTGAAAGGCTTCGCGTCCGGCGTAGCGGGATGAGACGCCTTTGGCAATGATAAAGCCTCCCACGCCGCCAAGCAGCGCCCCGCAGGCGGCCGCAAGGTCGCTGTGAAACAGCATCTGGAATATACCAGCCACAGCAAACAAGCCAAACAGCGGCGTCATATAGACCAGCAGCGCTGAGCCGAGCAGGCTGCTTTCGCGAATGCCTAACTCAATGCGCTGACCCGGCTGTAGCGGCTCAGCGCTGGGAATGGTCATGACGTGGGCGTTCTTTGGCCCCAGCTTGTTGAGCGCATGGCTGCCGCAGCCTTTACGCGCTGAACAGCTGTTGCAGGAAGTTTTCGCTTCAGAATGCAGCGTGGCAATGCCATCCTGCCATGCCACCACGGTGGCCCACTCTCTCATCATTTTTTTGCCCCTGCATCAATAGCGCTGGCGATTCGTTTCGCGGTTGCAGGCGGTAATTCGCCCACCACGGTGATCTCCTGATTATCGCGCACAACGGTCTGCACCGTACGACGTCCCGTGCGCAATTGCTGAGGCACGCTATTTTTATCGGCAGGCGCTATGTTGATGGCAAAACTAAACAGCCCGTCGCTGTAGAGACGCGATTCAACGGTTTTGTTCATAGCGGGTATCGCGCGACGGCTTTGCGAAATCAGCTTCATGCCCGCCGGTATCCAGCCAGGCTGCCAGCTGAGTTCCACTTTGTCGCCCGCCGGCAGTGAGAGCGACGGCGGCAGATTGGCTTTCTCAAGCCCCTGCATCAGATTGCGCACGCCCTCATCGACGGCAAAGCTGATAACGCGGAACTGCTCCAGCGTTTCACCATCGCGATCCAGCAAGTCGATTCGCAGCGGCAGTTTGGTATCCACGTCCAGCCAGACTACATAGCTGTAGCGGGTACCGTCACGGGAGACGATACGCACAACTTCGCACATCTGGTCAGCCATACGCGACCGCCCTACCGGTACAAAGTCATACGCCTGACCGAGTCGGGAAAAATCAGCAAACATCAGCGAGGGCAGCGCGTCGATAATATGGTTGCCCGGCAGTGAAAACGGATCCAGCCCGGGTTCAAAATAGCTGATGTCGTTACCGCGCTGGATCACTTCACGGCGCGGACCATCCATCTGCAGCAGCTGCGCAAAGACGCGCTTGTCCACTACGGCGTGACGATAGCGCAGAGACTCAATGCCCAGTCGTGAGACATTGATATATGCAAATTCATAATTGAGATTTTGAGTCGCCTGCTCCATCTGCTGTAACAACGCCCCGGAAGACGACGTCTGTGCCGGGGCGGTTGATGTCCAGAGCAGGCTGCCGGCCATGAGGCTAACGGCGCACCAGAGCTGCTTCATTACTGCTGTTGAGTTCCTAACGACTGCGTTCCGGGAACGGTGGCCTGCGCCTGCTGCGGTACGCTGTTTTCAAACTGTACCTGATCGGCATGCAGACGACGCTGCAGTTCGTAATCCTGCAGCATGGCGTTAACGCGACGCCGCTGATCCTGAACCTGCTGATTTGAACTGTTGCTCTCAAAGGCATCAGACGGTACGCCCAGGCTTACCGGTGACGCTTTACCCATCATTGGCAGCGTATTAAACGCCGGAGCATCTGAGGATGCTGCTGCCCCATCGGCAGAAGAGCCATTGTAGTGCTGCACGCCAACAATGACCGCCAGTGACACGCAGGCGGCGACGCCAATTTGCGTGACTGATGCTACCCAGTTGCCGCCGCGACGCCAGAACGGCATTTTTTGCCAGCGTGCCGGTTCCGGCTGCGCTTCAGGGATCAGCGGTGTTGCCGCAGGGCGCAGCGGTTCGTTTTCAATGGCCGCGGCCACGCGGGCGGAGATATCAAAATGCAGCACTTCGCCTACATCCCCGCGCAGCGTATCGCGAATAAGATGGTAGCTCTCCCAGCTTTTCTGAAGTTCGACATCCTTTGACAACGAGGACAACAGCTCGCTGTCTAACGTTTCACCATCCATTAAAGCGGAAAGTTTTTCTTTCTGCATGCCTTGGTACCCTTTCAGTAGCCGTTATCACTAACGTTGGATAAGCGGTTGAACCTTGTTATCAATGGCTTCCCGGGCACGAAATATGCGCGATCGGACAGTACCAACCGGGCAATCCATAATGGCAGCGATCTCTTCATAGCTCAGGCCATCCAGCTCTCTGAGCGTGATAGCCATACGGAGATCTTCAGGAAGTGACTCAATTGTCCGAAAAACAATTTGTTTCAGTTCGTCAGACAACATTAAGTTCTCAGGGTTCGATATTTCTTTTAACGCGCCCGCACTTTCGAAGTTTTCTGCATCAATTGCATCTACGTCGCTGGAAGGCGGACGACGGCCCTGAGCCACCAGATAATTTTTTGCCGTGTTTACCGCGATGCGGTAAAGCCACGTGTAAAAAGCGCTATCCCCGCGGAACGACTCCAGCGCGCGATAGGCTTTGATAAATGATTCCTGTACCACATCGGGCACGTCACCCGAAGGGACATAGCGTGAAACCAGGCTCGCCACTTTATGCTGGTATCGGACCACCAGTAAGTTAAAGGACTTTTGATCTCCTTTCTGAACCCGCTCAACGAGAACCTGATCCGTTAACTGCTCGCTCATCCGAGGTAATGTCTCCCCAAAACTCTTTTATGCGTAAGTGGACTGCCAGGACATCTCATACCCGTGAGCAAGCATGCGCTTTGAGTTCTGTTCTGGCCTGAAGTTCACTACGACCTGTTTTTTTCATCGCGGCATTGCAACCCGTTATGACGCAGCGGCTGACCCGCTTTCAATGGCTTATGCAGTGCCGATCGGTGCTGGCAGAGTAGCGTAAGGCGATCTCTTTTTCATCTTTATTACTCTTCTTTTCAGCATAGCTGACGGCAGCGCGCAAAATTCGCTAAGTTGCAACACGATGCAGCAGGGATCCTGCGATCGTAATGGCAGATCGCGTCGGCGATTGCCGCGCTGTGCCGGAAAATAATCAGCGAAAAAGATAGAAGTCTGTTACCAGGCTCAGCCAGTCAGCGGAGTAGCTTTTGTCTTCATTACGGACCGCCAGCCGCTCCTGTATCAGCTCACCGGCAGAAGGTGAAAAGCCCAGTACCAGCCGGTTAGGCGGCCGATGTGCATAAGGCGCGACGTCGTAGCGCAGCCGCAGATGCCAGCCATCGGCGCGGGCGAGCTGCACCAGCGCCTCGCCGCTATCCACCGGCAGCACCACGCAAAACAGCCCCTCTTCTTCGATAAGCTGTGCCGCGCACTGCAGCAGTGTGGCATGATCGAGCGTAGCAGTACTGCGTGCCGCGTCCCGTGCTGCGCTGGATGAGGCCATGCCGGGCACAAAAAAAGGCGGATTGCTGACGATCAGCGAGTAGCGCTTTTCGCACTGTTTACTCCAGTTAAGGATATCAGCCTGATGCACGCTGATACGGGCGGCCCACGGCGACGCCTGCACATTCTCCTTCGCCTGCGCGGCGGCTTCGCTATCAAGCTCAACCGCATCCAGCGTGACCTGTTCCGGCGTGCGCTGCGCCAGCATCAGGGCGATAAGCCCGCTACCGCAGCCAATATCCAGGATACGCCGCGCCCCGGCCACTGGCGCCCACGCCCCCAGCAGCACGCCATCCGTGCCAACCTTCATTGCACAGCGATCGTGTGCGACAAAAAATTGTTTAAACGTAAACCCATCTTTTCTTAATGTTGCCCGCGCTGGCGGCTGGTACTGAGACATGCTTTCGGCCATTGAATTGTTATCTGGCGAGAGTGTAACGTGGTCGCACAATGAATTCATCTGCGCCTGATGAACACAAACAGATGAAGATTGCGGCCGATCTGTCTATAATCAGCGCCCCAAACTGAGGTAGAACATGACAGTAACCACATTCTCCGAACTCGAACTCGACGAAAGCCTGCTGGATGCCCTGCAGGAAAAAGGTTTCACGCGCCCGACGGCCATTCAGGCTGAAGCCATTCCTGCCGCGCTGGAAGGCCGTGACGTGTTAGGTTCGGCACCCACCGGAACGGGGAAAACCGCCGCCTATCTGCTGCCCGCATTACAGCACCTGCTGGACTTCCCGCGTAAGAAGTCGGGTCCGCCGCGTATCCTGATCCTCACCCCTACCCGCGAACTGGCGATGCAGGTGGCCGATCAGGCGCGTGAGCTGGCGAAGCATACCCATCTGGATATCGCCACCATCACCGGCGGCGTTGCCTATATGAACCACGCTGAAGTCTTCAGCGAAAATCAGGATATTGTGGTAGCGACCACCGGCCGTCTGCTGCAGTACATCAAAGAAGAGAACTTTGACTGCCGTGCGGTAGAAACACTGATTCTCGATGAGGCGGACCGCATGGTCGATATGGGCTTTGCCCAGGATATCGAGACCATCGCCGGTGAGACGCGCTGGCGCAAACAGACGCTGCTCTTCTCCGCCACGCTGGAAGGCGAGCACATCAAAGATTTTGCTGAACGCCTGCTCAACGATCCGGTCGCGATTGAAGCCGACCCGAGCAAAAGCGAACGCAAGCGCATTCAGCAGTGGTACTACCGTGCTGATAACCTTGAGCACAAAACCAAACTGCTGGTGCACCTGTTAAAGCAGCCGGAAGTGAAGCGTGCGATTGTGTTTGTGCGCAAGCGCGAACGTCTACACGAGCTGGTAACCTGGATGCATGAGGCGGGCCTGCGCAGCAGCTACCTCGAGGGTGAGATGGTACAGGCGAACCGTAATGAAGCGATTAAACGCATCAACGACGGTCGCGTTAACGTGCTGGTTGCCACTGACGTTGCGGCGCGCGGTATCGATATTGATGACGTGACGCACGTGATCAACTTTGACCTGCCGCGTACGGCAGATACCTACCTGCACCGCATTGGCCGTACCGGCCGTGCCGGCCGCAAAGGGATCGCCATCTCGCTGGTAGAAGCGCACGATCACGTTCTGCTGGGTAAAATCAGCCGCTACGTGAATGAGCCGCTGAAATCGCGCGTGATTGATGAGCTGCGTCCTGAATCGCGTGCGCCGAGTGCTAAAGTCACCGGAAAGCCGTCGAAAAAGGCGCTTGCCAAACGCAAAGAGAAAAAAGCGAAAGAAGACGAAAAACCGCGCGTGAAAAAACGCCATCGCGACACTAAAAACATCGGTAAACGTCGCAAGCCAAGCGGATCAACCACACCGGAGTCCGGTGCGGAATAAAACGTCACCGCAGTAAAAAAAGCGCCTGAACCGGCGCTTTTTTTTTACTTTCAGCGGGCTTTACGTGCCACTGCCACGCAGGCCAGCGCGAACCCCGGTAAAATACGCCTTTCAAACAGCGCCTGCGTTCCGGGCCGCTTCCGCGCTGACCTGCAGCATGAGCAACTTTTCATCGCTGCTTCAGTTACAGGCTCTCTGTAAAGGTACGGGTGATGACATCGCGCTGCTGCTCGGGCGTCAGGGCGTTAAACCGCACGGCATAACCGGATACGCGAATGGTCAGCTGCGGATACTTTTCGGGATGCTTAACTGCATCCTCCAGCGTCTCCCGCTGCAGTACGTTGACGTTAAGGTGCTGCCCGCCCTCAACGCGCACCTGCGGCTTCTGCTCCAGGGGCACTTCACGGTACGCCATCTCACCCAGCTCGCTCAGGGCAACCACCTGATCTTCCTCATAGAGGCCTCTGGCGCACAGACAGCGCGCCTGCCCCGCCTCTTCATCCAGCAGCCAGAATGAGTTCAGCAGCAGCGGGTTATGGGTTTGGGTAATTTGAATGCCGGTAATCATAGCGATCTCCAGAAAGGGGCGTTCTGTCTCTGAACGCCGTTGACAGATAGACAGGCTGGTATATCACCGGGACGCTGCCAGCGCTTTGACCTGCATCAAGCTGAAACGGCGGGGTTAATCCTTCTGCTCCCGCGCTGAAGCAGCTAAGCTAAGAAAAACTATCGTCAGGAGTTAACCATGAGTGACAAGCTGACCTGGCACGATGTGCTGGCAGATGAAAAAGAGAAGCCCTATTTCAAAGAGACGCTGCAGGCGGTTGCGCAGCAGCGGGCAGCGGGCGTGACCGTTTATCCGCCACAGAAAGATGTGTTTAACGCGTTTAAACTGACAGAGCTGGGCGATATCAAGGTGGTGATTTTGGGTCAGGATCCCTATCACGGACCAAATCAGGCGCACGGCCTGGCTTTTTCGGTGCTGCCTGGCGTGGCCATTCCGCCCTCTCTGCTTAATATGTACAAAGAGCTTGAACAGGATATCGACGGCTTTCAGCGTCCTCAGCACGGTTTTCTGGAGAGCTGGGCCACGCAGGGGGTAATGTTGCTGAATACGGTACTGACCGTTGAGGCGGGCAAAGCACACTCGCATGCGCGGCTTGGCTGGGAGACGTTTACTGACAGGGTGATTGATGCCATCAATACGCACCGTGAGGGCGTGGTTTTTCTGCTGTGGGGATCGCATGCGCAGAAGAAAGGCAGCATCATTGATGCGCAGCGTCACCATGTGCTGAAAGCGCCCCACCCTTCTCCGCTCTCTGCGCACCGCGGCTTTTTAGGCTGCCGGCACTTTTCACAGACCAACGCGCTGCTCAGCAAGGCGGGAGAAACGCCGATCGACTGGACGCCGGTACTGCCCTGAAACAACAACGGCCGCGTCAGGGCGGCCGTTGTGATCTACTACTCTGCTCAGGCTTTGGCTTTAGAGACCGCCACCATGGCCGGACGCAGCAGGCGACCATTCAGGGTATAGCCACGCTGCATTACCATCAGTACATGGTTCGGCTCAACTTCATCCGATTCCATCATCGACATCGCCTGGTGCAGATCCGGGTTGAACGGCACGTGGGTGTCGCCCACCACTTCAACGCCAAACTTACGCACGGCGCCAAGCAGCGATTTCAGCGTCAGCTCGATGCCTTCAATCATTGAGGCGAGCCCGGTGTTCTCTTTATCAGCCACTTCCAGCGCGCGTTCCAGGCTATCAATCACTGGCAGCAGCTCGTTGGCAAATTTTTCCAGCGCAAATTTATGCGCTTTTTCGACGTCCATTTCTGCACGGCGACGGATATTTTCAATTTCCGCCTGCGCACGCAGCTGCGCTTCACGCACGCCACCCTGCGCCTGGGTCAGCTCCGCTTCCAGTTGCGCAATGCGCTCATCACGCGGATCCACCTCAGTTGCTGTCTCCGCGTCCGCCGGCTGTTGATCCTGTTGAATTTCGTCTGAGACTTGCTCGTTTGGGGTGTTCTGTTCTTTACTACTCATGAATTTCTCCGCGTTTTGCACATTCATTTCGCTGGTTGGCTTATTATGGGGATCGGTTTGACGGTTTCAAGTGAACCCATCACATTGCCAGGCCGTTTTGGCTTATGAGGAATACCCGCCACATGAACAAACACTTTAGCTGCATCGGGATCGTGGGTCATCCGCGCCATCCAACCGCGTTAACCACCCATGAGATGCTCTGGCGCTGGCTGACCGATAAAGGATACGAGGTGATTGTCGAACAGCAGATTGCGCGCGAGCTGAGTTTAACCGATGTCAAAACCGGCACGCTGGCGGAAATAGGACAGCAGGCCGATCTGGCCGTAGTGGTCGGCGGTGATGGCAATATGCTGGGCGCAGCCAGAGTGCTGGCCCGCTACGATATTAAAGTCATCGGCATTAACCGTGGCAATCTCGGCTTTCTGACCGATCTAGACCCGGATAATGCGCAGCAGCAGCTGGATGATGTCCTGCAGGGCGACTATTTTGTCGAGAGCCGCTTTCTGCTTGAGGCGCAGGTCTGCCGCGATACCTGCTCACCGCGCATTGGCAGCGCCATCAATGAAGTGGTGCTCCATCCGGGAAAAGTGGCGCATATGATTGAGTTTGAGGTCTATATCGACGAAGTGTTCGCCTTTTCTCAGCGTTCCGATGGCCTGATTATCTCTACCCCTACCGGCTCCACCGCCTACTCGCTCTCCGCAGGCGGGCCTATTCTTACCCCTTCGCTTGATGCCATTGTGCTGGTGCCGATGTTCCCGCACACGCTGTCGTCGCGCCCGCTGGTCATCAACAGCAACAGTACCATTCGCCTGCGTTTCTCCTCACTGCGCAGCGATCTGGAGATCAGCTGCGACAGCCAGATTGCCCTGCCAATTCAGGAGGGTGAAGATGTGCTGATCCGGCGCAGCAGCAGCCACCTTAATCTTATCCATCCTAAAAACTATAACTACTTCAATACATTAAGCTCAAAACTCGGCTGGTCGAAAAAATTGTTCTAGAAATCAGTGCTGGCTACTTTACTGGTTAAAAAACCAGTTTATACTGTACGAAAAACCATATCTGTTTTTCTATACAGGTGATTGTATGCTGGCACAACTGACCATCAGTAACTTCGCAATCGTTCGTGAGCTTGAGATCGACTTTCATCGCGGTATGACAGCGATCACCGGTGAGACCGGCGCAGGTAAATCTATTGCCATTGATGCGCTGGGCCTCTGCCTCGGCGGACGGGCGGAAGCGGATATGGTGCGTCAGGGCGCAAGCCGGGCTGATATCTGTGCCCGCTTTCAGCTGAAATCATCGCCGTCAGCGCAGCGCTGGCTGGTCGATAATCAGCTGGATGACGGTAATGAGTGCCTGCTGCGTCGCGTTATCAGCGCGGATGGCCGCTCGCGCGGCTTCATCAACGGCACGGCCGTACCGCTCTCACAGCTGCGCGAGCTGGGCCAGCTGCTGATTCAGATCCACGGTCAGCACGCGCATCAGCTGCTGCTGAAAACCGATCACCAGAAGCACCTGCTCGATGCTTACGCGGCGCATGACGGGCTGCTGACGGAGATGCGTCAGCACTACCAGCGCTGGCATCACAGCTGCCGTGTGCTGGCGCAACATCAGCAGCAGTCGCAGGAGCGTGAAGCGCGCCGCGAGCTGCTGCAGTATCAGCTGAAAGAGCTGAACGAGTTTGCTCCGCAGGCGGGTGAATATGAGCAGATTGATGAAGAGTATAAGCGTCTCGCTAACAGCGGGCAGCTGCTCTCTACCAGCCAGCAGGCGCTGCATATCCTTGCCGACGGCGAAGATACCAACCTGCAGAGCCTGCTCTACAGCGCCCGCAACATGCTCAGCGAACTGGTCTCTCTGGATGATAAAGTCAGCGGCGTATTTAACCTGCTGGAAGAAGCGGCGATTCAGCTGAGCGAAGCCAGCGACGAACTGCGTCACTACTGCGAACGTCTCGATCTTGACCCTAATCGACTTTACGAGCTGGAGCAGCGGCTGTCGCGGCAGATTGCGCTGGCGCGCAAGCATCACGTTGCCCCTGAAGCGCTGCCGGCTCTGCATCAGCAGCTGCTGGAAGAGGCGGAACTGCTGTCGCAGCAGGAGAGCGATCAGGAGAGCCTGCAGCACGACGTGGTGATGCATCACAAAGCCGCTATTACCTGCGCTGAAACGCTGCATCATCAGCGCGAAAAATCCGCTCATGAGCTGTGCGATCTCATTACGCAAAGCATGCGTACTCTGGCGATGCCGCACGGGCAGTTTGCGATTGTGCTGGAGTTTAATCCCGATCAGCTGACGGCCGAAGGTGCCAGCCGCATCGATTTCCGGGTGACAACCAACCCTGGTCAGCCGCTGCAGCCGCTCGGTAAAGTCGCCTCAGGTGGTGAGCTGTCGCGTATCGCGCTCGCTATTCAGGTGATCACCGCGCAGAAAATGGAAACCCCGGCCATGATTTTCGACGAAGTGGATGTCGGTATCAGCGGGCCTACTGCTGCTGTCGTAGGCAAGATGCTGCGTCAGCTGGGTGAGTCGACGCAGGTCATGTGTGTAACGCACCTGCCGCAGGTTGCAGGCTGCGGTCATCAGCACTTCTTTGTCAGCAAAGAGACCGACGGTGCGATGACAGAAACGCATATGCAGCCGCTGGATAAGCGGTCACGTCTGCAGGAGCTGGCACGTCTGCTGGGCGGCAGCGAAGTCACGCGTAATACGCTGGCGAACGCCAAAGAACTTTTAGCAGCCTGAGACCGCACTTTTTTCCGGCCTGATGGTCATATGCATGCTCTGTAGAGGTTCCCAACCGGGAAAAGGTCTATTATCATCGGCGGTGATATCGCCATAATAAAAGCCTGCCGCGTGCAGAGTTCAGAATGTAATGGCAACAAAACTGCCTGCTGAAAGGCGTTTGGCCCGAAAAAAGGAATGTACAGATGCGCTTTAAGACGCTGACTGCTGCGGCAGTGGTAATGTTGATGACAACCGCCGGATGCTCCATGCTGGAGCGCGTTGTCTATCGTCCGGATATTAATCAGGGGAATTACCTGGCCGCTAACGATGTCGCCAAGATCCACACCGGCATGACGCAGCAGCAGGTAGCCTATACGCTGGGCACCCCGATGATGCACGATCCCTTTGGCAGCAACGTCTGGTATTACATTTTCCGCCAGGAACCTGGTCACGAGCGCGTGAAGCAGCAGACGCTGACGCTGACGTTTGATCGCAGCGGAGTCCTGACGAATATTGATAACAAGCCGCGGCTCGCGGGTCAGAAAAACAGTTAAGCTGACGACAGCAAAAAAGGCGCCCCGGGCGCCTTTTTTAATGCTCAACGTCAGCTATTTCTTTGTGGCGGCACGCTCAGCGCGCTGGCGGCGCAGCTCTTTCGGATCGGCAATCAGCGGCCGGTAGATCTCAACCCGATCGCCCTCTTCAACCGTATCACCGAGCTTAACCGGCCGGCTGAAAATCCCGGTTTTATTCTGCGCCAGATCGATATCCCGGCGCAGCTGCAGCAGGCCCGATGCCTCTATCGCCTGCTCTACCGTAGCGCCCTGCTCCAGCGTAACCTCGCGCAGATACTGCTTATCCGGAAGCGCATAAACCACTTCCACGCGGATCTTAGTCACGATAGACCTCTTTGGCACGCTGGGTAAACGCCTGCACCATGCTGTTTGCCAGCTCTTTAAACACGCGCCCGAATGCCATCTCAACCAGCATATTGGTGAACTCAAAGTCGAGGCTCAGCTCAACCTTGCAGGCGTCATCACCCAGCGAGATAAATTTCCAGCCGCCGGTCAGCTTACGGAACGGGCCATCAACCAGCTGCATATGAATGCTCTGGTTATCAGTCAGCGTATTGCGCGTGGTGAAGGTTTTACTGATGCCCGCTTTTGAGACATCGACCGCAGCGGTCATCTGATGACCGCTGTTATCCAGCACGCGACTGCCGGTGCAGCCAGGAAGAAATTCAGGATAGGCATCCACGTCATTCACAAGCTGGTACATCTGTGCAGCGCTATAGGGAACCAGCGCTGAGCGGCTAATCTGAGCCATAAGGGTTCCTGTTGGTCACAAAACCATTGAATTGTACCATTTTAGGCTATTAAACAAAAATTCATGCTTTTGCCAGCTGTGCTAAAATAGGATGTTTTTTACCGCCCCGCAGGACATGGGGATGCGCCCACAAACTGAGTAATGTAGACTACGCCGCACTATGACAAAGAAAAAAGCTCACAAACCCGGTTCAGCCACCATTGCCCTCAATAAACGCGCGCGCCACGAATACTTCGTCGAAGAGGAGTTCGAAGCGGGTCTGTCGTTACAGGGATGGGAAGTTAAAGCACTGCGCGCCGGTAAAGCCAATATCAGCGAAAGCTATATCATGCTGCGCGACGGCGAAGCGTTTCTGTTTGGCGCCACGTTCCAGCCGCTGATCGGTGCCTCAACGCACGTGGTATGCGACCCTACGCGCACCCGCAAACTGCTGCTGAAAGAGCGCGAACTCGCTTCACTGTTTGGCAGCGTTAACCGCGACGGTTATACCATCATACCGCTTTCGCTCTACTGGAAGAACGCCTGGGCCAAGCTCAAAATCGGCGTCGCACGCGGTAAGAAAGAGCACGATAAGCGCTCTGATATCAAAGATCGCGAGTGGAAGATGGATAAAGCACGAATTATGAAGAGCGCCAGCCGTTAAGCACTGGATTCTTTTATAGATTTGCGCTACAGTTTAACAACTTGGGGCTGATTCTGGATTCGACGGGATTCGCGAAACCCAAGGTGCATGCCGAGGGGCGGTTTGCCTCGTAAAAAGCCGCAAAAAAATAGTCGCAAACGACGAAAACTACGCACTAGCAGCTTAATAACCTGCTTAGAGCCCTCTCTCCCTAGCCTCCGCTCTTAGGACGGGGATCAAGAGAGGTCAAACCCAAAAGAGATCGCGTGGATGCCCTGCCTGGGGTTGAAGCGTTAAAACTAATCAGGCTAGTCTGTCAGTGGCGTGTCTGTCCGCAGCTGCCAGGCGAATGTAAAGACCGACTAAGCATGTAGTACCGACGGTGTAGTAATTTCGGACGCGGGTTCAACTCCCGCCAGCTCCACCAAAATTCTTCAAAGATGGTTCCAGAGCCATCCGCAGAAGTCCTGAAAGCCCGCACGGCACAAGCCTTGCGGGCTTTTTTGTGTCTATAGACTTCCGACACGATCCGCTTGAATCCAGTGAAAATTGGTACACGAATTGGTACACGTTATAAGATGTACCAAAATCGTGTACCAATTATGGATGGAAACCAGTCATGGCGCGGATGACACGCCCACTTACCAATAATGAAATCCTCAAAGCTAAGCCTCAAGAGAAAGACTTCACGCTGCACGATGGCGACGGACTTTTCCTGCTCGTCAAAACTTCGGGTAAAAAGCTGTGGCGTTTCCGCTACCAGCGACCAAATAGTAGTAGTCGCACAAATCTGAGCCTAGGCTCTTACCCCGCCCTGACGCTGGCTGTCGCACGCCAAATGCGTGACCAATATCTGTCGCTGCTTGCGCAGGGGATCGATCCGCAGAAGCAGCAAGAAGAAGTATCAGAACAACGACAAATCGAACTGGATAGCATTTTTTCAGTTGTAGCCGGAAGGTGGTTCCAGCTCAAAAGCAAAAGCGTCACCGAGGATTACGCGAAGGATATTTGGCGATCGCTGGAGAAGGACATCTTCCCTATGATTGGTGAGATTCCTGTTCAGGCACTCAAGGCCAGAACGATCGTTGAAGCATTGGAGCCGATTAAAGCTCGCGGCGCACTGGAAACTGTTCGCCGGTTAGTGCAGCGCATTAACGAGATCATGATTTTTGCAGTCAACACAGGGTTGATTGACGCGAATCCTGCTTCGGGCGTTGGTATGGCTTTCGAAAGGCCAAAAAAACAGAACATGCCAACATTACGACCGGAAGAACTGCCAAAGCTAATGCGCTCATTAGTTATGTCCAATCTCTCAATCACGACTCGCTGTTTAATTGAGTGGCAGCTTCTTACCCTTGTGCGGCCTTCAGAAGCCTCTGGAACGAAGTGGGCAGAGATCGACTTCGATTTAAACCTTTGGGTTATTCCAGCGGAGCGCATGAAGGCCAAGCGCGAACATGTCGTTCCTTTATCGAAACAAGCTCTCGATATTCTTGAGGTTATGCGGCCTCTAAGCGCCAACCGGCAATATGTTTTTCCAAGCCGAAACGATCCCAAACAGCCAATGAATAGCCAAACTGCGAATGCTGCATTAAAGCGAATAGGTTATGGCGGTAAGTTGGTTGCTCATGGTCTGCGTTCCATAGCGAGCACAGCACTTAATGAAGCCAGTTTTAATCCTGATGTTATCGAGTCAGCACTTGCACATAGCGATAAAAACGAAGTGAGGAGAGCCTACAACCGTTCAACTTATCTTGAGCAACGTAAAGACATGATGAGTTGGTGGGGCACTTTTACCTATAAAAGTTAGCTCAACCTGAAAGGAAGCCAATTGCGCCCAAGAATTACACAACGAGGCCAGCGCGCAATGCTATCCCCGCCACGCCTGCCCGCTTTATGTATCGTTTTTCATGCAGGTGCATAAAGCCACTCAAGCCGCGCCTTGTGTGGTCTCAACACATCCCGCTAACGCATGATTTTGCATGCAGATCCATGCACTCTAAGCATGCACGGCTCTTTACAAACCGGCTTGCCAGAAAAAAGGCTTTAAAACGGCTAATGGCAGATACAAAAAAGCCGCTGGTTAAGCAGCGGCCATAGGGATTAATTAATACTTCGAAACGCTGAGCCATATCGTCCCAGCGTCTGACGTTCTTTGGCTATAACCGGCGCGATATCTTCCACCGGTTCCTGTGGTGGCGCTGTAATAACTTTGGTAATGCTTTCATTCGTTTTGAAAGTGCAGGAGCAATCCAGATTGGTGCACTGGTGATAACGTTCCTTCACCTGCTCAGACATGTAGCGGCTGGATTTGGTATGCGCCGGGCTTTTGCAGTATGGACAGTGCATCATGAGCGATGCTCCTGCTCAAGCTTCTCACGGCGGGCTTTAAGTTCTGCCCCCAGTTGCATGCGTCTGGCAGGGCTGCCATAGAGGTTCATATCCACGCCCGTAAGCGCCGGGCGATGCAGGCCGACCTGCGCAAGCTCCGGGTCTTCCAGCAATTGCGCATCGCTCACGCGGCTCGCAAGCTTTATTAGTTCTTCACCGATAATCCGGGCGACGTACTGTTCCGGCTTTTCGTTGTCGTTCTCCTCGGGCGACCGGGCCAGCATCCTTAAGCGCAGAGCGTGCAGCAGCTTCGGGCTGACGCAGCGCAGGGCTGACTTCCAGTAAATGTCTGCAATGCCATTGAGGGCGCTGCGATGCGCTTCAACCAGGCGCTTGCCGGTCGCACAGCATGAGAGCATGTTGCTCTGCTTATCCAGCTCCAGCACCTCAATCAGGCCGGTGAACTCCCCGGCCAGCTCGCGGCTGGCGATGCGCTGGCTATGTTCGGCCTTAAGCTCGTCAGTCAGTTTCCCCCGTGAGCTGCGAAAACGCGCGCGCCAGTTGCTCTCCGCTTCCTTACCGGCCTCAATGGCCGCCTGCCGCTCCTGTTCGCAGCGTGTAATGTCGTTGCATGTGGCGTTGTAGGATTTCATCTCCGCGGCGTGAGCCTCTCTGGCCGTGGTGACGCTCTGTGCGTGCTGCTTCATCTGGTCTGCCTGTGTCATGGTCATCTTCCGTCTTTTGTAAAGGATGAGGTGATTCTGCCGTGTACCACAGGACAAAACATTCTCTTGCTGTCTGCTCATTGGCCAACGGACAGCGGTCATCAGAGCTACTGAAGAAGCATTGAGGTTTTAGTTTTATATAAAACTGTTCACTACTCTGCACCTTAAGGAAAAATATAATAAATACAGTAATTAAAGGGGTGAACACTTCAAGGTCAACTATTCACCGGGTGTTCACCACTGTTCACCCTGCTTTTAAGAGCCTTTTTTCTGGCGAGCTTTATTGAATGTTTTTTCCTTTCAATAACTCTTTCCTGACCAGAAATAACTGTTTGATTTTTGCCTGCTGGTGGATATTGGTGGATATTGACGGATATTGACCGATACGGGCAAACGCGACCCATTTTTGCTCACCGACAGGCAAAAATGGGGTTGTTTACACCGGGAAAAATATTCTCAAAATAGGGAGTTACCAAAAGACACACCCGGAACCGGGCAGCACCGGCCGGATTCATTATGAGGTAACACCATGCACGCAGTTTCATCCTCTTTATCTCTTGCAGCGCCTGTCACTGGAGAGATTTTTTATCCTCGTGATCGCTTTATGCGCCTGCCAGAAGTGATCAACACCTGTGGCCTGTCACGCTCGACCATTTATGACTTAATCAGCCGTGAGCAGTTTCCTGCGCAAATTTCCCTTGGCGGTAAAAACGTTGCCTGGTCGGCGTTAGAGATCGACGGCTGGATGCAGACGCGTATCGCTCATCGTGCTGGAGGTACAGCATGATCACCCTAAATTTCGATATCCGCTCATTTCCGTTAACTAAAGATGAAGCAACCCTCATCGCTGAAAGCCTCACAAACGCGCTTAGTGATAAGCCACCTACTTCAGCTGCTTTTAACAGCGGGATGCACGGCCATATTTCGGTTCTAAGCAAAAAAGCGCAATCAAGAAATCACATAACGGGCAAAGCTGACAGCGAACGCCGATCAATTCCGCAGCAGTCCGATCAAGTCCTGACCGATTGCTAAGGAAAACACGCCAATGAATAAAAAAAGCCTTTTCTCTGGCGAGCGGTCGTTATACAGTTTTCGTGCTGCCGCAAAATCGGCAGCCGGGCGTAGGAACCCGAGTTACTTATTGGCGACACAACACGCGCCATGCGTGTTTTTTTACGTCGTTGCCTTAGTGCGCCATTTTTTAGCGCAGCGGTTCTTATGCCGTTGTGCCGTCAAAATAATGGTGGCTCAGGCGGGGCAGCCTTCGGGCTGGCCGGTTTCCAATAAGGCCGGTATTCCTACCCCCGTCTGGGCTACCACCCTTGAGCGTAGGAACTCTGGTGGTAGCTGTTATAGCTACTTATTGGAGATTGTCATCATGACGATGGTTCTTGCCGCCTCTTACCCTGAATTCATTTTTATTTTTGCCGCCGTGCTCCGCAACGATCACGCTGCCCGTCCCTGCATGCTGCGTTGTGCAGCAAAAGACGAGCGCACAGCCCGTGCCAAATTCGTTCGCGACTATGTTCTGAGTTTTGCTGGCCGGTTGCCGGTAAAGGCGGTGATCGCATGAACACACTTTCTCAGCGCCTGAATAACAACGACACCTACCCTATCCCACACGCGGACTTTCTACGTTTGCAGCACGCACATTTAGTCGGAGTTACCGTGCTCGACATGTTCGAGTCTATTAACAGCTCAAGTAATCGTGATTGCCTGCCGGACGGTGCAGCGCTTGCTTCGGTTGTCGCCCTTCTCACCGACCAGCTCGGCAAAGTTGTTGAAACCTGTGAATCCCTTATGTTCGCCACGGAGGCTCGCCATGATGACCGCTAATAATTCCTGCTTACCTGTTGAAGTCTGCACTGCCGTTTACCGTCGCGCGCTGGCGCAGGGTTATCTCAACGCCTGCAAAATGCTGGGCATCACCGTTTCGGCAACGCTCGACGAGCTACAGATGACCATCGCGCTTGAGCTGGAAGGATTCTACGTGCGTCGCCACGGCGCAGAAGCCGGAATGGAAATGGCCTGCACCATGCTGGGCGATATGGTTGAGCCTGACCTGCTCACCTCGCCGCCGCGCCTGACGCGTCTTGGCGCAACCATGATGGATGAACTTTTTTGCAGCCAGCTTGCCGCAACCCGCCGCGCCACGTTGCACTAAGGGAGATCGAGCAGATGAAACATATTGTCTCTGACACGGTAAAGGCGGCCGCCGGATTCTGGCCGCAGCTGTTGCCCGCGCTCGGCATCAGCATTCATGCCAGCGGCAAACATGGCGCATGCCCGGTTTGCGGCGGTAAAGATCGTTTTCGCTTTGATAATCAGGACGGGCGCGGGACGTGGCACTGTAATCAGTGCGGAGCCGGTGACGGTTTGAATCTGGTTGAAAAGGCGCTCGACGTCAGTGCCAAAGATGCGGCAATCAAAATCGCCGATATGCTCGGCGCGCTTCCACCAGTATCAAAAGCACCGGTGAACACTGTTGATAAAGCCGTCGCACAATCTGAGGCCGCCGCACGGGCGCAAAATTTGATCGCCGCCGCCGTCAGCCGCACGGATAACACCTACTTATTGTCAAAAGGGCTGCACAGCACTAATGCGTTAACGCTTGGTGCCGGGCTGCGCTGTGGTGGTGTCGCTTTTGTAGCCGGTGATCTGCTTGTCCCGCTTACCGACGAAACCGGCAATACCGTCAACGTTCAGCTTATCAGCGCGGCTGGCGACAAGCGCACCCTGCCCGGCGGACAGGTGAAAGGCGCTTATCACCTTGCGGGCAAATCTGACAGCAAAACGCTGTGGCTCACCGAGGGTTACGCAACCGGCCTGACGGTTCAGCGCCTGACCGGGCAGCCGGTTTATATTGCGCTCAGCGCGAATAATCTGCCGTCACTTGCTGCACAGCTGCGTAAAGCCAATCCAGATGCGCTGATGCTGATTGCCGCCGATCGCGATGAAAACGGCACTGGTCAACTAAAGGCAGATGAAGCCGCGAAGGCGTGCAAAGGTAAGGCTGCTTTACCGCCAAAAACCGGCGACTGGAACGACGTCTGGCAAGCACAGGGCGACATCGCGACGCAGGCTCTACTTACCGCCTTCACTCAACCTCACAAGCCAAGCCCATTTGAGTCGGTGAGCGAGGCCGATCTCAAAGCCATGAGCGCCAGCGAAAAAGCTGAGCTGCTGGTCGATCACTACGGGCAGGCGCTGGCCGTGCCGCCTGTAGGCGAGGAAATCTGCCGCTATGATAACGGCGCTTGGCAGGTGATGCCGGTGCAGATGCTTCGCCGTGAGATCGCCGCGCTGTTTCAGAAGGTGCGCGCACCGTTTTCAGCAGCCGGAATCGGCAGCGTACTTGATACGCTCAAGCTAATGGTGCCACAAATGGGTGAACCGGCACGCCGTCTGATTGGTTTTCGTAACGGCGTATTTGATACGACGAACGGCTCTTTTAGCCCGCACCGCCGCGAGAACTGGCTGCGCACGGTAAACAGCGTTGATTACTCCGCGCCGCGCCCCGGTGAAAATCTCGCAGACCACGCGCCGAACTTCTACCGCTGGTTAACGCGGGCGGCCGGGCACAATAACGACAAGCAGGAGCGCATCCTCGCGGCGTTATTTATGGTGCTGGCAAACCGCTATGACTGGCAGATGTTCCTGGAGGTAACAGGTCCTGGTGGAAGCGGGAAAAGCGTATTAGCCTCAATCGCCACGCTGCTCGCTGGCCGCGATAACACCACGTCAGCCACCATCGATACGCTGGAATCATCACGGGAACGCGCCAGCGTGGTCGGATTTTCGCTAATTATTCTACCTGATCAGGAGAAATGGAGCGGCGACGGCGCAGGGATCAAGGCGATTACTGGCGGCGATGCGGTAGCTATCGATCCCAAGTATCGCGATGCCTATTCAACACATATTCCGGCGGTGATTCTTGCCGTGAATAACAATCCAATGCGTTTCAGCGATCGCAGCGGTGGAGTATCGCGTCGCCGGGTAATCCTGACGTTCCCGGAAGTGATACCGGCTAAAGAGCGCGACCCGCAGTTACTGGATAAAATCAACGTTGAGCTGGCCGTGATAGTTCGTCATCTAATGCAGCGCTTCACGTCACCAGACGAAGCGCGCGACCTGTTACAGGCTCAGCAGTCATCCGGCGAAGCGCTGGAAATAAAGCGACAGGCCGATCCACTGGTCGATTTCTGTGGCTATCTGATGCCACTGAGCACGCCGAACGGGCTGTTCATCGGCAATGCCAATATTCGCCCGATTAACCCGAAGCGCTATCTCTATCATGCGTATCTGTCATTTATGGAATCGCGTGGGCATCAACACCCGCTCAGCCTGACGGCTTTCGGGCAGGCTGTACCACAGACGCTAAAAGAGTATGAGCGCGTACTTCTCAAACGTCGAACGAACAACGGCATACAAACCAATCTGACGTTACATGAAGACAGCAAGGCAGATTGGCTGCCAGCATGCGCCCTTTAAATCAGTCAAACACAAACCGGCCTAGGCCGGTTTTTTATTTAATGCAATTTCACTTTATTGTATATAAATAACCAACAAAATATAAAAATAAAAAATTCTATAACTTATTTCAACTTTCAATCACAATCAACCCACCAGAACCTCTTGCAATTTATCTCTAAGGTTACTCTTATTATCAGCGGCAATAAGATATATTTTATGATCTTCATTCATCTTATTGTGATCATTTATAATTTTCCTTACTCTTTCTGTAAACCCTGAGCTGACAATTAGCACACCTCTTTTACCCGTTCGATTTACTTCATGTATGAAATCTTGGGCAGTGCTTAACCCCAGCAACCTTCTATAACTTTTCACTTCAACTATATAGCTTTTATTTTTCACGCTTACTTCGAAGTCATAACGACGATCGTGACCATCCATATGAGAGCTAATCACCTCGCCAATATCATTTAGAACCTCACCTACAGCCTCTTCAAACTCTAGTTGAGTTGTACTAGTGCCTCTATTGCCAGAAATCATATCAGTCGGGACTATGTCAATTTCTGTTTCTTTATCGATTCTATTTTTTCTTAAAATACTTAATGCACCAACCAGTGTTGCAATCAAACCTAGCATTGATGATGAAAAAGTTATCAATGACGTTTGGTCAATCCATCCATCATCGTTTTTCTTCGGGGGAACGTAAGAAGAACGAATAGATTTAATTTTTTCAATTAGAGATTCTCTTTTCTCTAATGGTATGAATTTATTAGTAACAAATCGATCTTGCACTTGCAATAAAAGCTCATCAGATGTAAATGGATAATGTGAAGACTGTTCAAGCTCCTTACCTTTAATAAGTGAATTTATGTCACCAATCGATAACTTCTTATCATAAAAGAGCAACTCCTGAACATCATTTATCAAGCTTTCATGAGTAATGTTTATCTTTGCTGTATTAATTTCCTTTACATAGCCTGGAACATATATTAGAGAGAAATAGAACGTACCAAAAACACCAATACAACTAAAAATATTCCATCCGTTTTTTATGGCCCAAGAAAATAGTTTCTTCAATTTAAAATCCTTATTAAAAGCGAGTCATAAAAATTTACAGTTAGATTGCATCCAAACCGAATTGTCACACAAGGTAATTATTTATCTGTGATAGTTTCCGTTGTTTGAATTTTATGCTGTAACTTAATTTTACTCTGATATGAAAAGGAATAACATGATTTGTTCTTTAACGATTTTTGACAAAACCTTCCGTCTTCATCCCTCCCTCTAATCGCATTATGTTGATTCATATAGAAAATATATAGATAAATTGACCATTAAGTCCTCACTTACTTTGCCTGGCATACCGATTATGCTGGTTCAAATCAAAGGTGATCACATGTAGTGCATACGAGTGCACATCCCGACTGAAGTCATTCGCCGCCTAAGGCACTGAATTTTATGCATAAAAAACAACAGTGAACAGTGTGAACACTTTTATCATAAATCATTTTATTTTGGATTTAACGCCAGGCATTCGTTATCCTTGCCCTTTCGTTCCGAGGAGTGAGATCCAATAATTGGTACACGTTTAGGTACACGATACAAAGCTAAATTGGCTAAAAACAAATAATTTCATAAAGTTGCAATACCAATTCAGATTCCGCCAGCGGACCCGAAAGCCCCTACAACATAATCCCCACAGGGTTTTGCACCTACTGCTTACCAACCCAGACTTACCGTACAGCTCATTCACCTTATTCTCTAACTCACTTCCCCCCATACGGCTCCCCCACCCATCCAAACAATAAATCACCCTAAAAACCTGCATTCATCATTTGAAAACCCGCCCCTGAGCAACAATCCCCTGCGACTGTTTTCACAGCTGACCTAACCCCTCAATACGTTTTCATTCACTTACAGTTTTATCCTGGAGCGCAACGTTGCTCAATGTGCCACTCTTAACTACGCTCATATCACCAAATACGTTAAATGAGGGACTATGATGAAAAAGACCATTATTGCTGTATCTGCTTTCCTGCTGGCTTCTTCCGCGTTTGCGGCTACCACACACGCAACTGACGATACGGTCGCTAACGCTCAGGCTGGCGCTAATACCGCGAAAGAGAAACTGCATCAGGCACAGCATCAGGGCGAAGAGCAGCGTCTTAAAGCGAAGCACGCGGCACAGGGCGAGCGCGACAGCATGACCAGCAAAGTCAGCGAAGGCACCCAGAAAACCTGGAACAAGACCAAAGAAGGGACTGAGAAAGGCTGGGATGCGACCAAAGAAGGCGCACAGAAAGGCTGGAACAAAACCAAAGAAGGTGCCAGCGATCTGAAACAGAAAGTCAGCGAGTAAGCTGCACTGCTGTGATAAAAAGGCCGCTCTGCGGCCTTTTTGTTTTTCCGCTGCCGCATTTTGCATCCGGCACCATAACTCCCTACACTACGCCTATTCTCTGCAAGCTTAACGGTTACTTATGTCTGAAACCTTCACACGTCAGCCGCTGCCGCTGCCCGGCGGACACAATAAAGTGCTGCTGCACTCCTGCTGTGCGCCCTGCTCCGGCGAAGTGATGGAAGCGATGCTCGCCTCCGGCATCGACTACACCATTTTCTTCTACAACCCGAATATTCATCCGCTGAAAGAGTATGAGCTGCGCAAAGAGGAAAATATCCGCTTTGCTGAGCAGTTTGGCGTGCCGTTTGTGGATGCTGACTATGACAAAGATAACTGGTTTGAGCGCGCGCGCGGCATGGAGTGGGAGCCGGAACGCGGCGTACGCTGCACCATGTGTTTCGATATGCGCTTTGAACGCACCGCGCTTTACGCGCACGAGCACGGCTTTCCGGTGATCACCAGTTCGCTCGGGATTTCACGCTGGAAAGATATGAAGCAGATCAACGACTGCGGCGTGCGGGCGGCGGCGCACTATCCGGATATGCTCTACTGGGAGTTTAACTGGCGTAAAGGCGGCGGCTCGTCGCGCATGATTGAGATCAGCAAGCGCGAGCGCTTCTATCAGCAGGAGTACTGCGGCTGCATCTATTCACTGCGCGATACCAATCGTCACCGCGTGGCCGGCGGCCGCGAACGCATTGAGATCGGGGTGCAGTATTACGCGCCTGACGACGCGTAAACCGGCCCGAATCATCACCAGGCGAGCGCGTCACCTTTATAATCAAGGTAGTGATGACCACCCTCGCCACGATAGCGCTGCAGCTGGGTAACCATCCCTGCCGCGCTCTCTTCTGCCGTGATATCGGCGTTCTCGCCACCCATATCGGTTTTCACCCAGCCCGGATGCAGCGACAGCAGCGTCGCTCCCTGCGGTCGCATCTCTTTTGCCAGCGCGCGGCTCAGCATATTGAGTGCCGCCTTGCTGGCCGAGTAGAGCGGCATCGCGGCGACGCGGTTTTCATTCAGGCTCGCCAGCTGTGACGTGGTGATCCCGACCACGCTCTGCTTATCACGCAGCAGCGGCAGCAGGCCCTCCGCCAGCCGCACCGGAGCTACCGCGTTAGTGAGAAACAGCTCGCTCAGCTCCGCATCCTCTGCCTGCTGCAGCTGCTGCGCATCCGGGCCAAAGATGCCGGCGTTGATCAGCACCGCATCAAACTGCTCACCCTGTAACTGCTGCAGCAGCGTCGCCCGCGCCGTGGCGTCGGTGATATCCAGCGCCAGCCAGCGCAGCCGCTCGTGCTGGTATGATACCGCCGTGCGGCGGAAGGTGGCGGTCACGTCCCAGCCCGCCTGTAAAAACTGCTGTACCACCGCAAGCCCGATCCCTTTTGAAGCACCGATAATCAACGCGCGTTGTGACTGGCTCATACCTTTCTCCCGGACAGATAGCGAAACGGGCAGCGTATGCTGCCCGCGATGAACTAACGTAACACTAACGTTAGCACGGTAATCACCGTCATCATTAACACCAGATGGCAGACCACCTTTGTCAGTTCCGGCTTTTTCATCGCTCCTCCTGCAGATCAGAACCACTGACCAAAACGTTTGATGTAGAGGGTCTTCATGCCCTGCGCCACCAGGCAGTAACCGCACAGCGTCGCCACCAGCCACGGAAAGTAGGACCACGGCAGCGGCGTCAGCCCGACGCTGGCCCCCAGCGGTGAGAACGGCAGCAGGACGCCAGCGATCATGACGCAGGCGGTGGTCAGCAGCACCGGCAGCGCGGCGCGGCTCTGAATAAACGGGATTTTGCGGGTGCGCAGCATATGCACCACCAGCGTCTGCGACAGCAGTCCCTCGACAAACCAGCCCGACTGAAACAGCGACTGCATCTCTGGCGTATTCGCGGCAAACACATACCACATCAGCGCAAAAGTGGTGATGTCGAACAGAGAGGAGGTCGGTCCGATCCACAGCATAAACCGTTTAATATTACGCGCGTCCCACCGGCGCGGCTTCTGCAGAAACTCTTTGTCCAGCTTGTCCCACGGCATCGCCAGCTGCGAGATGTCATACATCAGGTTCTGAATCAGCAGGTGGATCGCCAGCATCGGCAGAAACGGAATAAACGCGCTGGCGACCAGCACCGAGAACACGTTGCCAAAGTTAGAGCTGGCGGTCATGTTGAGGTACTTGATGATATTGCCGAAGGTCTCGCGCCCTTTGATGATCCCCTCCTCCAGCACCAGCAGATCTTTCTCCAGCAGAATGATATCGGAGGACTCTCTGGCGATATCCGCCGCGCTGTCTACGGAGATCCCGACATCGGCCGCGCGCAGCGCCGGGGCGTCATTGATGCCGTCGCCCAGAAAACCGACGGTATGCCCCTGCTGCTGCAGCGTCGTCACAATGCGCGCCTTCTGCAGCGGCGTGAGTCTGGCAAACACCGCGCTCTGCTGCACAGCCTGCGCCAGCTGCTCGTCGCTCATCTGCGCCAGCTGCTCACCGGTTACGATGGCGCCGCTGTCGATACCCACCTCTGCACAGATGCGCGCGGTCACCACCGGATTATCTCCGGTCAGGACTTTTACCGCGACGCCGTTATCGCGCAGCGCGCTGACCGCCGGTGCGGCGCTGGCTTTGGGCGGATCCAGAAACGTCAGCAGCCCTTCTATAATGAGGTTCTGCTCATCCGCAACGTTCAGCGCCTGCTGCAGACCCGGCTCGTTAAGTACGCGGCTTGCCACCAGCAGCACGCGAAAACCCTGCTGATTATACCCGTGCGCCAGCGCCAGCAGCTCCGCGCGCCGGGCCTCATCCAGCGGCTGAATCAGCCTGCCTTCACGCTCTGCCACCGCGATGCTGAGCATCTCTTCAACGGCACCTTTGCAGATCAGCAGCTGCTGGTTAAGCCGGCGGTTACGTACCACAACCGACACGCGCCGCCGGACAAAATCAAACGGCAGCTCATCGATTTTGCTCCACGCGTCGCTGACCGCACTGCCCAGGCGCGCGCCGCCATAGTGCAGAATGGCGCGATCGATCGGATTCGCGGTGCTGCTCTGGTAAAGGCTGTTGAGCCAGCTCAGCATCAGCACGCGGCTGTTCTCCACCCCGGCGCAGTCGACGTGCTGTGCCAGCGTAATGTTGTCCTGCGTCAGGGTGCCGGTTTTATCCGTACACAGCACATCCATCGCGCCCAGGTTCTGAATCGCGTTCAGGCGTTTTACAATCACCTTGCGCCGCGACATGGCGATAGCCCCTTTTGCCAGATTAGAGCTGACGATCATCGGCAGCATCTCTGGCGTCAGGCCCACCGCGACCGCCAGCGCAAACAGAGAGGCTTCCAGCCAGTCGCCTTTGGTGAAGCCGTTAAGCAGCAATACCACCGGCACCATCACCAGCATAAAGCGGATCAGCAGCCAGCTGACGCTATTTACCCCGCGATCGAACGCCGTCTGGCTGCGGTTACCGGTCAGCGATGTTGCCAGCGTGCCGAAATAGGTATCGCATCCGGTGGCGACGACCACCCCCTTTGCGCTGCCGCTGGCTACGCTGGTCCCCATCAGGCAGATGCTGCCGATCTCCAGCAGCGACCTTCCCGCTTCACGCGCGCCGGCCGCTTTACCGGTGACATGATCGGTGATGTCATATTTCTCCACCGGCAGCGACTCACCGGTCAGGATCGCCTGGCTGATAAACAGATCGCGCGATTCCAGCAGGCGAATATCGGCCGGCACCAGATCGCCTGCGGAAAGACAAATGATATCGCCCGGCACCAGTGAGCCGGTATCCACTCCCCTGCGCACCGGCGACGCCTGCAGTGAGGAGCGTCGTACCACCGTTGCGGTGGTGCGCACCATCGATTTCAGCGCCTGCGCCGCTTTATTGGTACGAAACTCCTGCCAGAAGCGCAGCAGTCCGCTCAGCGTGACCATGGTGAGGATGATTGCGATACCGGTCAGATCGCTCTCTTCGCCCCGCTGCCGCGGTATCCAGTAGTCAGTGAAAAAACAGACGACGGCCAGCGCCATCAGCACATAGATAAACGGATTGCTGAACGCCTGCAGCAGCTGCAGCAGCACCGGCGGCGCTTTAGCGTGCAGCGCTTCGTTAGGGCCATAGTAGTGCAAGCGCGCAGCGGCTTCTTCTTCGGTCAGGCCGGAAGCCTGGCTGCACAGCCGTACCAGCGTTTCATCCGCGGTAAAGCCCGCTTCCTGTTCAATCCGGTAAAGCGGCGACTGCAGATCCTTTTTCCGGTTATTCCGCTGCAGATTATATTTCATATTATTCATGTGACACCCCGATGGTGTTATTCAGGCAGGCGCTATCCTGCGCCAGACGCATAATAAGCAGAGAGAGCCTGCTAATTAATCAGCACGCTGAACCCGCAATTATCGGGCAAAAAGATGACGCGCTTTTAATTAATAAAAAGCGTGACGATCCCGCACCAGATAAAAGTGAGCCAGTGAATTTGTGTGGCGTAATACCTGACTGAAAATGCGCAGTCAGGTTTAACGCGCAGCAGACAGGTGCACGCTGAGGATCAGCGTGCGCATCGGGGCGGTGGAAATAGCGCGTTGTAAATCAGAGACATAATAACTCCCGCGAACCTGTGTTGGTTATCAGCATTGAGTGTCCGGGAGCATTCTGCAGAAAACAGAATGTGCCGCTTGCCAGAGTGGCAAGCAGCAGGAAAAGGATCCGTGCTTCAGCTTGCCCTGTATCGCCATCGATAAAGTTGACTGTTCAACGAGATCCTCCAGATAGTTAATTGCCGTTATTATATTTACGCGGTTAATGAAGTAAAGATGAATATAGCGCATGAGCGTTTTATCTAAATTTTGTTGCCGTTTGGTTGAGCAAGCTATTAACGCTTTGCGACAGTCGCCTCATTCATCGGAAGAAAAGCCGGGGCTGAAACATTTCTGAAAAAGCGTATCTGATGCGTACTATGCTGGTTATTAGCGGCCATAACCCTTATAACAGAACCGCCGGTCTTAGAACCTAAAAGCATATGCATAGCCATAAATAGACTATTCTTCACTGGTACGCTCTCGTAAACTCGCGTTACTTTTTTAAGGCAAGGAAACAACATGAAAAAAATTATTCCCTCACTGCTAGCGCTGTCGCTGGTGGCCGCCTTCTCTGCGCACGCTGTCACACCCAAAGATACGCTGGTGATTGCACAGTCTACCGATGATGCTGACAGCTTCGATCCGGCGCAGGGTTTTGAACTCACCACGGTACAGTCATTCACGAATATCTATCAGCGCCTGGTTCAGTCCGATCCGCAAAACCCGACCGACCTGAAACCGACGCTGGCGACCTCATGGCAGCCGGGCAGCGATAACCGCAGCCTGACGTTTGAGCTGCGTAAAGATGCGACCTTTGCCAGCGGCAACCCGCTGCGCCCGGAAGATGTGATCTTCTCGCTGGGTCGCGTGGTTAAACTCAATCTTGACCCCTCTTTTATCCTGACGCAGCTCGGCTGGAATAAAGATAACGTTGATAGCTTCCTGAAAAAGGTGGATGACCAGCACGTACAGATCAGCTGGAACGTTAACGTCAGCCCGGCCTATGTGCTGAGCCTGCTCTCGGCACCGGTCTCTTCTATCATCGATGAAAAAACGGCCCAGGCTAATGCGAAAAACGGTGATTTCGGTCATGCGTGGCTGGGCACTCACTCTGCCGGCAGCGGCCCGTATCAGATTCGCAAAGTCGTGCTGCATGAAGCGGTTCTGCTGACGGCAAACCCCTCTTCTCCCGCCGGCGCGCCAAAGCTGAAGAACATTCTGATCAAAAACGTACCGGAGCCTGCGGCGCGCCGCCTGCTGCTGGAACAGGGTGATGTGGATATCGCACGTAACCTGGGCGCTGACCAGATTGCCGCGCTGAAAGGCAAGGCGGGCGTCAAAACTGATGCGATCCCGATGGCGTCGCTCTATTACATTCAGTTTAACGTCGGCAAAGATCCGGTGCTGAAAAATCCGGCGCTATGGGAAGCGGCACGCTATCTGTTCGATTATAAAGGCATTGCCGATAACCTGCTGAAAGGGCAGTTTGAAGTGCATCAGACCTTCCTGCCAAAAGGCTTCCTGGGCGCGCTGAATGAAACGCCATACAGCTACGATCCGGAAAAAGCCAAAGCGATTCTGAAGAAAGCGGGCCTGACCAATGTGAGCTTTACGCTCTCCACCAGCAACCAGCCGCCTTATCTTGATATCGCTCAGGCGCTGCAGGGCAGCTTTGCGAAGGGCGGCGTAAAAGTTGAGGTGCAGCCGGGCCTCAGCTCTGAAGTCTCAACGCGCGTTAAAGCGCATCAGTTTGAAGCGACGCTGAACGCCTGGGGTGCCGATTATTTCGATCCCAACACCAACGCCGCCTCATTTGCCTATAACCCGGAAGATGGCAGCAAAACCATCGCCTACCGCTCTGACTGGCACATTCCGGAGCTGAGCAAACAGACGCTGGCCGCGACAGCGGAAGCGGACAGCAACAAACGCGCAGAACTCTATCAGGCGATGCAGCGCGAAGTGCTGAAAAACTCCCCGTACGTGATTGGCCTGCAGGCGCGTAACCTGGTGGCGCTGCGCGACAATCTGAAAGGCTATGTGCAGGGTATCAACCCCGATATGGTCTATTACGCGCAGGTCTCTAAATAATGTCTGTATCTGCTTCACAGACCGGGTTCGCCCGGTCACTCTGGCAGCGCGGCAGCCGCCTTGTCACCAGCCTGCTCTCGCTGCTGGTGACGCTGCTCGGGCTGCTGGCGTTTACCTTTATGCTGTCGCACCTCTCACCGGTCGATCCGGTGCAGCAGATTGCCGGCGATCACGCCAGCGAAGCGACCTACGCGCAGGTACGGCACGATCTCGGACTTGACCAGCCGGTGCTGGTGCAGTTCTGGCGCTATATCAGCCATCTGGCGCGCGGCGATCTGGGTCTCTCTCATCTGACGAATCAGCCGGTGAGCGCCGATCTGCTGCGTACCTTCCCGGCCACGATTGAGCTGGCCACCTGCGCGATGATCTTTGCCGCCGTGTTTGGCGTGGCGCTGGCGCTGCTGGCGGCGTGGAAGCCGGGCAGTGTTATCGACAACGTGGCGCGTTTTATTTCGCTGCTGGGCTATTCGGTGCCGGTGTTCTGGCTCGGGCTGCTGGGCCTGCTGCTGTTCTACGCGGTGCTGCACTGGTCAGCCGGACCGGGCCAGCTGGATGATATCTGGGTCTATACGCTGGAACCCAAAACCGGCTTTGTGCTGATCGACAGCTGGCTCTCCGGCGATCCGGAGATGTTCCGTAATGCGATTGCGCACCTCTGGCTGCCGGTCGTGATCCTCGGTCTGCTGGCGATGGCGGGCATTACCCGCCTGCTGCGTGCCGCACTGCTCGAAGAGAGCAGCAAAGAGTATGTGGTACTGGCACGCGCAAAAGGCGCAGGCCGCACGCGCATTCTGCTGCGTCATATCCTGCCCAACGTCACCGGTACGCTGATCACCGTAATTGCGCTCTCCTATGCCACGCTGCTGGAAGGTTCGGTGCTGACAGAGACCGTATTCGCGTGGCCGGGCGTGGGCCGCTATATGACCAACGCCCTGTTCTCAGCGGATGTGCCGGCTATCCTTGGCGCCACGCTGCTGATTGGCGGCTGCTTTATTCTGCTTAACGCCGTGGCTGACGCCCTGACCTGGTTAACCGATCCGAGAACCCGATGACTCAACAACTTCACGAACTGGAAAGCGTGCGTCCGCGTCGTCGTCGGGCGCGCGTGACCTCCCTCTCCATCGGCCTGACGCTGGTGGTGATTCTGATTGCGATGGCGCTGCTGGCCCCCTGGCTGGCCCCGTTCGATCCGAATGTGCAGACCATTAACCAGCGCCTGCTGCCGCCCTCCGCGCTGCACTGGTTTGGCACCGACGGCTTTGGCCGCGATCTGCTGTCGCGCGTGATTTACGGCGCGCGCCCGACGCTGCTGCTGGTGTCGCTGATCCTGGTGCTGACGATCCCGGTGGGATTACTGATTGGTATTACCGCCGGTTACGTCGGCGGCTGGACCGAGCGCGTGCTGATGCGCATTACCGATATTTTCCTGTCGCTACCGAACCTGGTGATTGCGCTGGCGCTGGTCGCCATGCTCGGTCCGGGCCTGATGAACGGCGCACTGGCGCTGGCGCTGACCAGCTGGCCGCCGTTTGCCCGCCAGGCGCGTGCAGAGACGCTGGCGCTGCGCCGCAGCGACTATCTTGCCGCCGCGCGCATGCAGGGTATCACCGGCCTGCGGCTGATGTTCGGCCATATTCTGCCGCTCTGCCTGCCGACTGCCGTTGTGCGTGCTGCACTCAGCCTCGGCGGTATTATTCTCTCCGCTGCCGGTCTCGGCTTCCTCGGTATGGGCGTACAGCCCCCTACTGCCGAATGGGGCTCGATGGTTGCCGAAGGGAGTAAAGTGATTTTCGATCAGTGGTGGGTGGCGGCTGCGCCCGGCGCTGCGATTCTGTTCGCCAGCCTGGCGTTTAACCTGACAGGCGATGGCCTGCGCGATCGACTGGATACCCGCCATGCCAAATGAGTTATTGATTGATGCCCGCGGGCTGAGCATCCGCAGCGGCGACGCGCTGCTGGTGGATAACATCAGCTTTCAGATTGGCCGCGAACGCGTGGCGCTGGTCGGTGAGTCCGGCTCCGGCAAATCGCTCACCGCACGCTCGCTGATGGGCCTGCTCTCCCCCTCCCTGCAGCTGCAGGCTGAACGTCTGCAGATTGCCGGTGCTGATGCTCAGCGTCTGCAGGAGCGTGACTGGATCACGCTGCGCGGCGGTAAAGTGGCGATGGTGATGCAGGACCCGAAATATGCGCTTAACCCGACGCGCACCATCGGCTGGCAGGTGGAAGAGCCGCTGATTCTGCATCGCAAGCTGAGCCGCGCTGAGCGACGCGAGAAAGTGTGTGAGATGCTGGCCGCCGTTGGCCTGCCTGAACCGCGTCAGCTGATGAAGCGCTACCCGCACCAGCTCTCCGGCGGTATGGGTCAGCGCGTGATGCTGGCGATTGCGCTGATCACCGATCCGGAGCTGCTGATTGCTGATGAACCAACCTCCGCGCTCGATCACGCCATGCGCGACCAGGTGCTGGCGCTGATCCGCCAGCTGGTGGAGCAGCGTAATATGGGGCTGCTGCTGATCAGCCACGATCTGCAGCAGGTTTCAGAGCACTGCGAACGGGTGATGGTGATGTATAAGGGCCGGCTGCTTGATACGCTGCCGGCCGCACAGCTCTCTCATGCTACCCACCCTTATACCCGCACGCTGTGGGCTTGTCGTCCCGGTAAGGCGACGCACGGCGAACGTCTGCCGGTGCTGGATCGCGCCGCGCTGGAGAGAGAGAATGATTGAGTTATCAAACCTGAGCGTCGCCCATAAGCACGGCTATGAGCTGCGTACCGTGGTGCACGACGTCTCCCTGCAGGTCGCTGCCGGTGAATGTTTTGGTCTGGTTGGTCCCTCAGGCTGCGGCAAATCGTCGCTGCTATGGGTGCTGGCGGGTCTGAATCCGCACTGGCAGGGCGAGATGACGCTGGCGCAGACGGCAGTCCAGCCCGGTAAAGCCTTTACCGGCCAGCTGCGGCGCGATGTGCAGATGGTGTTTCAGGATCCGTATGCCTCGCTGCATCCGCGCCATCGCCTGCGCCGCACGCTGGCGGAGCCGCTGAAGTTGTTAAAGCGCGATAATATCGATGACCGCATCGACGCAGGCTTTCGTCACGTGGGTCTCGATCCGGCGCTGGCGAACCGCTATCCGCATCAGCTCTCGGGCGGACAGCGCCAGCGCGTGGCGATTGTGCGCGCGCTGCTGCTGGAACCTAAAATCCTGCTGCTGGATGAACCGACATCGGCGCTGGATATGTCAGTCCAGGCGGAGATCCTCAACCTGCTGAACGATCTTAAACAGAACGACGGGCTGACCATGGTGCTGGTCAGCCACGATCCAGATGTTATCGATCATATGTGCGACCGCGCGGCGCATATGGCGCAGGGACGGATCGTGGGATAACGGCGCACGGGTTCCGGGTCGCATATGCCTGCACCACATCTGCAGGGTGCGCATTGATGCGCACCTTCTATTCAGGCGCACTCCACTAAAAATTCAGGAACTGTTATGACGGTGAAATTACGCCCTCTGGAACGGGAAGATCTGCATTTTGTTCATCAGCTGGATAATAATGCCAGCGTGATGCGCTACTGGTTTGAAGAGCCTTATGAGGCATTTGTTGAGCTCTCCGACCTCTATGACAAGCATATTCACGATCAGACCGAACGGCGCTTTGTGGTCGAGTATGAAGAGGAAAAAGCGGGACTGGTCGAGCTGGTGGAGATTAACCATGTACACCGCCGCGCGGAGTTTCAGATCATCATCGCACCGGGGCATCAGGGGAAAGGTTTAGCCAGCAAAGCGGCCCGGCTGGCCATGGATTACGGTTTTTCCGTGCTGAATCTCTACAAGCTCTATCTGATTGTTGATCAGGAGAATGAGAAAGCGATTCATATCTACAGTAAGCTGGGCTTTGAAGTCGAAGGCGTGCTGAAGCATGAATTTTTTATCAACGGTGAATACCGCAACACCATCCGCATGTGTATTTTTCAGCAGCAGTACCTGGCGCAGCACAAATCCGGCAACGCCATGGTCAAGCCCACCGCCCAGTAAGCAGCGAATTTTACAGGTTTGCCAGGGGCGCATGAATGCGTCCCCTACGGCGCCTGAACCCTTCGCAGGGGCGCCATTAATGGCGCCCGGGCCGACGTTGCCGGGAATCTGCCAGGGGCGCATGAATGCGCCCCCTACGACACCTGAACCCTTCGTAGGGGCGCCATTAGTGGCGCCTGGCCAACGTTGCCGGGAATCTGCCAGGGGCGCATAAATGCGCCCCCTACGACACCTGAATCCCTCGTAGGGGCGCCATTAATGGCGCCCTGGCCGACATTGCCGGGAATCTGCCAGGGGCGCATCGATTTGTCAGGGGCGCATGAATGCGCCCCCTACGACACCTGAATCCCTCGTAGGGGCGCCATTAATGGCGCCCTGGCCAACGTTGCCGGGAATCTGCCAGGGGCGCATGAATGCGCCCCCTACGGCGCCTGAACCCCTCATAGGGGCGCCATTAATGGCGCCCTGGCCGACGTTGCCGGGAGTCTGCCAGGGGCGCATGAATGCGCCCCCTACGGCGCCTGAATCCCTCGTAGGGGCGCCATTAATGGCGCCCTGGCCGACGTTGCCGGAAATTTGCCAGGGGCGCATCGATTTGCCAGGGGCGCATGAATGCGCCCCATACGACACCTGAATCCCTCGCAGGGGCGCCATTAATGGCGCCCTGGCCGACGTTGCCGGGAATCTGCCAGGGGCGCATGAATGCGCCCCCTACGGTAATCCTGAGGCACCTGAACATTCTACCAGGGGCGCATGAATGCGCCCCCTACGGCGCCTGAAACCTTCGTAGGGGCGCCATTAATGGCGCCCTGGCCGACGTTGCCGGGAGTCTGCCAGGGGCGCATCGATTTGCCAGGGGCGCATGAATGCGCCCCCTACGAACCCGCGGGAGTTAGCGGCCGCGCGCGCCCGTTACGTTCAGCACCGGCTGCGGATGATCCGGCTTCAGGGTATACATCCCGCCATAGAACGGATCGACTAACAGCCAGCCCGGGAAGCCGAGCAGCGGAATATTTCCCAGCACGTACCAGAGATTGGCACTCGCCTCAATGGGCAGCGTCAGCGGGACATAGCCCGGGCTTTCCAGCATGACCTGATAATGTTTTTTGCCGAAGTAACTGCCGTTTGATTTTGCCAGGTCCACGGTCTGAGGCGTGTAGCCCTGCGCCACCGCGCGCCCGGTCTCATCCTGTACCGTAAAGCGGGCGCCTTGCGGAATGGAGTCGATTTTTACCGGCTGCGTGTCTGTACCGACAATAGTGGCACAGCCGCTTAGCAGCAGCGCGCAGGCGGGAAGAGTGTGTCGCAAGTTCATAGCAGATCCGCATCAGAGTCAGAGAGCACAGTGTAAACCGTGCTCTCTGGCTTTTCACTGACGATAATCGCGCTATCAGTGTGCTTTTTTTGTGCTTATTCAGCGTTGACAACAGGCAGCAATTGCCCGGATATCCTCAGGCGACGTCCGGCAGCAGCCGCCAATCAGCTGCGCACCCGCCTGCTGCCATTCGTTAAACTTCTCCTGCAGCGTGCAGCCTGAGGGTGCTGAGTGCCAGCTTTTACTCTCTGCATCATACTGCTCGCCCGAGTTAGGGTAGACCAGCAGCGGCTTCTGCGTCAGCGCCTGCAGCGTCCGCAGCGCCGGCGTGACGCTCTCCAGCGCGATACAGTTGATCCCCACCGCCACCACCTGCGGTGCCGCGTTGATCACCTTCATCACGCTCTCAAGCGGCGTGCCGTCGCTGATATGCTCTGCATCACGCAGCGTAAACGAAAACCACGCGCTGCTTTGCGGAAATTCAGCCAGCAGCGCGATCAGCGCCTGCGCTTCACCAAACGACGGCAGCGTTTCACACGCCAGCAGATCGACACCCGCCTCCAGCAGCGCCGCCACGCGCGGCCGGTGGAAATCTTTCATCTCTTCCGGCGGCAGCGCATAATCGCCGCGATATTCGGCCCCGTTTGCCAGATAGGCGCCCCACGGCCCCACCGAACCGGCGACCAGCAGCGGCGCCGTGGTGCCGGAAGCGGCGTGATAGTCATCGCGTGCACGCTGCGCCAGCGTCACGCTCAGGCGAATCAGCTCGCCCGCTTTGCCGCTCTCCAGGCCGCGCGCGGCAAAACCGCGCGGCGTTGCCTGATAGCTGGCGGTGATCGCCACCTGCGCGCCGGCAGCAAAGTAGTCGCGGTGCACGGCATAAATCAGTTCCGGCTGCTCCATCAGCACCTTTGCTGACCAGAGGGAATCTGCCAGATCGCAGCCGCGCGCCTCCAGCTCGGTGGCCAGTGCGCCATCAAGGATCAGCGGACGGGTCTGGATGAGTGCTTCAGCAATCGGGTTACGCGGCATGGTTGCTCTCCTGCGTCTTAAGGGGTTTACGTCGCCGGGTAACATAGTAAGCAGCATAACAGAGCAGTACAAACGGAATACCGCACCAGAGCGCAATGCGCTGCGACGGATCGAAGGCCAGCCCCACGCACGCCAGCAGGCAGAGCACAAACCCCAGCACCGGCACCACCGGATAGAATGGCGCGCGCCAGGCGAGCTGTCTGATATCCTTGCCGGCACGCACATAGCGCCGGCGGAAAACGTAGTGCGAGGCGCAGATACTGAGCCAGACGGCCACCACGGCAAAACCGGAGATCGCCGACAGCGCCACAAATACCGTATCCGGCGCGATCACGCTGGAGAAGAGCGCCAGCAGGCCACCCAGCATGCTGATGGTGATCGCCAGCACCGGAATGCCGCGCCGGTTCACGCGCGCAAAACAGCGCGGCAGCGTATTTTCATTCGCCAGCGACCAGAGCATGCGTCCGGAGGCATAGAGGCCGGAGTTAGCGGCGGAGAGGATCGCCGTGAGAATCACAAAATTGAAGATGTCAGCTGACCAGGGAATACCGATTTTTTCAAACACCAAAACAAACGGGCTCTTGACGATGCCCGCCTGATCCATCGGAATAAGTGCCGCCAGCACAAACACCGTGCCGACAAAAAAGATAATCAGGCGCGCGACGGTAGTACGGATAGCCAGCGGCAGCGCTTTCTGCGGATTCTCGGTCTCCCCTGCTGCAATCCCAATCAGTTCAGTACCGGAAAACGCAAAGTTCACCGCCACCATGGTCATCAGAATCGGCAGCGTGCCGTGCGGCAGCCAGCCCGACGCCGTCAGGTTATGCAGGCCAGGCGCGGCAGAGCCATCTTTCAGCGGGATAAAGCCAAACATCGCGGCGCCGCCCAGCACAATAAAGGCGATGATGGTGACCACTTTAATGATTGAGAACCAGAACTCACCTTCGGAAAAAAAGCGTGTCGAGATGGTATTCAGCAGATAGATAGCCAGACAGAACACCAGGCACCAGAGCCAGACCGGCACCGCCGGGAACCAGTACTGCATACAGAAACCGGCCGCGGTCAGGCTCGATCCCAGCGCCACGGTCCAGGTGAGCCAGTAGAGCCAGGCGACGGTATAGCCCGTGGCCGGGCTCAGATAGCGTGCGGCATAGACGTGAAACGCGCCGGTTTCCGGCATCGCTACCGCCAGCTCGCCCAGGCAGGCCATGACCAGCCAGACCACCAGCGCGCCAATCAGATAGGCCAGCAGCGTGCCCGCTGCACCGGTGGTTGAGATGATATAGCCGGTATTGAAAAACAGGCCGGTGCCAATGACGCCACCCAGCGACAGCATCACCAGGTGCCGCACTTTCATCGTGCGTTTGAAACTTTCCTGCGGAGGGGTATTCGCGCTTTGCATACTGATAATCCATATGGACGTCTAAACTTCTATATGGATACAGAGTTATACGCATCCGCGCTGCGTTTTGCAACGTGGCAGAAACCGGGGATGGTACAGGCCGGGAGAGCCCCGCGTTAACGGGGCGGGAAATCAGGCGCCAAACACGCCCTGCAGATAGCGCTCCAGCGCAACGCGAGAACTGAAACCGTGGGGAATACCGTAGTGTTCCTGTGAATCACCCATCAGGTAGAGAGGGAATTGCGTGTAGTGATCGCAGGTTTTCATCTCTGAGGCGGGCTCAGCAAAGTGCTGGCTTTTCTCTTTCAGCGTAGGATGGATCACCAGCGCCGTGCGTCCCAGACGCGCCTCACGGTTAACATAGACGTAGTTTTCACCACGGCGGTAACCATAGGTTTTTGGCGTCAGAACATCCATTTCGAATCCTGCTTTCTCCAGTACGCGCGCAACCTCATCCGGACGTAAATACATGCTTGCTCCTCTCTTCTCACAGCCCCGCAACCTTACAACAGACCTATGGTACAGACATTCGGATTTTCCCTAAAGCCTGGCATAGCGCTGCGTTTAATCACGTATCGTCTACACTTAGTATTACGTTTTAAATCAAAGGGAGCGAAAAATGTTTAATCGAACCACTAAAAACGATGACATTGATATCAATCAGGATGTAAACGATCTGGCTGATTCGCTGGAAGCGTTGCTCAAGTCTTATGGCAGCGATGCTAAAGATGAAGTCGACAGCGCGCGCGACAAGGCGCAAAAATTGCTGAAGCAGACCCGTGCGAAAATGAACGGCAATAGTTCAGTTTCCCAGGCGGCGCGCGATGCCGGCTATCAGGTTGACGCCTATGTACGCGATAAGCCGTGGCATGGCGTAGGAGTGGGTGCCGCCGTAGGTCTGGTTCTGGGTGCACTGCTGGTCTCCCGCCGCTAACCGGCACACGATTCTGAAAAAGCCCTGCTGATGCAGGGCTTTTTTTTGCCTTTCAGCGACCAGAAAAATTTTTTCTATTGCAAAAAGCGCAGCCTGCCTGGGTTGTTGTACCGCCAGAGCAATACCCCCTTCGGTTATCGGGTTGACCGCAGCAAGCACCACATCTAGTATTTAGTTACACAAAAGGCACTACATATTGATTTATGACCGGTTGCGACTGGTAACAGCCGCTATCTTCCTGTCACTAAAAGGAAATGCGAATCATGAGCATTATTATTTACACTAAGAGTAACTGTGTCCAGTGTGATACCACTAAAAATGCCCTGGACCGCTGCGGCATGACGTATCAGCTCATCAACCTTGATACCGCGCCTGAAGCGCTCGGAGAACTCAGAGCGCTGGGATACCGCCAGGTGCCGGTTGTCATGACGCCGGATGACAGCTGGAGCGGTTTCCGTCCGGATAAAATTGCTGCGCTGCGGCACTCCGCTGCGGTAAGTGAATAGCGCCATGTATCCGCTGGTCTATTTTTCCAGCCGGTCAGAGAACACACACAGGTTTATTACCCGCCTGGCGCTGCCGGCGCACCGCATCCCTGCAGAAGCTAACCAGCGGCTGCAGGTTGACCACCCCTATATTCTGGTGGTGCCGAGCTATGGCGGCGGCGGTGTGCAGGGTGCCGTCCCGCGCCAGGTGATTCAGTTTCTTAACGACAGCGCAAATCGTCGCGGCATCCGTGGCGTCATTGCCGCCGGCAACCGCAATTTCGGCAGCGGTTTCTGCCTGGCAGGCGACATCATTGCGCGTAAATGTCAGGTGCCCTGCCTTTATCGCTTTGAAATGATGGGCACGCCGGAAGACATTGCGCAGGTTAAAGCAGGAGTAACCCAATTTTGGCAACAGCAGACACCCTGAACAGCACGCAGCTCGATTACCACGCGCTGAACGCGATGCTGAATCTGTATGACACAGCGGGTCATATTCAGTTTGAAAAAGATCGCGAAGCGGCGCGGCAGTTTTTCCTGCAGCACGTTCAGCCCAATACGCTGACCTTCAGCTCCGCCGCTGAGCGGCTGCGCTATCTGGTTGAGGAAGGCTACTACGAAGCCAGCGTCCTGAATCAGTATGACTTTCGCTTTCTCTGCGCGCTGCATGATGAAGCGGATGCGCAGAATCACCGCTTTCACACCTTCCTCGGTGCCTGGAAGTTTTACACCAGCTATACGCTGAAAACCTTTGATGGCAAACGCTACCTGGAGACCTTCACCCAGCGCGCCTGTATGGTGGCGCTGACGCTGGCGCGCGGCGATGAGCAGCAGGCGCGGGCGCTGCTGGCAGAGATCCTGAGCGGCCGTTTCCAGCCCGCCACGCCCACGTTTCTGAACTGCGGCAAGCAGCAGCGTGGTGAGCTGGTCTCCTGCTTCCTGCTGCGTATTGAAGATAATATGGAGTCGATTGGCCGCGCGGTGAACTCTGCCCTGCAGCTCTCTAAACGCGGCGGCGGCGTGGCGTTTCTGCTTTCTAACCTGCGCGAAGCGGGGGCGCCGATCAAGCGTATCGAAAACCAGTCATCCGGCGTGATCCCGGTCATGAAGATGCTGGAGGATGCGTTCTCTTACGCTAATCAGCTGGGCGCGCGTCAGGGTGCCGGTGCGGTCTGGCTGAACGCCCATCATCCCGATATTTTGCGCTTCCTCGATACCAAACGTGAAAACGCGGATGAAAAAATCCGCATCAAAACGCTCTCGCTGGGCGTAACGATCCCGGATATCACCTTTCAGCTGGCAAAAGAGAACCGGGATATGGCGCTGTTTTCGCCGTATGACGTTGAGCGCATCTATGGCAAAGCGTTCGGCGATATCAGCATCAGCGAGCACTATGACGCGATGCTGGCGGACGATCGTATCCGCAAAACCTATATCAACCCGCGCGACTTTTTCCAGACGCTGGCAGAGATCCAGTTTGAGTCGGGCTACCCCTATATCATGTATGAGGACAGCGTTAACCGCAGCAATCCGATTGCCGGGCGCATTAATATGAGCAACCTCTGCTCAGAAATTTTGCAGGTCAACAGCGCCAGCGAACTGAATGAGGATCTCAGCTACCGGCGCACGGGCAAAGATATCTCCTGTAATCTCGGCTCGCTTAATATCGCACACGCGATGGATTCCCGTGACCTCCCCCGCACCGTGGCGGTGGCCGTGCGGGCGCTCACTGCCGTGTCAGAGATGAGTGAGATCGCTTCGGTGCCGTCCGTCGCCGAAGGCAATCGCCGTTCACACGCCATTGGCCTCGGGCAGATGAATCTGCACGGCTATCTGGCGCGGGAAGGTATCGCCTACGGTTCAGAAGAGGCGCTGGATTTCACCAACCTCTACTTTTACTGCGTCACGTTTCACGCACTGCGTACCTCAAACCAGCTGGCCCGGGAGCGTCAGCGCAGCTTTGACGGGTTTGAACAGTCGCACTACGCCAGCGGAGCGTACTTCGATAAATATATTACGTGCAGCTGGCAGCCGCGCACCACGCGCATTGCGCAGCTATTTGACGATGCCGGTCTTGTTCTGCCGACGCAGGCTGACTGGCAGGCGCTGCGGTCGGCGGTGATGCAGCACGGGCTGTTTAACCAGAATCTGCAGGCGATCCCGCCAACCGGTTCTATCTCCTACATCAACCACGCCACCTCAAGTATTCATCCGATTGTGTCGCGCATTGAGATCCGTAAAGAGGGTAAAACCGGACGCGTCTATTATCCGGCGCCGTTTATGACCAATGAAAACCAGGCGTTTTATCAGGATGCCTACCAGATTGGTCCGGAAGCGATTATCGATACCTATGCTGAAGCGACCCGGCATGTCGATCAGGGATTGTCGCTGACGCTGTTTTTCCGCGACGACGTCACCACGCGCGATATCAACAAGGCGCAGATTTACGCCTGGAAAAAGGGCATTAAAACGCTCTATTACATTCGCCTGCGTCAGATGGCGCTGCAAGGCACGGAGGTTGAGGGCTGCGTCTCCTGCGCCCTGTAAAATTATGATGAAACTTAATGCTATTCAGGCGATTAACTGGAATCGCCTGCAGGATGATAAAGATCTTGAGGTCTGGAACCGTCTGACCAGTAATTTCTGGCTGCCGGAAAAAGTGCCGCTCTCCAACGATCTGCCTGCGTGGCAGGCGCTGGAACCGGCGCAGCAGCAGCTGACCATCCGCGTATTTACCGGCCTGACGCTGCTCGATACGATTCAGAATGTCGTGGGCGCACCGGGCCTGATGCCGGACGCCGCCACGCCGCACGAAGAAGCGGTGCTGTCAAATATCAGCTTTATGGAGGCGGTACACGCCCGCTCCTACAGCTCGGTTTTCTCCACGCTATGCAACACGGCGGACGTTGACGCTGCCTACCGCTGGAGCGAAGAGAACGCCGCGCTGCAGAAAAAAGCGCAGATCATTCTGGCGCACTATCAGGCGGACGATCCGCTGAAGAAAAAGATCGCCAGCGTTTTCCTGGAGTCGTTTCTGTTTTACTCCGGCTTCTGGCTGCCGATGTACTGGTCCAGCCGGGGCAAGCTGACTAACACCGCCGATCTGATCCGCCTGATCATTCGCGATGAAGCGGTTCATGGTTACTATATTGGCTATAAATATCAGCAGGCGCTGCAGCACGCCGATGCCGCACGGCGTGAAGCGCTGCAGCAGTTCGCTATCGATCTGCTGCTGGAGCTGTATGAAAACGAACTGGCTTATACCGATGCGCTGTATGGGGAATCGGGCTGGGCGGAAGAGGTGAAAGCTTTTCTGCACTACAACGCTAATAAAGCGCTGATGAATCTGGGCTATGAAGCGCTGTTTCCGGCAGAGATCGCAGCAGTTAACCCGGCGATACTGGCGGCATTGTCGCCCAACGCAGATGAAAACCACGACTTCTTCTCCGGCTCCGGCTCCTCCTATGTCATGGGCAAAGCTGTGGAAACAGAAGATGAGGACTGGGATTTCTAGCGGCGCGCAGCCTGTTTTCCGCACCACGGGAGAGCCTCTGTGGTGCTACCCTCCTCTTCTTCCCGCACGGTAAAAGCCAGCGCAGCGTGCGCTATAGCGTACTGGTACGTCCTGTTAATTATCACAACTATGAAATAATTTTTTCGGTTACTATTATCCCCATATGATTATTTCACTGTGTATCCGCTCATGAGTTCATCTCCGGCACGCCTCAGTGCCCCATTAGTGGCGCTGATGTCAGTCGCGACAGGGCTGGCGGTGGCCAGTAACTACTATGTGCAGCCGCTGCTCGATACGATTGCGCATCAGTTTGGTCTCTCTGTCAGCGTAGCGGGCTTTATCGTGACCACCGCGCAGCTTGGCTACGCCTGTGGATTGCTGCTGCTGGTGCCGCTGGGCGATATGCTGGAACGCCGCGCTCTGATTGTTTTGATGAGCCTGCTGGCGGCGGGCGGCATGATGCTGACCGCCCTCTCCTCTTCGCTGACGCTGATGCTGCTGGGTACGGTGGTAACCGGTCTCTTCTCGGTGGTAGCACAGCTTCTGGTGCCGCTGGCTGCCACGCTGGCTGCTCCGGAAAAGCGTGGCAAAGTGGTAGGCACGGTCATGAGTGGCCTGCTGCTGGGCATTTTACTGGCGCGTACCGTTGCCGGCGCGCTGGCTCAGGTTGCCGGGTGGCGCAGCGTTTACTGGTGCGCCAGCGTGCTGATGATCCTGATGGCGCTGGCGCTGTGGCGCTATCTGCCGCGCTACCAGCAGCGCGTGCCGCTTAACTATCTGCAGCTGCTGCGCTCAATTTTTTCCCTGTTCAGCGCCGACCGGGTGTTACGTACCCGGGCGCTGACCGGCTGCCTGAGTTTTGCAAACTTCAGCATGCTCTGGACTTCAATGGCCTTTTTACTCGCTGCACCGCCGTGGAATTTCAGCGAGGGCGAGATCGGCCTGCTGGGTCTGGCAGGCGCTGCAGGCGCGCTGGCCGCACGTCAGGCGGGCGGACTGGCAGACCGGGGCAAAGCAAAACTCACCACCAGCGCCGGACTGGTGATCATGCTGATCTCCTGGGGCGTGACCGCACTGGGCAGCAGCAGCCTGCTGGCGCTGATTGCCGGTATTGTGCTGCTGGATCTGGCGGTTCAGGGCGTACATATCACTAACCAAAGCGTTATCTATCGCACCCTGCCCGAAGCGCGTAATCGCCTGACGTCCGGCTATATGACCAGCTATTTTACCGGCGGTGCGCTGGGTTCGGTGATCTCGGCTAACGCCTTTCATCTGTTTGGCTGGTATGGCGTCTGTGCGGCGGGTGCTCTGGCGACGCTGCTTAATCTGGCAATCTGGTGGCGTAACGCCAGCGCAGAGCCTGCATGAGCAAGAAAAATAGCGTAAATCGGTAAGCTGCGCTGTCCATTAACAGGTGAGTTTGATATCGTTAGCAGTGTACTTATTCACCGTAGTTATTTTTACTCTCGAAATTATCCCATAGCGAAGCGGTTAGCACGCTGAATGTGATATTTCTACGTTGCAATCAAGAGGTTTTTTTAGATGGAAAGTTCGTTTACTCCCATTGAGCAGATGCTGAACGTCCGGGCAAATCGTCATAAAGATTTTCCGCTGCAGGAAATTATCCTGACCCGCCTGTGTATGCATATGCAGGGCAAGCTGCTGGATAACCGCAACAAAATGCTCAAGGCACAGGGAATTAACGAAACCTTATTTATGGCGCTGATCACGCTGGACGCGCAGGAAAACCAGAGCATTCAGCCATCGGAACTGAGTGCGGCGCTGGGCTCTTCGCGCACCAACGCCACGCGCATTGCGGATGAACTGGAAAAGCGCGGCTGGATCGAACGCCGTGAAAGCGACAACGATCGCCGCTGCCTGCATCTGCATCTGACGGAAAAAGGCAACGAGTTTCTGCGTCAGCTGCTGCCGCCTCAGCACCAGAGCCTGCAGTATCTCTGGTCGTCACTGAGCGCCACCGAGCAGGAGCAGCTGGAAGCCATCACGCGCAAACTGCTTAACCGTCTGGATAAAATGGACGAAGATCAGGTTATCGCTTCACTCTCTCGCTAATAGCAAGAAGTGCGACACAACCCCCTGCCGAAATCGCTATTTTAATTTTCCTTTATCTGGCCAGCGCCTTTTGCGCTGGCTTTTTCGATTCGGGTCACCGTGTTGATGGATCAGCACACCCCGGCTTATGGCATAACGTGGAGAACGACATGAGTGCGACAGCGGAAGCTCAAAGCCCGCAACAGCCTGCAAACAAGAAGAAGAAGCGTAAAATTGCGCTGATCCTGCTGGCTGTCGTGTTTATTGTGGCCGGTATTGGCTATCTGACTTACTGGTATCTGGTATTGCGTCATTTCCAGGAGACTGATGATGCCTATGTAGCAGGCAATCAGGTGCAGGTGATGGCGCAGGTTTCCGGCAGCGTTAACAAAGTATGGTTTGATGATACCGATCGCGTCAAAAAAGGCGACGTGCTGGTCTCACTGGATAAAACCGATGCGCAGCAGGCCTTTGAAAAAGCGCAGACCGCCCTGGCCACCAGCGTGCGGCAGACGCATCAGCTGATGATCAACGGCAGGCAGTATCAGGCCACTATCAAGCTGCAGCAGACAGCTCTGGAACAGGCTGAAGCCGATCTGAAGCGCCGCGAACCGCTGGGCGCCTCAAATCTGATCGGCCGTGAAGAGCTGCAGCACGCGCGTGACGCCGTGGCGACCGCGAAAGCGCAGCTTGACGTCGCTGTGCAGCAATATAATGCCAACCAGGCGATGATCCTGAATACCAGTCTGGAAAATCAGCCTGCGGTGCAGCAGAGCGCTGCTGCCCTGCGCGACGCCTGGCTTAATCTGCAGCGTACCGATATTCGCAGCCCGATAGATGGCTATGTTTCACGCCGCAGCGTGCAGGTAGGCTCGCAAATCGCCACCACCACCCCGCTGCTGGCCGTAGTGCCCGCCACCAATCTGTGGGTAGATGCCAACTTTAAAGAGACGCAGCTTGCCGGCGTCCGCATCGGCCAGTCTGCAACCGTGGTCAGCGATATCTATGGCGATGATGTGGTCTATCACGGCAAGGTCGCGGGGCTCGATATGGGAACCGGCAGCGCCTTCTCACTGCTGCCCGCGCAAAACGCTACCGGCAACTGGATCAAAGTCGTACAGCGCCTGCCGGTGCGTATTGAACTGAACCCGGATGAAGTGGCGGCGCATCCGCTGCGCATCGGACTCTCGACTCTGGTGAAAGTTGATACGCAGAACAAAGAGGGTGCAGTGCTGGCAGGCGCCGTTCGTCCGCAGGCCGCCTATGAGAGCAACGCGCTGGCGATTGATCTTGCACCGGTGAACCAGATGATTACCGCTATCGTTCGTGCCAACGCGGGCTGATCCGCCGGAGACTGTTATGGCACAAAAACCGCTTGAGGGCGCGCCACTTGTTCTGATGACTATCGCCCTGTCGCTGGCGACATTCATGCAGGTGCTCGACTCAACTATCGCCAACGTGGCGATCCCGACCATTGCCGGTAATCTGGGCGCGTCGAATTCACAGGGCACCTGGGTTATCACCTCGTTCGGGGTGGCTAACGCCATCTCGATCCCGATTACCGGCTGGCTGGCAAAGCGCATCGGTGAAGTGAAGCTCTTTACCTGGGCAACCATCCTGTTTGCACTCGCCTCCTGGGCGTGTGGCATGTCAGAAAGCCTGGAAATGCTGATCTTTTTCCGTATTCTGCAGGGAATTGTGGCTGGTCCGCTGATCCCGCTGTCGCAAAGCCTGCTGCTGAGTAACTATCCCCCGGCTAAACGCAGTATTGCCCTGTCGCTGTGGGCGATGACGGTGATCGTTGCGCCAATCTGCGGCCCGATCCTGGGCGGCTGGATCAGCGATAACTATCACTGGGGCTGGATCTTCTTTATCAACGTGCCGATTGGCATCGTGGTGGTGATGCTGACGCTGCAGACGCTGCGCGGCCGTGAAACCAAAACCGAGATCCGCCCGATCGATATTGTCGGTCTGGTGCTGCTGGTGGTCGGCATCGGCGCGCTGCAGGTGATGCTGGATCGCGGTAAGGAGCTCGACTGGTTCAGCTCAACAGAGATTATCGTGCTGGCGGTGGTGGCGGTGGTGGCGCTGGCGGTGCTGCTGGTGTGGGAGCTGACGGACGATCATCCGATCGTTGACCTGTCGCTGTTTAAAATGCGCAACTTCACCATTGGCTGTCTGTCGATAAGCCTGGCCTACATGCTCTATTTCGGCTCCATTGTTCTGTTGCCGCAGCTGCTGCAGGAGGTCTACGGCTATACCGCCACCTGGGCCGGACTCGCATCTGCGCCGGTCGGAATTATTCCGGTGATCCTCTCACCCATTATCGGCCGGTTCGCCCACAAGCTCGATATGCGCCGGCTGGTGACCTTTAGCTTTATCATGTACGCCGTCTGTTTCTACTGGCGCGCCTACACCTTTGAACCCGGCATGGACTTCGGCGCATCCGCCTGGCCGCAGTTTATTCAGGGCTTTGCCGTGGCCTGTTTCTTCATGCCGCTGACCACCATTACGCTGTCGGGACTGCCGCCGGAGCGCCTCGCCGCTGCCTCCAGCCTCTCTAACTTTGTGCGTACCCTGGCAGGATCGATCGGAACCTCTATTACCACGACCCTGTGGACCAACCGTGAGTCGATGCATCACAGCTATCTGAGCGAATCCGTCAATCCTTACAATCAGAATTCGCAGGAGATGTATGCGCAGCTGGAAGGCATGGGCATGAGCCACCAGCAGGCGTCTGCGTGGATTGCGCGGGAGATCACTAATCAGGGCCTGATTATTTCAGCCAATGAGATTTTCTGGGCGTCTGCGGGGGTATTTGTGATTCTGCTGGTGCTGGTATGGTTTGCCCGTCCGCCATTTGGTGCAGGCGGCGGAGGGGGTGGCGCGCACTGAGCCGCCACCATGCAAAACGGGCCGCGATGGCCCGTTTTTTTATGCGTTCTGACGCCACCATTCGGCCAGCAGAATACCGGTTGCTACCGAGACGTTCAGGCTCTCGACGTTGCCGGTTCCGCCAATCGACAGGTTGAGTTCGCCCTGCCGGAAGGTGCTGTCTGACAGCCCTTCCCGCTCCTGACCCAGCACCAGTACCATTTTCGCCGGCAGTTCGGCGCGCGCCAGCGGCGTGCCCTCATGGCTCGACGTGGTCACGATGGTGTAGCCCGCCTTGCGGAACGCATCAAGGCTTGCAGCGAAATCTTCGCCGTTGATCGCCTGTACGTGCTCAGCGCCGCCTTCAGCAGTACGCACGGCGGCGCCCGACTCCAGCTGCGACGCGTCATTCACCAGCAGCCCCTTCACACCAAAATGCGCGCAGCTGCGCATAATGCCGCCCAGGTTGTGCGGGTTGCTGACATCTTCCAGCGCCAGCACGCAATCTTTACGCTCTGCCTTTTTCAGCCACTCTGATACCGCCATGCCGCTGCGCTTTTTGATAATAAAGCAGACGCCGCCGTGATGTTCGGTACCCGACGCTTTCGCCAGCTCAGCCTCCTCAACCACGTGATACGCTTTGCGGTTTGCGGCCAGCCAGCGCAGCGTTTCGCGGAAGCGCGGCGTAACGCTCTGGACAAACCAGGCGCGCACGATGCTCTCCGGACGGCTCAGGAACAGCGCCTGACAGGCGTTTTCGCCATAGACGCGCGTCTCTTCCTGGCGCTGACGGCGGATCTGCTCGGAATCGATTACCGGCTTCGCGTCAGCGGCGTCAGCTGCCGGGCTGCCGGCAGCGGCAACCGGCGGGCGGGATACGGTGCGCCACGGCGAATCACTGAAGCCGCGATCGTCGCGATCGTTACGCTCAGGGCGGCTGCTGCGCTCGCTGCGATCATTACGATCCGTGCGGCGGCCGCGTCCGGTACCATCGCTGCTGCGCGGCGCGCGTGAGCGGCCAGCGTCATCACGGCTGCGTGAGCGACCGGAATCGTCGCCGCTGCGCGGCGCGCGCGATCGATCGCTTTCGTCATTATTGCGATTGCTGCGGGGAGCAGAGCGACGATTATCTTCCTGGCGCGCAGCAGGACGGCCGCCTTTGCCGGTACGCGGATTTGGCTTACTGCCGCCCTCCTCTTCACGTACATACATCACTTTTACCTTGCCGCTTTTGCCTTTAAATTCGTCGTTCATCTGTTCCTCCAGCATTGAGAGCGCGAAGATTACCTGATGTGCCAGCGCTTAGCTATCAACTATTGAACCTATTGGGTAATCCAGATTGAGCATAGCATTCAGCTTTTTCATAATACGACTCTATCATCAGATTTACAGGACCGGTTTGAGATGACAATAAATACTGTATGCGCCGGCTGTCAGGCAGTTAACCGCGTTCCCGAAGCGCGTCTGACCGACGGTGCCAAATGCGGTCGCTGCGGCGAAGCGCTTTTCAACGGCGAGGTGGTTAATGCCACAGCCGCTACGCTGGATAAATATCTGCAGGATGACCTGCCGGTCGTGATCGACTTTTGGGCGCCGTGGTGCGGCCCCTGCGTGAACTTTGCGCCCGTGTTTAAAGAAGTCGCGGCTGAACGCAGCGGCAACGTGCGCTTTATTAAAGTTAATACGGAAGCTGAGCAGGCGCTCAGCACGCGTTTTCGTATCCGCACCATCCCGACCATCATGATTTTTAAACGGGGCGAAATGGTCGATATGCTGAATGGCGCGATGCCGAAAACGCCGTTTAATGAGTGGCTCGACGAAAACCTGTAATTACTGAAGGCCAGCAGATTGCTGGCCTTGCTTTCCCCCTTCTATTACACTGACGTTTTTCCTGCCCTGCCTGTCTATGTCTGAAAATGCTGTTCTGCGCTTACGGGCGCAACGTCTGGCCCGCGCCACGCGGCCCTTTCTCGCGCGCGGTAATCGCGTTGTGCGCTGTCAGCGCTGTCTGTTGCCAGACAGGCACTGCCTGTGTGCCACGCTGCAGCCGCAGCAGTCGCGCAGCCGCTTCTGCCTGGTGATGTTCGATACTGAACCGATGAAGCCCAGCAATACCGGACGCCTGATTGCCGATGTGCTGCCGGATACCCTCGCCTTCGGCTGGTCGCGAACGGAGCCTGACCCCGCGCTGCTGGCAGCAGTGCAGAGCAGCGACTATCAGCCGGTGGTGGTGTTCCCGGCCTCTTATGCCGATCCCGGACGTGAGGTGCTGACTGCGCCGCCGATCAGCGGTAAACCGCCACTGTTTATCATGCTGGATGGCACCTGGTCTGAGGCGCGCAAAATGTTCCGTAAAAGTCCGTGGCTGGACCATTTTCCGGTGATGTCGCTTAGCGTAAGCACCCCGTCGCGCTATACCCTGCGGGAGGCGCACGGCGAAGGACAGCACTGCACGGCAGAGGTCGCTGCGGCGCTGCTTGCTCAGGCGGGCGACAGCGCGGCCGCCAGCGCCCTGCAGCAGCACTTTGAACAGTTCCGTCACGCCTACCTTGCGGGCAAACCCCATCATCCGGTTCATACCCAGCAGGCGATAAACAGCAGCGAAAACTGAAGCTGGCTCGCAGCCTGACAGCAGCAAATCGGTTTTCGCCGTAAAAGCGTTTACAATCATGCCAATCCCGACAGCAGGAGTGGATGATGAGTCAACGTGGACTGGAAGCGCTGTTAAGACCTAAATCGATTGCGGTAATTGGCGCCTCGGTAACGCCGGGGCGTGCCGGCTATTTCCTGATGCGCAATCTGCTGGCGGGCGGATTCAGCGGTCCGGTGCTGCCGGTTACGCCAAAATATAAGGCGGTACAGGGCGTGCTGGCATGGCCCGATATCGCCAGTCTGCCTTTTGCTCCCGATCTGGCTATTATCTGCACCCATGCAAAGCGCAACCCAGAGCTGCTGCAGCAGCTGGGCGAAAAAGGCTGCAGAGCCTGCATTATTCTCTCCTCACCCGCCAGCCAGCTTGAGACGCTGAAAACCTGCGCCAGCCAGTGGCAGATTCGCCTGCTCGGTCCTAACAGCCTTGGACTGCTGGCCCCGTGGCAGGGGCTGAATGCCAGCTTCTCGCCGGTGCCTATCGCTAAAGGGCGTATTGCTTTTGTTTCGCAATCTGCCGCGGTCTCAAATACTATCCTCGACTGGGCGCAGCAGCGGAATCTCGGCTTCTCCTGGTTTATCGCGCTGGGCGACAGTCTCGATATTGATGTCGATGACGTGCTCGATTTTCTGGCCCGCGACCCGAAGACCAGCGCTATCCTGCTCTATCTGGAACACCTGAGCGATGCCCGGCGTTTTGTCTCCGCCTCGCGCAGCGCCTCACGCAATAAGCCTATTCTGGTCATTAAAAGCGGACGCAGCCGGGAAGCGCAGGCGATGATTGGCACCCTGAGCGGCCTGGATGCCGCCTGGGATGCCGCGATACAACGCGCCGGCCTGCTACGCGTGCAGGATACGCATGAACTTTTCTCTGCGGTTGAATCACTCAGCCACATGCGCCCGCTGCGCGGCGAGCGTCTGATGATCGTCAGCAACGGCGCTGCGCCGGCTGCTCTGGCGCTGGATGCGCTCTATGCGCGCAGCGGTAAGCTGGCTTCGCTGGATGAAGCGATGCGACAGAGAGTGGCCTCACTGCTGCCGGAGGGCGCTGGCCGGGGAAACCCGCTGGATTTAAAAGATGACGCCACACCTGCCCGCTACGTTGCCTGCATTGAACTGCTGCTCGACAGTCATGAGTTTGACGCCCTGATGATTATTCACTCCCCCAGCGCAGTTGCGCCAGCGACCGAGACGGCGGAGCAGATTATTGCCGCACTCGCGCGTCATCCGCGCGGCCGGCAGATCACGCTGCTGACTAACTGGTGCGGTGAATCCTCATCCCAGGCGGCGCGGCGCGCCTTTACCCAGGCCGGCATTCCGACCTGGCGCACGCCGGAAGGCACCGTGACCGCGTTTATGCATCAGGTCGAGTATCGCCGTAACCAGAAGCAGCTGCGGGAAACGCCGGCGCTGCCGCCGGGACTGCAGCAAAACAGCGCTAAAGCGCATCAGCTGCTGCAGCAGGCTCTTGACCGCGGTGTGACCACGCTGGATACCCATGAGGTGCAGCCCGTTATGCAGGCTTATGGTCTGACAACGCTGCCTGGCTGGATTGCCAGCGACAGTCAGGAAGCGGTCACTATTGCTGAGCAGACGGGCTATCCGGTAGCCCTCAAACTGCGCTCGCCCGATATCGCCCATAAATCTGAGGTACAGGGTGTGATGCTCTATCTGCGCAGCGCTGCGGAAGTCAAACAGGCCGCACAGGCTATTTTTGAGCGCGTGCGCAGCACGCACCGGCAGGCGCGCGTTGATGGCCTGCTGGTACAGAGTATGGCCAGCCGGGCTGGCGCTCAGGAGCTGCGTGTAGTGGTAGACCAGGATCCGCTGTTCGGTCCGATTATCCTGCTCGGCGAAGGAGGGGCTGAATGGCAGCCTGATAAGCAGGCCGCCGTAGCGCTGCCGCCGCTGAATATGACGCTGGCGCGCTATCTGGTGATTCAGGCGATAAAAAGCGGCAAGATCCGCAGCCGCAGCGCGCTGCATCCGCTCGATATCGCCGGGCTGAGCCAGCTGCTGGTACAGGTATCAAACCTGGTAGTGGATTGTCCGGAGATCCAGCGACTTGATATTCATCCGCTGCTGGCATCGGCAGACACCTTTACCCTTATTGATGTCACGCTGCAGCTGGCTCCCTTTAGCGGCGACAGCGAGGCGCGGCTGGTTATCCGCCCTTACCCACAGCATCTGGAGGAGCAGGTTGAGCTGAAAGATGGCCAGCACTGCCTGTTTCGCCCAATCCTGCCTGAGGATGAGCCGCAGCTGCGCGCTTTTATTGCACAGGTGACTAAAGAAGATCTCTACTACCGCTATTTCAGTGAAATCAGCGAATTTACCCACGATGATTTAGCCAATATGACGCAGATAGATTACGACCGCGAAATGGCGATTGTGGCGGTACGCCAGCGGGAAGGCGCTGAAGAGATTATCGGCGTTACCCGGGCGATATCTGACGCTGATAATGTCGATGCCGAGTTTTCAGTGCTGGTTCGTTCCGATCTCAAAGGGCTGGGTATGGGGCGACGGCTGCTGGAGAAGATGATTCGCTATACCCGCGATCACGGTCTGCAACAATTGAACGGTATAACCATGCCGCACAATAGCGGCATGATTACGCTGGCGCGTAAACTTAACTTTCGCGTGAATATTCAGCTTGATGATGGCATTGTCACGCTTAATTTACCGTTGATTGACGTCGTAACGCCGCCTGTAGAGAACGGTAAAAATCCTCCTCAACAGGTGAGTTAATGTTATTATTTGACGTTAGGATCATGATTTGATGGCAAAAGGCCATACAAATGAACAGAGAAGAAGTGCACTGTGATGTTGTCTAAATTTAAACGCAATAAACACCAACAACACCTCGCACAGCTGCCTAAACTGTCACAATCTGTGTCGGATGTGACCACGCTTTTTTNTTTCGCGAAACGCTGCTGGCAAAAATTGCAGCGGCAGAAAAACGCATCTGTATTGCTGCGCTCTATCTGGAAAATGATGATGGCGGCCGCAGTGTTATGGAAGCGCTGTATGCGGCGCGTCAGGCTCGTCCGGCACTGGATATCGCCATTCTGGTGGACTGGCATCGTGCGCAGCGTGGACGTATCGGTGCAGCGCGCGGCCTGACCAATGCGGACTGGTACTGCGAGATGGCTACCCGGCATCCGGATATTGCTATTCCGGTTTATGGCATTCCGGTCAATACGCGGGAAGCGCTGGGCGTCCTGCATCTTAAAGGTTTTATCATCGACGATACGCTGCTTTACAGCGGAGCCAGCCTGAATGATGTCTATCTGCATCAGCATGAGCGGTACCGCTACGATCGCTATCAGCTGATTCATAATCCGCAGCTGGCGAATGCGATGTATGAGTGGATCGATGAAAACCTTAAACAGTCTGACGCGGTCAACCGCCTCGATCAGGCTGAGCGCCCTTCCAGCCCGGAAATCAAAAATGAAACGCGTCAGTTTCGCAGCGAGCTGCGCAGTTTTCATTATCATTTTACCGGTGATGCCGGCAACGATACGCTGGCAGTGACGCCGCTGGTGGGCCTGGGCAAGCGCAGTTTACTTAACAAAACTATTTTCCATCTGATGCCCTGCGCCGAGCAGAAGCTGACGCTCTGCACACCCTACTTTAATCTGCCCGCCATTCTGGTGCGGAACCTGATCCATCTGCTGCGTCAGGGCAAGGAAGTTGAGATTATTGTCGGTGATAAGACGGCGAACGATTTCTATATTCCGCCGTCTGAGCCCTTTAAAGTAATCGGCGCCCTGCCCTACCTTTATGAGATCAACCTGCGTCGCTTTCTCAGCCGCCTGCAGTATTATGTTGATAACGGTCAGCTAACGGTACGCCTGTGGAAAGATGGTGAAAACAGCTATCACCTGAAAGGCATCTGGGTGGATGATGAGTGGATGATGATCACCGGCAACAATCTCAATCCGCGCGCGTGGCGTCTGGATCTGGAAAATGCGGTATTGATTCACGACCCACTTAATCAGCTGGCGGAGCAGCGCGAGAAAGAGCTGACGCTAATCCGCGAACATACTACGGTAGTCACTCACTTTCGCGAGCTGGAAAGTATCTCTGACTACCCTGCCAAAGTGCGCAAGCTTATCCGTCGACTGCGGCGCATCCGCATCGATCGGCTGATTAGCCGGCTGCTGTAAAGTCATGCGGACGTGCATCCTCTGTATAGCGTTGCTGTGTAGCGGATGTGCGCATCAGGCGCAGGATCGCTGGACCGGTAAAGATAAAGCGCAGCACTATGTCGCTTCAGCGCTGCTTGCCGCCGCCGGCAGCGAAATCTCCCGTCATCAGCAGCAGGATAACGCCCAAAATATGGGTTTTGGCCTGATGTTTTCTCTCAGTTTTGGCGCGGCGAAAGAGCTCTATGACAGCCGTGCGGCAGGAAGCGGCTGGAGCTGGAAAGACCTCGCGTGGGATGCCGCCGGCGCTGCCAGCGGCATCATGCTCTGGAATATCCGTCACTGACTACAGCGCAATTCCTTTACCCTTGCGATGCAGCATCAGTGAGACCAGGAAAGAGAGCGCGCCCATTGCTGAGACATACCAGAAGAAGCTGGTTTCAATGCCCTCCCTTTTCATCAGCAGAGCGACATATTCAGCCGAGCCGCCAAAAATCGCGTTGGCTACCGCATAAGAGAGTCCTACGCCCAGCGCACGCACCTCCGGTGGAAACATCTCAGCTTTAAGGATCCCGCTGATGGCGGTGTAGAAGCTGGTGATAATGAGCGCCAGCATAACCAGCAGGAATGCGACCCAGTGGCTCTCGGTATGCTGCAGCAGCAGCAGAACAGGTACAGTACAGGTTGCGGCACCCGCGCCAAATATCATCATGGAAGCACGCCGTCCGATTTTATCTGATAGCGCACCGACAACAGGCTGGATCACCATAAAGACCAGTAACGCCCCCGTCATCAGACCGCTGGCACTGCGCGCGTCCATTCCGGCACTGTTGACCAGGTACTTCTGCATATAAGTAGTGAAGGTGTAGAAGCTCAGCGAGCCGCCGGCGGTAAAGCCCAGCACCATAAAGAATGCGCGTGAGTGATTGCGCAACAGCCCGATAACGCTGCCCGCATCACGATGCGCGCGATGTGACTTTTCAGAGGTTTCATTCAGAGAGCGCCGCAGCCAGAGTGCGACGATAGCCAGTCCGGCACCGATGAAAAACGGGATACGCCAGCCCCAGCTGCGCAGCGCCTCATCATCCAGCAGCTGTTGCAGTACCACGACGGTTAACACCGCCATCAGCTGGCCGCCAATCAGCGTCACATACTGAAAAGAAGCATAAAACCCTTTGCGGCCTTCCAGCGCGACTTCACTCATATAGGTTGCGCTGGTGCCATACTCACCACCCACTGACAGCCCCTGAAACATACGCGCCAGCAGCAGAATAACCGGCGCGGCTATGCCAATTTCGCCATAGCCTGGCAAACACGCAATGACTAAAGAGCCCAGACACATCATGCAGACCGAGATCAGCATAGACGTTTTACGTCCGTGCTTATCGGCAATATAGCCAAACAGCCAGCCGCCGATCGGGCGCATCAGAAATCCTGCAGCGAATACCCCGGCAGTTTGCAGAAGCTGGGTGGTGGTATCACCTGCCGGAAAAAAGACATGAGCAAAATAGAGGGAGAAAAAAGAGTAAACGTAAAAGTCAAACCACTCGACCAGGTTACCGGACGACGCACCGATAATTGCCCGGATCCGTTGCCGGGTCTCTGCTGCTGATACAGGCGGTCTGCTGTTTTGATGTTCCTGATGGGTCATGCTTTACCTCATTTCCTTGCGAAGAAAGAACGCGAAGCGGGTAGTAAAACATTAGTTTGCCCGATAAGGGAATTGGCTCTGCTCCGGAATGAGAAGCGATAATAAAGAATGAGGAGAGCAGCTGCCGCTGCTGGATATCAATCAGCCTGACCGGATCGCAGACTTTATCGTCAGCTGGCTGAAGAAAGGTTAACTTTTACGCACTTCCAGGTTTTCTGCAGACGTAAAAAAGCCCTGAACGCGTGTTCAGGGCTCTCTTACTGGATGGATGCCTGGCAGTTCCCTACTCTCGCATGGGGA
>NZ_VWUF01000007.1:0-175079 GCF_008631385.1 Pantoea sp. M_9 | reverse complement strand
ATGCGGGAATAGCTCAGTTGGTAGAGCACGACCTTGCCAAGGTCGGGGTCGCGAGTTCGAGTCTCGTTTCCCGCTCCAGAATCTGTTTTGTAGTAACCTCTTTGCGGGAATAGCTCAGTTGGTAGAGCACGACCTTGCCAAGGTCGGGGTCGCGAGTTCGAGTCTCGTTTCCCGCTCCAGTTTTCTTATTCACGATTGTTTCCTGCCTGCGGGCGTCATCAGACATTAAGCACTGCTTTTGCTCTTTCTGCAGTCTGCGTTGTTCTGAACATTACACACGCTGTGTCAGCGTCGATATTGCCGATGGTTTGCTGCATACCGCTGCAAGTTATCCACAATTAGCCCGCGCCTGAAAGGCGGCGTTATACCCATCATGCAAAACCCTTTTAAACAGAGTTATCCACAGGCTCTGGCTCGACGCCTGCGCATTATTCAGCAAATATAAGTTTACAAATCACAGTTAACTTACTGTTATTTATATATAAATTAGTATTTCATTATGTTAATGGCCCCTATAGACCACTTGCGCCATTGCGTCACTGTTTTTGTGAAAAAATCTTATGCACAGCGTGTGGACAAGCCTGTGTGCAGCAGATGCGCTCAATCATGCATCACGTGTCAGACCCTTTTCCACGGCGCGGACTAAACGCAGCGTTTTCGCAGGCTGCACCTCAACAACCTCAGCTGCGCGCTTCTGCTGCTGCTGATTCAGCGCCCAGTCAATATGCTCATCCAGCAGCGGATCTTCACCGCGCCGCTGCTGCAGCGCCGCCACGCATTCAGCTGACCAGGGGGCGTTACCCAGCGCTACGGCAATGTTGCGCAGCCAGCGCAGATGACCAATCCGCCGAATCGCCGAGCCTTCCGTCACGCGCAGAAAACGCGCTTCGTCCCAGCCAAACAGCGCGGTCAGCTCTGGCGCATGCAGAACCGCACGCGGTGAAAAGTCCGCTTCATCCGTCAGCTGGCTGTAGCGGTTCCAGGGACAGATCAGCTGGCAGTCATCACAGCCATAAATACGGTTGCCGATTAGCGGACGCAGCGCTTCTGGGATGGCGCCTTCCAGCTCAATGGTGAGATAGGAGATACAGCGCCGTGCATCCACAACATAGGGCTCCACAATGGCCCCGGTCGGGCAGATCGTCATGCAGGCGACGCAGCGGCCACACTGCTCCTCCTGGGGAGCATCCACCGGCAGCGGCAGATCGATCAGCAGTTCACCAAGGAAAAACCATGAGCCCGCTTCACGATTCAGAATCAGTGAATGTTTTCCGGTCCAGCCGAGGCCCGCTTTCGCCGCCAGCTGCCGCTCCATGACGGGAGCGGAATCGACAAACGGGCGAAAATTGAGTTCACTGCAGTGCGCCTGGATCATTTCTCCGAGCTTTTTCAGACGATTGCGCAATACTTTGTGATAGTCGCGACCCAGCGCATAGCGGCTGACGTAGCCAAGCTGAGGATTTTTCAGGGTTTGGGCAAAGGCCGCTTTTGCGGGCAGATAGTTCATGCGGACGCTGATCACCCGCAGCGTGCCGGGCAACAGTTCATGCGGACGCGCACGCATCATGCCGTGGCGCGCCATCCATGCCATCTCACCGTGATACTGCTTGTCCAGCCACGCCTGTAGCTTTGGCTCTTCGGCACGTAAATCGGTATCGCAGATGCCGACCTGCTGAAAGCCGAGGTCGCGCCCCCACTGTTTAATCTGTTGAGCAAGCTGTTGAAGATCGAGAGGGTATGACATGAGAAACCAGGCAGTTGATGCAAACGCGCGCAGTTTACCACACTCTGTCTGGCCTGCGCAGGCCATGGCGCAGCTGGAGCAGGATGCAGCAGACAGCCTGGGGCTGACGCTTTATGAACTGATGCAGCGCGCCGGTCAGGCGAGCTTTACCCTGGCGCGTCAGAGCTGGCCAGAGGCCGGACACTGGCTGATCCTGTGCGGCCACGGCAACAACGGCGGTGATGGCTACGTCATTGCGCGGCTGGCTCAGGCAGCCGGTATGGCGGTCACGCTGCTGGCGTGTGAGGGCAGCAGGCCGCTGCCTGATGAAGCACGGCAGGCGCGTGAAGCCTGGCTGGACGCAGGCGGCGAGATCCATGCCGCAGACAGCCCGTGGCCGGAGCAGGTCGATTTGATTGTGGACGCGCTGCTGGGCACCGGCCTCAGTCGCGCGCCCGCGGCACCTTATGCACCCCTGATTGAAGCGATCAATCAGCACACCGCGCCGGTACTGGCTATCGATGTGCCGTCCGGCTTACTGGCGACGACCGGTGCCACGCCAGGCGCAGCGGTTGTCGCCAGTCGCACGCTGAGCATGATTGCGCTGAAGCCGGGTCTGCTGACGGGGAAAGCACGCGATCATGTCGGTGAGCTGCACTGCGATACGCTGGGCCTTGATGCCTGGCTCAGCGGGCAACAGGCGCCTGTCCGGCGCTATGCAGCGGAGCACCTGACGCGCTGGCTTAAACCGCGCCAGGCGACCTCACATAAAGGCGATCACGGACAGCTGCTGATTATTGGCGGCGACAGCGGTACCGCCGGCGCCATCCGTATGACCGGCGAGGCGGCACTCCGCAGCGGTGCCGGACTGGTGCGCGTGCTGACGCAGGCTGATAATATCGGTCCGCTTATTACCGCACGCCCCGAGCTGATGGCTGATGCATTTACGCACGAAAAACTGCATAACGCGCTGGCGTGGGCGGACGTCGTGGCGATTGGGCCGGGTATGGGACAACGCGACTGGGCACAGCAGGCGCTGCAGCAGGTCACGGCCTGTGAAAAGCCCATGCTTTGGGATGCAGATGCGCTTAACCTGCTGGCAATCAATCCGGATAACCGTCAGAATCGCATCATTACGCCGCATCCTGGCGAAGCGGCCCGGCTGCTTGGGGTAAAAACCAGTGAAATCGAGCACGATCGCCTGCAGGCCGCGCAGACCCTGGCCCGGCGTTATGGCGGAGTTGTGGTTCTGAAAGGCGCCGGTACGGTCATTGCCAGCGCCGCGGGCGAGATCGCTATTGCTGATGTGGGTAACGCCGGTATGGCGTCGGGCGGCATGGGCGATACGCTGAGCGGTATCATTGCGGCCCTGCTGGGCCAGCAGCTTTCGCTGTTTGAAGCCGCCTGTGCGGGCTGCGTGGTACACGGCGCAGCGGCCGATGCAGTTGCCCGCCAGCACGGAACGCGCGGTATGTTAGCCACTGATTTGTTTGAGCAACTGTGGCAGTTTGTTAATCCAGAGATGATGCAATAATAACGCATGAAAACCTGTGTAATTTCTTTGCCCGATGAGGCGGCAACCCTGAAAATGGGTGCGGAACTGGCTCGCGTTTGCAGCAGCGCGGCGGTTATTTATCTGTATGGCGATCTGGGCGCCGGTAAAACGACGTTCAGCCGCGGCTTTTTGCAGGCGCTCGGTCATCAGGGCAACGTTAAAAGCCCGACCTATACGCTGGTTGAGCCCTATGAAATTGGCGATCGTACCCTCTATCATTTCGACCTCTATCGCCTGGCCGATCCGGAAGAGCTGGAGTTTATGGGTATCCGCGACTATTTCAGCGGTGAGGCGCTCTGTCTGGTTGAATGGCCGCAGCAGGGCGCCGGCTTTCTGCCCGAGCCCGATCTGTCACTGACGCTGCGTTATGCAGAAACGGGGCGTGAAGCAGAAATCACGGCGGTTTCTGCGCACGGTGCCGTGCTGCTGGAGCAGATGCAGCAGGGAGATCCGGCATGAAGCCACGGATAAAAAGCATCGTGCTGGCCGTGCTCTGCCTGTTTTCCGCTACGTCATTTGCCGCCACGCTTTCAGATATTAAAGTTGAGAACGGGGCGAATCAGGCAACGGTGACGCTCAGCTTCAACGGCCAGCCGGTATACGGTTTTTTCCCGCTCCATAACCCTGACCGGGTGGTGCTGGATATTCGCCAGAGCGGCACGATCAAAGGGCTGCCGCTCAGCTTCAGCGGTGAAAACATCGTGCAGCGCATTCGCAATAGCCAGCCTAAAGATGCCCAGAGCATCCGGCTGGTGTTTGATTTAAACCAGTCCACCAAAACGCGCGCGGCGACGCAGCGTGACGGCAATAACTATCGCGTGGTGTTTACTCTGCGCGGCACCCGGCCGGTAAACCGCAGCAGTGCCGCAGTCGCGCCGGTTACCGCTGCGCGCCAGAGCGCCAGCGTCGCCAGCAGCCAGGGCAATCCGTTTGATGGCAATCCGGTCACCGCGGTGACCAACAGCAACACCACGATACGTCCGGGCGGTGCGGTTACCCTGAACGATGCGGTGATTGTAGCCATTGACGCCGGTCATGGCGGGCAGGATCCGGGCGCGATGGGGCAGCGCGGGCTGCGGGAAAAAAACGTTACTATCGCTATTGCACGCAAGCTTAAAGCGCTGCTGGATCGGGATCCGATGTTTAAACCGGTGCTGACGCGCAACGGCGATTACTTTATCTCGGTGATGGGACGTTCAGAGGTGGCCCGCAAAGAGAACGCCAATCTGCTGGTCTCTATTCACGCCGATGCAGCGCCAAACCACTCGGCAACCGGCGCTTCCGTCTGGGTGCTGTCAAACCGGCGCGCCAATAATGAAATGGCAAACTGGCTGGAGCAGAAAGAGAAACAGTCTGAGCTGCTGGGCGGAGCGGGCGATCTGCTGGCGAACAGCCAGGCCGATCCCTATCTCAGCCAGGCAGTGCTGGATCTGCAGTTCGGCCACTCACAGCGCGTCGGTTATGACGTAGCGGTCAAAGTTCTGCAGCAGTTACGCGGCATCACGCCGCTGCATAAACGGTTGCCGGAGCACGCCAGCCTTGGCGTATTGCGTTCACCCGATATTCCATCTTTACTGGTTGAAACCGGCTTTATCAGTAACGCCGGGGAGGAGCGGCTGCTTGGCAGCAGTGCGTACCAGGAAAAAATTGCGCTGGCGATCCATAAAGGCCTGCGCAGTTATTTCCTCGCACATCCGTTACAGTCCGTCCCAAAGCAGGAAAACCGGCCGCTGGACAGCGCACCAGCGGTTAGCGTCGCCAGCAATCCGGCCAGCGGAACCGTGCAGTATACGGGCGTGACGCAGCGCCACACGGTCACGCGCGGCGAAACGCTGTCGGGAATTGCCGCCAGGTATGGGGTCAGCATGGCGACGCTGCGCGATCTCAACAACCTGAAGCGCGACGTGGTCTGGGTGGGGCAGCGCCTGAAAGTACCGGCCGGCAGTCGCGTCAGCACCACGGCTGCACGCCCGGCGCGCCACAAAGTGGTTCGTGGTGATTCGCTGACGGCCATTGCCGTGCGTTACGGCGTGAGTCCGAAAGCGATTATGCAGGCCAATAATATGAAGTCAGACAATGTAATGCTGGGGCAGAATTTAAAAATTCCTCAATCCTGATCGCTGGCCTTCGGGCCAGCAAGCTACAAGGATCACCACCATGCCTATACAGATTTTACCGCCGCAGCTGGCAAACCAGATTGCCGCTGGCGAAGTGGTTGAGCGTCCGGCATCGGTTGTAAAAGAGCTGGTGGAGAACAGCCTCGATGCCGGCGCAACGCGTATCGATATCGATATTGAAAAAGGCGGAGCCCGGCTGATTCGCATCCGCGATAACGGCTGCGGTATTCCCAAAGCAGAGCTGGCGATGGCGCTGGCGCGCCACGCCACCAGTAAAATTGCGTCGCTGGACGATCTCGAAGCGATAGCCAGCCTCGGCTTTCGCGGTGAAGCGCTGGCCAGCATCAGTTCGGTTTCCCGTCTGACGCTGACCTCACGCACCGCCGATCAGCAGGAAGCGTGGCAGGCGTATGCCGAAGGGCGTGATATGCAGGTCACCGTTAAGCCGGCGGCCCATCCGGTGGGAACCTCGCTGGAGGTACTGGATCTGTTCTACAACACGCCGGCCCGGCGCAAATTTATGCGCACGGAAAAAACGGAGTTCACCCATATTGATGAAGTGATCCGTCGCATTGCGCTGGCGCGTTTTGACGTCGCGATTTCGCTGACGCACAACGGTAAACTGGTGCGTCAGTACCGCGGCGTGACGCAGACGTCGCAACAGGAACGCCGTCTGGGGGCGATCTGCGGTACGGCATTTATGCAGCATGCGCTGCGTATCGACTGGCAGCATGACGATCTGGCGCTGCGCGGCTGGGTAGCCGATCCGGCTGGCGCGCGGCAAACCCCGGATCTGCAATATTGCTACGTCAACGGGCGTATGATGCGCGACAAGCTGATCAACCATGCTATCCGTCAGGCCTGGCAGGACCAGGGGGGCGACGATCAGCAGCCTGCCTATGTACTCTATCTGGAGATCGACCCGCATCAGGTTGATGTCAACGTTCATCCTGCCAAGCATGAAGTGCGCTTTCACCAGTCGCGACTGGTGCATGACTTTATCTGGCAGGGCGTGATGAGCGTGCTGCAGGCGAGCCGCAGTGCGGAACTGCCGGAAGTCGCGGCAAGAGAGCCTGCTGCACCGTGGCAGCCAGAGAACCGCCAGGCTGCCGGCGGTAACCATTTTGCTCAGCCTGCCGCTGCGCCATCCCGACATGATGACGAAGCCGCCAGCTCGCGCGATCGTGCGCCCGCCCGTAGCGGAAACGCGGGCGCAGGCTGGCAGCATAAAGAACCCGCGTACCGCGCCCGTGAGGGCGCTGCGTATCAGCAGCTGCTGAAAACGCCCTCCGCCGCGCCTGCAGCACCGGCTCCGGCAGCACCACAGAAAACACGCGAGCCTGCAGATGCACCGCTGGCCGCGCACGCGCAGAGTTTTGGTCGCGTGCTCAGCGTCATCCGCGAGCGCTATGCGCTGCTGGAGCGGGGCGCAGTGCTCCAGCTGCTCTCGCTGCCCGTCGCCTCGCGCTGGCTGAAACAGGCGCAGCTTCAGCCGGGGGAGGAGGGGCTGCGGCCGCAGCCGCTGCTGATACCGGTACGCCTGAAAATTGCCGCCAGTGAGCAGGAAGTCATTACCACCCGGACTGCGCTGCTACAGCAGATGGGCATTGATTTACAGCGGGATGGGCAGCATGTCACCCTGCGTGCGGTGCCTTTACCGTTAAGAACACAAAATTTACAAATCTTGATTCCAGAACTGTTAGGCTACCTGGCCCGGCAGCAAGAGGTTTCTGCGTCCATGCTGGCCCAGTGGCTGGCACGTCGTGAGGATGCAGAAGAGCCACACTGGAATCACTCGCAGGCGATTGCGCTACTGGCGGAGCTGGAACGGCTCTGTCCGCAGCTGCTGAAGTCGCCGCCTTCAGGTCTGTTACAGACCCTGGATATTGAGAGCGCGATTAACACGTTGAAGCATGAGTGAACTAAACCAGGCTGGCCGGCCAAAGGCTATTTTTTTGATGGGGCCAACCGCCTCCGGCAAAACCGCGCTGGCCATTGCATTACGTCAGCAGCTGCCGGTAGAGCTGATTAGCGTTGACTCCGCCCTGATCTATCGCGGGATGGATATAGGAACGGCAAAACCTTCAGCTGAGGAGCAGGCGCTGGCTCCTCACCGTCTGCTGGACATACGCGATCCGGCGGAGAGTTATTCTGCCGCTGAATTTCGTCGCGATGCGCTGGCAGAAATGGCGGAGATTACCCGGGAAGGTAAAATTCCGCTGCTTGTTGGTGGAACCATGCTCTACTTTAAGGCGTTGCTTGAAGGATTGTCGCCGCTGCCCCCGGCCGATCCGCAAATACGTCAGCAGATAGAGCAAACGGCGGCTGAACAAGGGTGGGAAACCCTGCACCGCCAGCTGTGTGAAATCGATCCGGTCGCCGGCAGTCGTATTCATCCGAATGATCCGCAGAGACTTTCGCGAGCACTGGAAGTTTTTTTTATTTCGGGTAAAACTTTAACGGAACTGACAAAAACGTCCGGTGAAGCGCTACCCTACGATGTGCACCAGTTTGCGATCGCTCCGGCGCATCGTGAAATGCTGCACCAGCGCATTGCATTGCGTTACGACCAGATGTTAGCGTCAGGCTTTGAGGCGGAGGCTCGTGCCCTTTTTGCGCGAGGTGATTTGCATACGGATATGCCTTCCATTCGTTGTGTCGGTTATCGCCAGATGTGGTCTTATCTTTCAGGCGAAATCAGCTATGACGATATGGTTTATCGGGGAATTTGCGCCACCCGGCAGTTAGCCAAGCGCCAGATGACCTGGTTACGAGGCTGGGAAGGTGTGCACTGGTTAGACAGTGATGCGCCTGAAACAGCTCGCGACACGGTACTTCAGGTAGTTAGTGCTAAGCAGGGCTGATTGTGTACAATTGATCGGTTAGCGTGCGCAAATTTTTACGCAGTTTTTCTGAACCACGGTTCTTAAGTAACAAACAACAAGCATATAAGGAAAAGATAGAATGGCTAAGGGGCAATCATTACAAGACCCGTTTCTGAACGCACTGCGTCGTGAACGTGTTCCGGTTTCGATTTATCTGGTGAACGGCATTAAGCTGCAGGGACAAATTGAGTCTTTCGATCAGTTCGTTATTTTACTGAAAAATACAGTGAGCCAGATGGTGTATAAGCATGCCATCTCTACCGTGGTTCCTTCACGTCCGGTTTCGCATCACAGCAATAATGCGGGCGGCAGCGGTGGCAGCAACTACCACCACGGCGGAAGCAATCAGAGCGCTCAATCGCAGCCACAACAAGACGGCGATAGCGCAGAGTAATTTTGCGTAGCCGTAAAGCCAGGGTCGGGGAGCAGTCGGATTTCCCGTCCTGGTTATTTTATTTTAGCGAGGTTATAGCTTGTTTGACCGTTATGATGCCGGTGAGCAGGCCGTACTGGTACACATCTGGTTCTCCCAAGACAAAGAGCTGGAAGATTTGCAGGAGTTTGAAACTCTTGTCTCTTCTGCGGGCGTCGATGCACTGCAGGTAATTACCGGCAGTCGTAAAGCGCCACATCCCAAATATTTTGTCGGTGAAGGAAAGGCAGTTGAAATTGCCGATGCGGTAAAAGCGAGTGGAGCATCGGTCGTATTATTCGATCATGCCTTATCTCCTGCTCAGGAACGTAATCTCGAGCGTCTGTGCGAATGTCGTGTTATCGATCGCACCGGCTTAATTCTCGATATCTTTGCCCAGCGCGCCCGTACCCATGAAGGGAAATTACAGGTCGAGCTGGCGCAGTTGCGCCATCTGGCTACCCGCCTGGTGCGCGGCTGGACACACCTTGAACGTCAGAAAGGCGGTATCGGACTGCGCGGACCCGGTGAAACACAGCTGGAAACCGACCGGCGCTTGCTGCGCGGTCGCATCAGTCAGATCCTGTCACGGCTTGAGCGCGTTGAGAAGCAGCGTGAACAGGGGCGTCAGGCGCGTGCTAAAGCCGATGTGCCGACTGTTTCGCTGGTGGGCTACACCAACGCCGGAAAATCTACCCTGTTTAATGCGGTAACCTCTGCCAATGTGTATGCAGCGGATCAGCTGTTTGCCACGCTCGATCCAACCCTGCGCCGTCTTAATGTCGCCGACGTAGGCGAAGTGGTGCTGGCCGATACCGTCGGTTTTATCCGCCATCTTCCGCACGATCTGGTCGCGGCGTTTAAAGCAACGCTGCAGGAGACCCGCCAGGCAACTCTGCTGCTGCACGTCATTGATGCAGCTGATTTACGCGTTACCGACAACATTGACGCCGTAAATGAAGTGCTGGCTGAAATTGAGGCGGATGAGATCCCCTCGCTGCTGGTTATGAACAAAATCGATATGCTGGACGGGTTTGAACCCCGTATCGACCGCGATGAAGAGCAGCGCCCGACGCGCGTGTGGCTCTCAGCGCAAAACGGAGCCGGTCTGGAGCTACTGTGGCAGGCGCTCTCAGAACGGCTGGCAGGTGAGATTGCGCAGTATGAACTGCGTTTGCCGCCTGAAGCAGGACGTCTGCGTAGCCGCTTTTACCAGCTGCAGGCGATAGAAAAAGAGTGGAATGAAGAAGATGGCAGTACGGGTTTGCAGGTGCGTATGCCGATTGTTGACTGGCATCGTTTATGCAAACAGGAGCCGTTGCTAACCAGTTATATTGTTTGATATTGCCCAAACGCCTTTATCTGACACATGAGAATGGTGCTGTAAGTATGACTGCAGGCTGTCTGCGCCGGAACAGAGTTTCGCGGGCGCAACGTCAACTGCGCGCATGACCGGATGCTTACCTCTGTAGCGAATCCGGCGGCGGGCAGGCAGTTCACTACGCGGCGGCAGGCGACGTGAAAGGTAAAACACGTAAATACAATAAATGGAGTAGAAACATGGCGTGGAATCAGCCCGGAAATAACGGACAGGACCGCGACCCGTGGGGAAGCAGCAATAATCAAGGCGGCAACTCTGGGGGGAATAAAGGAGGGCGCGAGCAGGGGCCTCCCGATCTGGATGATATCTTCCGTAAGCTGAGTAAAAAACTCGGCGGACTGGGCGGTGGCAAACAGAACGATAACGGTCAGCGCAGCGGCGGTAGCGGTGGCAAACTGGTTGGCATTGTAGGCGCAGCCGTAGTGATTATCTGGGCGGCGAGCGGGTTCTACACCATCAAAGAGGCGGAACGCGGCGTTGTAACCCGTTTTGGCAAATTCAGTCATCTGGTTGAGCCTGGTCTCAACTGGAAGCCGACATTTATTGATAACGTACGCGCTGTCAACGTTGAAGCCGTGCGCGAGCTGGCTGCATCAGGTGTGATGCTGACATCCGATGAAAATGTGGTACGCGTTGAGATGAACGTCCAGTATCGCGTAACCGATCCGGAGCGCTATCTCTATGCAGTGACCAGCGCCGATGACAGCCTGCGTCAGGCCACTGACAGCGCGCTGCGTGGCGTGATTGGTCGCTCCACTATGGATCGCATTCTGACCGAAGGGCGTACCGTGGTGCGCAGCGATACACAGCGTGAGATTGACGAAACGATTCGTCCCTACAATATGGGGATTACGCTGCTTGACGTAAACTTCCAGGCGGCGCGTCCACCGGAAGAGGTAAAAGCCGCGTTTGACGATGCGATCGCCGCACGTGAAAACCGTGAGCAGTATGTGCGTGAAGCAGAAGCCTATGCCAACGAAGTGCAGCCGCGTGCTAACGGTCAGGCGCAGCGTATTCTGGAAGAAGCGCGAGCGTACAAAGAGCGTACCGTACTGGAAGCGCAGGGTGAGGTTGCCCGTTTTGCGCGTCTGCTGCCGGAATATAAGGCGGCTCCGCAAATCACCAAAGAGCGTCTCTATATCGAAACCATGGAGCGCGTGCTGAGTCATACGCGTAAAGTGCTGGTTAACGATCGCAGCAACAATCTGATGGTACTGCCGCTCGACCAGCTGCTGCGCAACGGCCAGTCAGGCAGCCAGAGCGGTCAGAACAACACTAACCTGATGAAATTGCCTTCGTCGCCAGGCAGCAGTGCCGATCGCAACAGTAACTCATCATATAGTCCGGACAGCGTCATGGACCAGCGTCGCGCAAACGCGCTGCGCAACGATACCCAGCGCGAAGGGAGGGAGTAACCGATGCGTAAGCCAATCATCGCCGTAATTATCGTAGTGCTGGTGGTGCTCTACGCGTCACTGTTTGTTGTGCAGGAAGGCCAGCGCGGTATCGTGCTGCGTTTTGGTAAAGTTCTGCGCGACGACGAGAACAAGCCACAGGTTTATTCGCCGGGTCTGCACTTTAAAATTCCATTCATTGAAACCGTGAAATCGCTGGATGCGCGTATTCAGACCATGGATAACCAGGCCGATCGCTTTGTCACTAAAGAGAAGAAAGATCTGATTGTTGACTCTTATATCAAGTGGCGTATCAGCGACTTCAGCCGCTACTATCTGGCAACGGGCGGTGGCGATATCTCTCAGGCTGAGGTGCTGCTGAAACGTAAGTTCAGCGACCGTCTGCGTTCAGAAATGGGTCGCCTTGATGTGAAAGATATTGTGACCGATTCGCGTGGCCGTCTGACCACTGACGTACGCGATGCGCTGAACACGGGCAGCGCGGGTAACGATGATGAAGTCCAGACGCCGGCAGCAGATGATGCCATCGCCAGCGCTGCCGCACGCGTTGAGCGCGAGACCAACAGCAGCGAGCCTGCGCCAAATCCAAACAGTATGGCGGCGCTGGGTATTCAGGTTGTTGATGTGCGTATTAAGCAGATCAATCTGCCAACCGAAGTCTCTGACGCTATCTACAACCGTATGCGCGCCGAGCGTGAAGCGGTTGCGCGTAGCCAGCGTTCGCAGGGTCAGGAAGAGGCAGAAAAACTGCGTGCGCAGGCTGATTACCAGGTAACCCGTACGCTGGCTGAAGCGCAGCGTCAGGCGCTGATTTCGCGCGGTGAAGGGGATGGTGAAGCCGCCAAGCTGTTTGCGGATGCTTTCAGCCAGGATCCTGACTTCTACGCGTTCATTCGCAGTCTGCGGGCGTATGAAAGCAGCTTTGCAGATAATCAGGATGTCATGGTGCTGAGCCCGGATAGCGATTTCTTCCGCTATATGAAAGCACCGACTAACGTTTCACGATAAGCGCTTATAAAGGCAGGGCCGACACTGATGTCGGCCCTTTTTTTTGGATAACGTATGAATTCAACCATCTGGATGGCGCTTGCGCTGGTGCTGATACTGGAAGGCGCAGGGCCGATGTTAATGCCGCGACTCTGGCGGCGCATGATCCTTTCTCTGACGCAGCTGCCTGACCGCCTGCTGCATCGCTTTGGCGGTGGACTGGTTGTAGCAGGCGTGGTGATTTACTGCCTGTTCAACCGGCATATGCAGGGATAATCGCGCCGCTTACCGGTTAAATTGTGCCTGCCAGGCTGCGCCTCCCCAACATGTTGTGAGCTGAACAAAAGGCAGGCAAAAAACAGCGCAAACGTGTGCTAAAAGTGCTGAAACTGTGAAAAACCGATGGTAGAATCCATTTTTAAGCAATCGGTGATTTTAGAAATGGGTAAGAACGTCGTCGTACTGGGCACCCAATGGGGTGACGAAGGTAAAGGTAAAATCGTAGACCTTCTGACTGAACGCGCTAATTATGTGGTGCGTTACCAGGGTGGCCACAATGCAGGCCATACACTTGTCATCAACGGTGAAAAAACCGTCCTCCACTTAATTCCTTCTGGCATCCTGCGTGAAAATGTTACCAGCATCATTGGTAACGGAGTTGTACTGTCACCTGAAGCGCTGATGAAAGAGATGAATGGCCTGGAAGCGCGCGGTGTGCCGGTACGTGAACGTCTGCTGATTTCTGAAGCCTGCCCGCTGATTCTGCAATACCACGTTGCAATGGATCTGGCACGCGAAAAAGCGCGCGGTGCCAAAGCGATCGGTACAACGGGCCGCGGTATCGGGCCTGCCTATGAAGATAAAGTGGCGCGTCGCGGCCTGCGGGTCAGCGATCTGTTCAACAAAGAGACCTTTGCAGCCAAGCTGAAAGAGATCGTTGATTTCTACAACTTCCAGCTGGTGAACTACTACAAAACTGACGCCGTTGACTACGAAAAAGTGCTGAGCGATGTGATGGCCGTAGCGGACATCCTGACCAGCATGGTGGTGGACGTGTCTGACCTGCTGGATGGCGCGCGCAAGCGTGGCGATCTGATCATGTTTGAAGGTGCGCAGGGTACGCTGCTGGATATCGACCACGGTACCTACCCCTATGTGACCTCCTCCAACACCACCGCAGGTGGCGTGGCAACCGGCTCCGGTATCGGTCCGCGCTATGTCGACTACGTGCTGGGTATCGTGAAAGCCTACTCTACCCGCGTCGGAGCGGGTCCGTTCCCGACCGAGCTGTTTGATGAGACCGGTGAGTTTCTGTGCAAGCAGGGCAATGAGTTTGGTGCCACTACCGGCCGCCGTCGCCGTACCGGCTGGCTTGATGCGGTCGCTGTACGCCGTGCTGTACAGATTAACTCGCTTTCCGGCTTCTGCATGACCAAACTGGACGTGCTGGATGGCCTGAAAGAGGTTAAAATCTGTGTCGGCTACCGTATGCCGGATGGCCGTGAAATGACCACCACCCCGCTGGCAGCTGAAGGCTGGGAAGGTATCGAACCGATTTACGAAACCCTGCCTGGCTGGAGCGAGACTACCTTTGGTGTTAAAACCGTAGAGGGTCTGCCGCAGGCCGCACGCGATTACATCAAGCGTGTCGAAGAAGTAACCGGTGTGCCGGTTGATATTATCTCAACGGGCCCGGACCGTAGTGAGACCATGATTCTGCGCGATCCGTTCGACGCATAATCTTCTCAGGCCGGACATGTTCCGGCCTCTGTTTATCCGCTGTCTGCTTCCGCTCACTCTGTTTTTTTCGGCTCAGGACCACACGGGCATGAAAAAAGCGCTCCGGGTTTTTCCGCACTGGTTTATCATCATTGTTAATCGAAGCGCGCACCTGGCGCTAAAACTAAAAAATCTGATGGTTTACTGAGGTATATGTGCAGCTAACAAGTTTTACCGATTATGGTCTGCGCGCACTGATCTACATGGCTACGCTGCCTGAGGGCAGGCAGACTAATATTAGTGAAGTCACCGATACTTACGGCGTATCGCGTAACCATATGGTAAAAATCATCAATCAACTGAGCCGGGCCGGCTTTGTAGCTGCTACACGCGGCAAAAACGGCGGAATTCGTTTAGGTATGGACCCGGAAAAAATTATTATTGGCGACGTTGTCAGAAAGATGGAGCCGCTGCAGTTAGTTAACTGTGCCACCTGCGCCATCACCCCAGCCTGCCGCTTACGTAAGGCGCTTAATGACGCCGTGCAGTTATTTTTGCAGGAGCTGGATAACTATACGCTGGCCGATCTGGTAAGAAACAACGATTCGCTCTACCACATCCTATTGTCCGAACCGCCGGTGGCAATCCACTCCAAATGACATCGGAGGAACCTAATGTCAAAAGATCCTTTTCAGGACAGAGAAGCTGAAAAATATGATAACCCGATCCCCAGCCGCGAATTTATTCTCGGGCTGCTGGAGCAGCGGGAAAAACCAGCCAGCCGCGAAGAGATTGCGGGGGCGTTAAACATCACCAGCGAAGAGCAGCTGGAAGCGCTGCGCCGTCGTCTGCGCGCAATGGAGCGTGACGGCCAGCTGGTCTTTACCCGCCGTCAGTGCTATGCGCTGCCGGAACGCCTCGACCTGCTGCGCGGCAAAGTGATTGGTCATCGTGACGGCTACGGCTTTTTACGCGCTGAAGGGCAAAAAGATGACTTCTATCTTTCCGCCGAGCAGATGAAATTTTGCCTGCATGGCGATGTGATCCTGGCGCAGCCAGGCGGAGCCGATCGTAAAGGTCGCCGTGAAGCACGCGTAGTGCGGGTGCTTGAACCGCGCAACAGCCAGATTGTCGGCCGCTACTTTACCGATGCCGGCACGGGCTTCGTGGTGCCGGACGATAGCCGCCTGAGCTTTGATATTCTTATTCCGCAGGACGCAACGCTTGACGCCCGGATGGGCTCTGTTGTCGTGGTCGAGATTGTACAGCGTGCCACGCGCCGCACCAAAGCTATCGGTAAAGTTACCGAAATCCTCGGCGACAATATGGGTACCGGTCTGGCAGTTGATATGGCGCTGCGTACGCATGAAATTCCGCACACCTGGCCGGAAGAGGTCGAAAAAGAGATTGCGAAGCTGAAAGAAGAGGTGCCGGAAGCGGCGAAGCAGGGACGTATCGATCTGCGTCAGCTGCCGCTGGTTACCATTGATGGCGAAGATGCACGCGACTTCGATGATGCTGTCTACTGCGAGAAAAAGCGCGGCGGTGGCTGGCGCCTGTGGGTAGCGATCGCTGACGTAAGTTACTACGTGCGGCCGGGTACGGCGCTGGATGACGAAGCGCATCAGCGCGGAACATCAGTCTACTTCCCGTCGCAGGTCGTGCCGATGCTCCCTGAGATCCTCTCCAACGGCCTCTGCTCGCTGAATCCGCAGGTTGACCGCCTCTGCATGGTCTGTGAGATGACTATCTCTGCCAGCGGTAAACTGACCGGCTATAAGCATTATGAAGCGGTGATGAACTCACACGCGCGACTGACCTATAACAAAGTCTGGAATATTCTGCAGGGGAATCCCGAGCTGCGTGAGCAGTATGCGGCGCAGGTAAAACATCTCGAAGAGCTGCACGCTATGTATGAGGTGCTGGAAACCGCACGCGAGCAGCGCGGTGGCATCTCATTTGAAACGGAAGAAGCGAAATTTATCTTCAACGCTGAGCGCCGTATTGAGCGCGTTGAGCGCACGGTACGTAACGACGCGCATAAACTGATTGAAGAGTGCATGATCCTCGCTAACATCGCGTCTGCCCGCTTTGTGGAGAAACATCAGGAGCCGGCGCTGTTCCGCGATCACGATCGTCCAAGTGAAGACAGCATTACCAGTTTCCGCACCGTACTGAGCGAGCTGGGACTGAGCCTGCCGGGCGGCGCAAAACCGCAGCCTGTGGACTACGCCGAACTGCTGGATCAGATCGCCGAGCGTCCGGATGCTGAGATGCTGCAGACCATGCTGCTGCGCTCCATGAAACAGGCGGTCTACGATCCGGAAAACCGCGGACACTTTGGTCTGGCGCTGGCTTCTTACGCCCACTTTACTTCGCCGATTCGCCGCTATCCGGATCTGCTGCTGCACCGTGCGATTAAATATCTGCTGGCAAAAGAGCAGGGCATGGAAAACGGTATCACTACGCCGAACGGCGGCTACCACTATGATATGCAGCAGATGCTGCAGCTGGGTCAGCACTGTTCGATGACCGAGCGCCGCGCTGATGAAGCGACGCGCGACGTTGCTGACTGGCTGAAGTGCGACTTCATGCAGGATCAGGTGGGCAATGTGTTTAACGGCGTGATCTCCAGCGTGACCGGCTTTGGCTTCTTTGTGCGGCTGAATGATCTGTTCATCGATGGCCTGGTGCATGTCTCCACGCTGGATAACGACTACTATCGCTTTGATGCCGTCGGACAGCGTCTGATCGGCGAATCGGGCGGCCGTACCTATCGTCTTGGCGATGCGGTGGAAGTGCGCGTGGATGCGGTGCACATGGATGAGCGTAAAATCGATTTCGCCCTGATCTCCAGCAAGCGCGTGCCGCGTGGCGAAGGTAAAACCGCGCGGGAACGCGAGAAGCGCAGCGGCAAGCCTGCCACAAAGCGCCGTCGCGACGCGGGTAAAAAAGGTAACTTTGAACCGGATGCGGCTTTCCGCGGTGAAAAGAAACCGGCTGCTGCGCAGAAAAGTGAGAAAAAAGGCAATAAAGTCTCTGAGAAAACCCGTAAAATCGCCGCCGCCACTAAGGCTAAGCGGGCATCAAAGAAAAGCAGCGCGACCTGATGGTCACCGGATTGTCCTGACGGGCAATCCGGGTATGCTTTACGCGCTGTACCGGATGCGCCGCCGCGCGCATCCTGAACCCGGATCTCAGCGATCGCTGTTCTAACCCAATCTTGAGCAAAATAATGAGCGAAATAGTTTTTGGCATTCATGCCGTGCAGGCGCTGCTGGAGCGCGACCCCCAGCGTTTTCAGGAAGTTTTCATTCTCAAAGGGCGCGACGATCGCCGCCTGCAGCCGCTGATTGCCGCACTGGAAGCTCAGGGTATTGTGATCCAGCTGGCTAACCGCCAGTGGCTCGATGCTCAGGTAGAGGGCGGCGTGCATCAGGGCATCGTGGCACATATCAAACCAGGTAAAAATTACCAGGAAGGCGATCTGCCCGATCTGCTGCAGTCGCTGGAGAAACCGTTTCTGCTGATCCTCGACGGCGTAACCGATCCACACAACCTGGGCGCCTGTCTGCGCACTGCTGACGCGGCGGGTGTTCATGCGGTCATCGTGCCGAAAGATCGTGCTGCACCGCTTAACGCCACGGCAAAAAAAGTCGCCAGCGGCGCTGCGGAAAACGTGCCGCTCATTCGTGTCACCAACCTGGCGCGCACGATGCGACTGCTGCAGGAATACAACATCTGGGTGGTTGGCACTGCCGGTGAGGCGGATCATACGGTTTATCAGAGCAAAATGACCGGTCCGCTGGCGCTGGTGATGGGGGCGGAGGGCGAAGGTATGCGCCGCCTGACGCGCGAACACTGCGATGAGCTGATCAGCATTCCGATGGCAGGCAGCGTCTCTTCGCTGAACGTCTCGGTGGCGACCGGCGTCTGCCTGTTTGAAGCCGTGCGCCAGCGCCAGGCGTGATCGGCACCGCAAAATATCAACAAGCGCTTTTCCCTCCTGTACGGCTCTCCTGAATAATTCAGACAGAGCAGGCTGCCAGACGGTTACTCTGCCTGGCAGCCTCGTCGCTATGATGCGTTATCATCAGGAGGCGCTATGTTTCATACCACTCATCACGTATTCAACCAGCCTCATCCTCTTTGCAACAGTAATCTGTTCACCCGCGACAGCGCGCTGTGCGATGCCGTGGTGCGCGAAGGCGCGGCCTGGGACCAGGCGTGGCTGGCGTCGGTTGGTCTGCAGCTTGGCAGCGCGGAATCGCTGGAGCTGGGACGGCTGGCCAATAGTGAACCGCCGGTACTGCAGCGCTATGATGCGCGCGGCGAGCGCATTGACGAGGTGCGGTTTCATCCCGCCTGGCACCTGCTGATGCAGGGCGTCTGTGCCAGCCGCTTACACAATCTCAGCTGGCAGCCTGATGCCCCGGCTCATGCCATGGTAGCGCGTGCGGCGCGCTTTATTCTGCATGCCCAGGCGGAAGCGGGTTCTCTCTGTCCGGTCACTATGACGCACGCCGCGCTTCCTCTGCTGCAGGCGCATCTGCCCGCAGCCTATGCGGACTGGCGCGCTGGCCTGCTGAGCGACCGCTACGACGCCCATCACCTGCCAGGCGGTCAAAAGCGCGGGCTGCTGATTGGCATGGGGATGACTGAAAAGCAGGGCGGTACTGACGTGCTGACTAACACCACGCGCGCTGAACCACTCGGGGTGCGTGCGCCGGGCGAGCCCTGGCGCATTACCGGTCATAAATGGTTTTTCTCTGTGCCGCAAAGCGATGCGCATCTGATCCTGGCTCATACCTCACGCGGTCTGAGCTGTTTTTTTCTGCCGCGACTGCTGCCTGACGGCACGCGCAATGCGCTGCGCATTGAGCAGCTCAAGGAGAAGCTGGGCAACCGCTCCAATGCCAGCGCTGAAGTGGAGTTTCAGGATGCCACCGGCTGGCTGATGGGCGAAGAGGGTGAAGGCGTCCGGCTGCTATTACGCATGGGCGGCATGACGCGCTTCGACTGCGCGCTCGGCAGCCACGGCCTGATGCGCCGCGCGCTGTCGGTGGCGCTGCATCATGCACAACAGCGACAGGTTATGGGCAAACCGCTCAGCGAGCAGCCGCTGATGCGCCTCCAGCTGGCACGACAGGCGCTGCAGCTTGAAGCGCAGACTGCACTGCTGCTGCGGCTCGCCCGGGCGTGGTCAGCGCCAGCCAGCGAGGCGGAGCGGCTCTATGCCCGGCTGTTTACGCCGGTAGCGAAGTTTGCCATCTGCCGGGCTGGTATGCCGTTTGTCGCGGAGAGTATGGAGGTGCTGGGCGGTATCGGCTACTGCGAACAGAGTGAACTGCCGCGGCTGTATCGCGAAATGCCGGTTAACAGCATCTGGGAAGGATCGGGCAATGTTATGTGTCTGGATATTCTGCGTGTACTGCAGCGCTATCCCGCATGCCATGCGCTGCTGCAGCAGGAGTTTGAGGCGGTGAGAGGCGCTAATCGGCATGTTGACCGCAGCTGGCGTCAGCTGCGTCTGCGGCTGCGTCATCCGCATGAAGCGCAGGCGCGTGACCTGGCGCAGGAGCTTTTCTGGCTGGCGAGCGCGGCGATACTGCTGAAAGTCGCAGAACCGCCGCTGGCCGATGCGTGGTGTGCGCTTGCGCTTGACGGGCGCGGCGCACGTGGCCCGGATGAGACGCTGGCCGCGCGTCTGCTACTGCGCGCCGGCGCTGCCTGAAGGCGCGCCGTAGAGAATCGCAGTGGCGTACCACAGGCCGGGAAAGGAGGTTTCATCCAGCATCACAATCTGATAATAGACAGCCCCCGCTTGGCTGGCGCGTGCGGCGATCGCGCGCTGTGCATCATCCGGTGAACCGCGCGTCGACGCGCTGATATTGCCCAGCTTCGGCAGCCCGGCGCTCTGCGCGCGCGAAATCTCCTGGGGCTGTGAGGCGGGCGGCGGCGGCGCCTGCGGGGTCGACTGCAGCGTTGAACATCCACACAGCACCAGACTCAACAGCAGTAACAGACGGGACATAACGGCTCCGGAAGTGCAGGGAAGATAGCTAAAGTGTAAGCCATCTTCCCGCAATCATCAGCTGTTGAGCCTGAACAGGCTGACCAGCGCCGTAAGATGATGCCCTTTCTCGCTCAGATGCCGGGCGGTGCTCTCGGACTGCATAACCATATCGCTGCTCTGATGCGTCGCCTGGCCAATATGGTTCATCGCCAGATTAACCTGACCGATACCCGCCGCCTGCTCCTGCGCCGCGATATTGATCTCATCCATCAGCGTTTTGACCTGCTCAAAATGCGTTACAATGTGGCTCATATTATCGCGCGTCTGCTCAGAGAGCGCATGGCCCGCCGCCACCCGCTCAATGGATCGGGCGATCAGCGTATCGATCTCTTTTGCTGCGCTGGCGCTGCGTTGCGCCAGCGCCCGCACTTCGGCGGCAACCACGGCAAAGCCGCGCCCGTGTTCGCCGGCGCGCGCGGCTTCTACGGCCGCGTTCAGCGCCAGGATATTGGTCTGGAACGCTATTGACTCGATCACATGCGTGATATCGGCAATACTCTGCGACGCAACCCGGATCTCCGCCATGGTTTCCGCTGAGCGTGCGACAGTGGCACCGCCCTGACTGACGGTACCGGCAGCTTCGCTCATCAACGCCATCGCCTGACGTACGTTAGCCGCGGTCTGTGCCACCGTGGCGCCAAACTCCTCCATGCTGGCGGAAGTCTCTTCCACGCTGCTCGCCTGACGGCCAATCTGCTCGCTGATGGTCGCGCTGCCGGCCGCAATCGTATCGGTGCCGTCACTGATCTCCTGAGCGGCGCCCCGCACCTGGCGCACCACTTTTTCCAGCCCGTCGCCAATGCCGTTGATGGCAGCCACCAGCTGGCCAACCTCATCACGTCGCGCTGAGTTAAGATGCGCCTGCAGGTTACCCGCCGCATACTCTTCGGCCAGATGGATCACCTGCTGCAGCGGGCGGGTAAGGGCGTGACGACAGTAAAAAACAAAGCCGGCAGCAAACAGCAGCACCAGCGCCAGGCCGATAGCCATAAACAGGTTGCGACTCTGCGTAACCGGCGCCAGCAGCGCGGCACGGCTGACCTCACCGGCAATAACCCAGTCCCAGCCCGGCAGCTGCTGCCACGCCAGCAGTCGGGTCTCACCGGCGTCCTCAAAGCTGAGCAGCCCGGCGGGCTGAGTCAGCAGCCGCTGCTGTACCGCCTCACTCCAGCGCGGCTGCTGACCCTCAGCGTGGCGGTCAAACAGGTAGGTGCCCTGTTTGCTGCCCGGCGTACCGTTCAGCACAAAGAAACTGCCGCTGTCACCGAGATGGCGCGCCAGCACTTTGTCGCGCATCAGCGCATACTGGGTATCGATTTTTACGCCGACAAATAGAATCGCAATGACGCTGCCGCTTTCATCACGCACCGGCTCATACTGGGTGATATAGCGATGCCCGAACAGCGTAGCCAGCCCGCGCCATGTGGTGCCTTGCTGCACGCTGCGCCAGGCGGCGCTGCTGCGATCCAGCCGGGTGCCAATGGCGCGGCTGCCATCCTCTTTTTTCAGCGACGTCGCGATACGCACGTAGTCATCGCCGTCGCGGACAAAGATGGTTGTCACCGCGCCGGTGCGCTCAAAAAAGTCATCCACGGCAATCTGATCGAGATTGAGCGTTTTCAGACCGGCACGCAGCACTGGCGTGCTCAGCTCGCCGGTCTGAACGCGGGTGCTCTCGTCACGGCTGAAACGTTTAGGTAAAAAGCTCTGGAACAGTCTGGTGTAGTTTGCCACCTCTTCGGAGAGCGTAGCGTTAAACAGCGTGGCCATTTCACTGATGCCCTGCACCTGATTGGTCATATCGTCGGTTGCCAGCTGTTCCAGCTGACGGGCGGCGTTATGGCTCAGGGTGAATGTCAGGACAAACAGTACGACGGCGACGCTGAAAGACGTCAATACAGACAGCCTGACGCCAAGGCTCAGGGCGCTGAGAGAAAGACGCTTCATAAAATACCTGTTATTTAGAATGGGGGAGAACGATCAACGGCAAAAACCGGCAAAGGTTTAGGGTGAAAAAGCAGCGACGTTAATCTGCTAACGCGCCGGCAGAGAACAGGTACACTCGGTATCAGATGCACGCTATTCAGGAGCGCTACCGTGATTGAACTGACAACAGAGACTCTGGCAGGAATCGAGTGTATTCATGCCGCACCCGCCGGTCAGCGGCAGACTCCGCTGCCCACCATTCTCTTTTACCATGGCTTTACCTCATCAAAAGAGGTTTACAGCTACTTTGCTGTGGCGCTGGCGCAGGCAGGATTTCGCGTTATCATGCCCGATGCAGAGATGCACGGGGCGCGTTATCAGGGCGACAGCGCGCTGCGCATGACGCGCTTCTGGGAAATTTTGCGTCAGAATATTGATGAGCTGCCGCAGCTGGAGCGCGCGCTGCGTGACAACCGCTGGATTGCCGGTGAACGTTTTGCGGTGGCGGGGGCCTCAATGGGCGGGATGACGGCGCTGGGAGCCATGGCGCGCTACCCGCATATTCAGAGTGTCGGCTGTCTGATGGGATCCGGCTATTTCCGGCAGCTCAGCGAGCAGCTCTTCCCGCCACTGGTGCCGAAAACCGCTGAGCAGCAGCTGCTGCTTGCCGCGCGCCTGGCGCCGCTGAGCGCTTACGATCCCGCCACAAAGCTGGCCCGGCTTGCCAGCCGGCCGCTGCTGCTCTGGCACGGCGAAGCGGATGAGGTGGTGCCCTTTGCTGAGACGCAGCGCCTTGCAGAGGCGCTACGCGCCACAGAGCAGGATGGTCAGCTTACATTTTTGTCTGAACCGCAAATCGGGCATAAAATTACGCCCGCCGCGCTGACCGCGCTGGTGGCGTTTTTTACACGTTCCTTCTGAGCAGCCGCCAGCGGTGGCTTCAGCGCTGCCCGGAGAGTCGATCGGCGGGGCGCTGCGCAGCGGTAAATGGGTTATCAGCCGGCGCATCCAGCCGGTTAACATAGATATAGCCTGAAGCCGCTTTGCTGCTGCTTCTCATCTGCTGCGCAGAGTCAGTAACGCTGGCCATGGCGGGGGAAGAGAGAAAGAGACTCAGTAAAGTGGCGACAATGACAGCTTTCATGATCGACTCCTCACCTGTAATACTTCATCAATCGCGCGCCCGGTGCATTGTTCAGGGCGCTTTTACAGAGTTTAGTTTTTAACCAGCGCAGCGCCAGCACGGCTTTTTGAACGCGTACCTCAATATTTTTGAAAAAACCCACGTAACAGGCTGAAGTGGCACGCTTAGCACAAAAAGGCGCGCTGGCTGGCACGCCTGCGCAAAACAGGCGAAATGTGCGCTTGTGTTTAGCCCCTGAGGCCAGTATGATTACGCGTCAATTTTTCAGCTGCATTCAGAGGTGTGTGTCATTCAACGATGATATGCAACCTATAACGTTCCTTGCTTCCATGGGCCGCAGCTGACCCTGACAGGAGGCTGAATAATCCGTAAGGAGCTATCGATGCGTCATTACGAAATCGTATTTATGGTCCATCCTGACCAGAGCGAACAGGTTCCGGGCATGATCGAGCGTTACACTGGTGCTATCACTGGTGCACAGGGCACGATCCATCGTCTGGAAGACTGGGGCCGCCGTCAGCTGGCTTACCCGATCAACAAACTGCACAAAGCTCACTATGTTCTGCTGAACGTAGAAGCGCCGCAGGAAGTGATCGACGAGCTGGAAACTAACTTCCGCTTCAACGACGCCGTTATCCGCAGCATGGTTATGCGCGTTAAGCACGCGGTAACTGAAGCTTCTCCGATGGTTAAAGCGAAAGACGAGCGTCGTGAGCGCCGCGAAGATTTCGCTAACGAATCGGCAGAAGAGTCAGATGCTGGGGATTCTGAAGAGTAATTCCCGATGACGGCAAATCAGCTGCGTCTGTCTGGCACTGTGTGCAGGACGCCAGTTAGAAAAGTCAGTCCGTCAGGGATCCCACACTGCCAGTTCATGCTTGAGCATCGTTCTGTGCAGGAGGAGGCCGGGTTTCACCGGCAAGCCTGGTGTCAGATGCCGGTGATTATCAGCGGCAGCGCCCATCAGGCGATTACTCAACATATAACGGTCGGCACGCAACTCACGCTCTCAGGTTTTATTAGCTGCCATCAGGCACGCAATGGCCAGAGCAAACTTGTGTTACATGCCGAGCAGATTGAATTGATAGATTCTGGAGACTAGCCAAATGGCACGTTATTTCCGTCGTCGCAAGTTCTGCCGTTTCACCGCGGAAGGCGTTCAAGAGATCGATTATAAAGATATCGCAACGCTGAAAAACTACATCACTGAAAGCGGCAAGATTGTTCCAAGCCGTATCACCGGTACTCGTGCTAAATACCAGCGTCAGCTGGCTCGTGCTATCAAGCGCGCGCGTTACCTGTCTCTGCTGCCGTACACTGATCGTCATCAGTAATCGGCAACTGTCCATTAACGACTTTAAGAGGATAAGGTAATGCAAGTTATTCTGCTTGATAAAGTAGCAAACCTGGGCAGCCTGGGTGACCAGGTTAACGTTAAAGCGGGCTACGCTCGTAACTTCCTGGTACCACAGGGCAAAGCTGTTCCTGCTACCAAGAAAAACGTTGAGTTCTTTGAAACTCGTCGTGCTGAACTGGAAGCCAAACTGGCTGACGTTCTGGCAGCTGCCAACGCACGCGCTGAGAAAATCAGCGGCCTGGGCACCGTTACCATCGCGTCTAAAGCAGGCGACGAAGGTAAACTGTTCGGTTCCATCGGTACCCGCGACATCGCTGATGCAGTTTCTGCAGCAGGTGTTGAGGTGTCTAAGAGCGAAGTTCGCCTGCCGAACGGCGTTCTGCGCACCACCGGTGAGCATGAAGTTGACTTCCAGGTTCATAGCGAAGTTTTCGCTAAACTGGTTGTGAATGTAGTTGCTGCATAATCTTATGCAGTGATGCGAAAACGCCGGCCCTGTGCCGGCGTTTTTGTTTCCGGCGCTTACTGAGCGCGGATAAAGGTGCCGTCGGGCTGACGGGTAAAGAGCACCGGACCGTTACTGCCATCAACGGTAAGACCGGTCACCACGCCGTCGCCATTCTGCCGAATCTTCACCTGCTGACCGCTCTGCAGCGAGCTCAGCGGTGAGCCTTCACCCTCTACGCGCGCCATAGCGAACACATCATTAACCGGCAGATTATTGTCCCGGAACAGCTGCGCCAGCGTCTGACCCGAGGCTACGCTGTAGCTGCGCCAGGTGCCCTGCGCATCAATAGCCGGCTGGCGGTTTTGCGGCGCAGAAGCGCTATCCTGATTACCAGAAAGCTCCGCCTGCATTGGCACCTCTTTCGGCTGACTCTCAACCGAACGTTCAACCGGATATTTTCCATTGCTGGTCGGCCAGAGAAACGCCAGCAGCACAATGATCAGGGCAATAACGATGCCGCGGCGATGAAGCGGCGGCAGGGGATCCATCCAGCGTACATCATCCAGCAGGTGCCAGACGCGCTGCAGGGCAGCAGGCATGCGGGACGGGGTATCTGTGGCCATAGGTGAATCCTCCTCGCCAGCGGTTTTATGCATTCTGGCTGGCAGCCAGCGTTGCAGCCAGGGTAACAGCGTTCGCGTGGTGCGCGTCCGGCGACGTCGTGGGGCAATCTGGCCCATGTTATCTCTCTTGTTTTACAGTATGGGCAATGACAGCAGGAAGTGCCCGCCAGCATTGAAAAATTTGACCTGCGTATTGTTTCTGTTTCGTCGCCAAATGTCATCACGCACCGCGTGAGATTTTACGCCAGCCGCGTGCGCTGCTATGCTGCCGGTTCACTTTTATCCGGGATTAAGGAATCAAGATGACGACCCCTTCATTTGACAGCGTCGAATCACAAGCAAGTTACGGTATCGGTTTACAGGTTGGTCAGCAGCTGCAGGAGTCTGGACTGCAGGGTCTGCAGCCTGAAGCACTGCTGGCAGGTCTGCGCGACGCGCTGGAAGGGAACTCACCGGCGGTTCCGGTTGATGTGGTACACCGCGCGCTGCGCGAAGTACACGAGCGTGCAGAAGGCGTGCGCCGCGAGCGCACCGAAGCGATGGCCGCACAGGGTCAGCAGTTCCTGGAGCAGAATGCTCAGCGCGAAGGCGTGAGCACGACGGAGTCAGGTCTGCAGTTTAGCGTAATCAAGCAGGGCGATGGCCCAATCCCGTCACGTCAGGATCGCGTACGCGTGCACTACACCGGTAAGCTGATCGACGGCAGCGTGTTCGACAGCTCCGTTGCCCGCGGTGAGCCAGCAGAGTTTCCGGTTACCGGCGTTATCGCTGGCTGGATCGAAGCATTAACGCTGATGCCGGTTGGCTCAAAATGGGAGCTGACTATCCCGCACAACCTCGCCTACGGTGAGCGTGGTGCCGGCGCCTCAATCCCGCCATTCAGCACCCTGATTTTTGAAGTTGAGCTGCTGGAAATCCTGTAACAGCTCCGCCGCCAGGGGCGCCATTTATGGCGCCCTTGTTGCGTACGGGGGCTGGAACCAGGGGCGCATTAATGCGCCCCCTACGGGTAGGCCGATGTAGGGGCGCCATTAATGGCGCCCTTGTTGCATGCGGGATTGAAACCAGGGGCGCATTAATGCGCCCCCTACGGGTGGGCCGGTACAGGGGCGCCATTAATGGCGCCCTGGTTACGTGCGGGATTGAAACCAGGGGCGCATTAATGCGCCCCCTACGGGCGGGCCGGTGTAGGGGCGCCATTAATGGCGCCCTTATTGCGTACGGGATTGAAACCAGGGGCGCATTAATGCGCCCCCTACGGGTGGGCCGATGCAGGGGCGCCATTAATGGCGCCCTGGTGACAGGCGGGGTCAGGGATGCTGCAGGTTGACCTGCCAGATAGCAAAGCCCGTCGCGTCTGTGCTCACCGGCTTCATCGGATAGTCAGCATACTGGTTTATAAACTGCGTTGCTTTACTGCCCGGTGCCGTTTCAAAACGAATATCCAGCGGCGTCTCGCTCTTTATGGGCGCTAAACGCCAGTTATGATCTGCCTGCGGCTGCACGGCGCCCTGTTGCTTGCTTTGGCTGCTGATATAGGCTGCCACCACGGCGCGATTCTCATCCGGTGAGGCAAAGGCGACAAACGGTTCGCCGGTACCAGCAAACTTACCGCCCCAGGCGCGATAATTATTGGTTGCCACAAGGAAGGTTGCCGCGGGATCAACCGGTTTACCCTGCCACGTAAGCTGGCGGATACGTGACGCATTTTGATTAATCAGGGCACATTCGCTGTCATAGCGGGCGGGCTGCGTCACGTCAATCTGATAATTCACACCATCTATCACGTCAAAATTGTAGGTGCGAAAATCCCAGTTAATCAGCGACTGCGGCTTGCTGCTGTGCGGGTCAATCTGATTAAACTGCCCGGCTGAGCACTCCAGCCACTCTTTAACCTGAGCGCCACTCACCTTCATTACAACCAGCGTATTGGGGTAGAGATACAGATCGGCGGCGTTGCGAAACGTCAGCTCACCTTTCTCAACCTCTACATAGCTTGCGGGATCGTTTTTGCGGCCGCCGACTTTAAACGGAGCGGCTGCCGACAGCACCGGCAGATCTCCCAGATCGGGATCGCCCTGAATAAAGCGCTCGGTATAGGCGCGCTGCGCGTTATTCACAATCTGCACGGTAGGATCGTCCTGCACCAGCGCCAGATAGCTGTACATCACATCGGCTGATTTGCCGATCGGTTTGGCGACAAACTCGCGCGTGGCGCGATGATCTTCCGCCAGTACCGCCACCAGCGCGGGATCTTCTGCCGCCAGCGATCGCTTCGCCGCTGCGTCATAAATCGGACGGGCAGCGGCGCTTCCCTGCGTCACCTGCCACGGCCCGCGATCGTTGCTCAGCACCAGATCGACCACGCCAAGATGATCGCCCCACATCCCCGGCATCACCGCGGGGATGCCGTTCAGCGTCCCCTGAGTGATATCCGCGCCTTTAATTGCAGCAAACTCTTTAGAGGGAAATATGGCATGTGCATGACCGAACATAATCGCGTTGATACCCGGTACCTGGCTCAGATACCACACCGAGTTTTCCGCCATCGCATGATAGGGCTCACTGCTCAGGCCGGAGTGGGGAATGGCAACAATAATGTCAGCACCTTTAGCGCGCATTTCCGGCACATAGCGTTTGGCGGTTGCGGTAATGTCATCAACCCGCACTTTACCCTGCAGATTATTGCGATCCCATACCATAATCTGCGGGGGCACAAAGCCGATATAGCCAATTTTAAGCGTGTGCTGAGCGCCGCTGCGATCGGTTACCAGGGTCTCTTTAATCAGATAGGGCGTAAACAGAGGCTTACCGCTGGCTTCATCAATGATATTGGCATTGACGTAAGGAAACCGTGCGCCTGCCAGCGCGCGCTGCAGATAAGGGAGGCCGTAGTTAAACTCGTGGTTACCCAGATTACCGACCGCATAATCGAGCGTGTTCAGCGCCTTATAAACCGGATGCACTTCACCCGGCTGCAGCCCTTTTGCCGCCATATAATCGCCAAGCGGGCTGCCCTGGATGATATCGCCATTATCGACCAGCACGCTGTTTTTGCGCTCGGCGCGCGCCTGCTGAATCAGCGTGGCGGTACGCACCAGGCCAAACTTCTCTGTGGATTTATCTTTGTAATAATCAAAATCCATCATATTGCTGTGCAGATCGGTTGTTTCCAGAATACGCAGATCCACAGTTGCAGCCTGAGCGGTAGCGGCTGCCAGACACAGCGCCAGTAACGACATGTTCATTCTGAACACGGCTCTCTCCTTGTTTATCTAATAGGCTTCTCAAAATAATGTAAAACCGTGACAAATTATCAGTTCAATTTGTGATAGATATCGGGGTTTTACTTTTTTTCCGCCACCGCAGGCGATTCAGCAATGCGCCATAGTTACCCTTTGCAATCTATGGTATTGATAATACGATCTATTATTGAATACGATGCCGGCAACAGACAGGCGGGTCTTTACCTGCCAGACTCTGAAGAGCAGCACTCCGGGTCGGAAAGCGCATTTCTGCGAAAATGAGGTGAAGCATGTTAGATAAAATTTGCCAGCTGGCGCGCGAAGCAGGCGATGCAATTATGCAGGTCTACGATGGCGCACAGCCGATGGACGTGACCCGTAAAGCGGATGATTCACCCGTTACCGCGGCGGATCTGGCCGCACATGATGTGATCATGCAGGGCTTAAAAACGATCGCGCCCGATCTGCCGGTCCTGTCTGAAGAGGATCCGCCAGCCTGGACGATCCGCCAGCAGTGGCAGCGTTACTGGCTGGTCGATCCGCTGGATGGCACCAAAGAGTTTATCAAGCGTAACGGCGAATTTACCGTCAACATTGCCCTGATCGACCAGGGTAAGCCGGTGATGGGTGTCGTCTATGCGCCAGCGCTGGGCGTGCTCTATTCAGCGGCAGAGGGTAAAGCGTGGAAAGAGGAGGCGGGGCAGACTACCCGCATTCACGTGCTGGATGCGCGGCCACCGCTGGTCGTCGTCAGCCGCTCGCACGCTGATAACGATCCGGAGCTGAAGGAGTACCTGACGCAGTTGGGCGAACACCAGACTACGGCTATCGGCTCATCGCTGAAGTTCTGCCTTGTGGCTGAAGGTAAAGCGCAGCTCTATCCGCGCTTCGGGCCTACCAATATCTGGGATACCGGCGCAGGCCATGCGGTTGCGCTGGCGGCGGGAGCCCACGTGCATGACTGGCAGGGGCGTACGCTTGACTATACGCCGCGCGAATCCTTCCTGAATCCCGGTTTCCGCGTTTCTCTGTTTTAATGCATCGGGAGGCGCACGCCTCCCGTTATTTACGGCTGCAGCAGAGAGCGAAGCAGCGTTATCACCTCTTTAACTTCATCCTGCGTCAGCGCGCCCTCTTTTGCAAAACGGATATGTGCCGTTTTATCCAGCACCACTACGGTCGATCCCCCTTTTCCCAGCTGCCAGGCTTTTCGCGCGCTGCCGTTGCTGTCGATAATGAACTGCGACCACGGGAACTGCGCTTTGTTACTTTCAATGCTATTGCGCACAAACATACCGGTCCCCGGAATGGCATCGTCGGTATCGACCAGCGTGGTGGTCTGATAGCGATCGTGCGGTAGCTGGGCTGCCTTGATCGCCTCGATCAGCGCCGCATTTTGCTCTTTAGCTGAGATGCGTCCGGCGAGATGCAGGATCACCCGTACCTTGCCGCTGAGCTGAGCGCTGTTCCACGGCTGATAGCTGAACTTATCCTGCTGATAGATCAGCTCGCCCCGGTCGGCAATGCCGACCGGCGGCACGCGTTCGCCGGTTTTAAAAGCGTGTGCTGCTGCCAGGCCAGGCAACAGCAGGGCGATCGCAAGCAGAGGAAGGGCCAGACGCATAGAGTGCTCCTTAGTGATCAGACCAGTTGGTCATATTTTTGTCATGGTAAGCGCGGATGATGCGCCTGTCGCGAAAACCTGGCAGCTTTGCAACCTGCGCCACAAATCTGTAACCAACAAAGGTTTATACTGGATTTTGTGAGCTGAATGACAGAGTTGTCTGTAATGATGTGTCAATTCAGTAAAAAATTCATGTTTCCGGAACCCGGATCAAAAATCCTGTTCTATATTTAGGCCTCATTTGCGCTTCATGAGTTCGTACCCATTTGGCAACGGCGAAGCGTATTACATCTGTTCAGGAGTTAAACAGCATGAAGATCTTCCAGCGATATAATCCGCTGCAAATTGCGAAATATGTGAAAACGCTATTTAAAGGAAGGTTGTATATCAAGGATGTTGGCGCGTTTGAGTTTGATAAAGGCAAAGTGATTTTGCCACGCGTTAAAGATAAACAGCACCTCAGCGTGATGTCAGAAATCAATCGTCAGGTGCTGCGACTGCAGGCTGAGTATAACTAAACGTTAAAATCAGGCAGTAAAAAGGGCGCCGCTGGCGCCCTTGATGTTTCTGTTTTAGCGCTGCGGCTTCATGGCCATGCGCTTATCGATCAGGAGAGGGATGGATTTTCATCATCGCTGGTTTTCACGCTGAGCGCCGGCGGGCGTTCGTCAATACGCGTTACCAGCAGCTGGTCGATACGGTAACTGTCGATATCCACTACCTCAAACTTATAGCCAGAGAACTTCACAAAGTCAGTGCGCTTCGGGATTTTGCGCAGCATATACATCATAAAACCACCGATGGTCTCATAGTTGCCGGACTGCGGAAATTCATCGATATCCAGCACGCGCATAACATCATCAATCGGGGTGCCCCCTTCGACCAGCCAGGAGTTCTCGTCGCGCGCGACAATCTGTTCTTCCAGCCCCTGACCCACCAGGTCACCCATCAGCGTGGTCATCACGTCATTCAGCGTGATGATACCTACCACCAGCGCATACTCATTCATGATCACAGCAAAGTCTTCGCCGGCGGTTTTAAAACTCTCCAGCGCTTCCGATAGCGTTAGCGTATCCGGCACAATCAGCGCCGAGCGGATCTGGACGCCGCTGTTGAGCGCCATGCTCTGATTACCCAGCACGCGCAGCAGCAGCTCTTTGGAGTCAACGTAGCCGACGATATGATCGATATCGCCGTCGCACACCAGGAACTTTGAGTGCGGATGCTGGGCGATTTTGGTTTTCAGGCTCAGTTCATCTTCACGCAGATCGAACCAGACGATGTTCTCGCGTGAGGTCATGGAAGAGGGAACGGTGCGCGACTCCAGCTCAAACACATTCTCAATCAGCTCATGCTCCTGCTTGCGCAGCACGCCAGCCAGCGCACCCGCCTCTACCACCGCATAGATATCGTCAGAGGTAATATCATCTTTGCGTACCATCGGCAGCTTGAAGAGACGGAAAAAGACGTTGGCGAGGCCGTTGAACAGCCAGACCAGCGGCCGCATGACCAGCAGGCAAAAGCGCATCGGATTGATGATACGCAGCGCGACGGCTTCCGGAGCGATCATGCCGACGCGCTTGGGCGTCAGGTCAGCAAACAGAATGAACAGGCTGGTCACGATGGTAAAGGAGCAGATAAAGCTGAGCTTCTCTGCCAGCTCAGGCTCCACAAAGCGGTTGAACAGGCTGCTGAAAGCGGGGGAGAACGCAGCGTCGCCAACGATACCGCCCAGAATCGCGACCGCGTTCAGGCCGATCTGCACCACGGTAAAGAACATGCCGGGCTGTTCCTGCATCTTCAGCACGCGCTGCGCGTTGATATTGCCTTCATCAGCCAGCAGTTTGAGTTTGATCTTACGGGCGGCCGCCAGCGAGATCTCCGAAAGAGAAAAAAAGGAACTGATGACAATCAGTAAAAGTATGACAAGCAGGCTATCTAGCATAAAAGATCCGTTGAGTTAATCACTTGTCATTTTTGGCCTGGGCAGCGCGAAGAGGGGTACGTCCGGTACACACCAGTCTGACAGGGCTATCCGTGCCAAAAATGTCTGCGCCAGTTCGACAATAGAAAGTAACGTCGGGGCAGAATTGAACGCAGGCAGGGCCTGCTGGTCGGTGATTATAGCAGCAGCGCCTGTCATGCCGCCAGAGGCACGATCGGTGACATCAGATTTATCCGACAGCAGCGCAGCGGTGCACAGAAGCACGGCATCCCGGTTGTATCACCGCGACCAATTACCGACAATAGCTATCAATTTGGCTTAGTCGTGGGTTTAACGTAGCCGCTTGTCCTAAAAGATGGCTATGCTGATGGGTAAATGGGGGAAGTGAAACCCTGCCTGACTGATTAACGCCCCTGCGGAAGGGGGGCAGGCATTGATAACAGGAGTACGCGTGCCGCGATTTCATGCTTATTGTTTGGCCAGCCTGCTGCTTGCTGCGCCTGCCGTTGAGGCAGCGAAAGTGCGACTGCAGGTAGAAGGTCTTACCGGGGATTTAGAAAAAAATGTCAGGGCGCGCCTGTCCACCATTGGCAGCGATGAAGTCTCCAGTGACGGGCGCTTTCAGGCGCGGGTCTCAAATGCCATTAAAGAGGGACTGCGCGCGCTCGGCTACTATGAACCGCAGATTGACTTTGAATCGCGTCCGCCCCCGCCACAGGGCGGCCGTCCGGTTCTGATTGCCCATGTGACAGCCGGCGAACCGGTGAAAATCGGCGGCAGCACCATTGTGATCGAGGGCGAAGCGAAAGACGATCCGGACTACCAGGCGTGGGTAAAGCAGGGCAGACCAAAAGTGGGATCGCAGCTGAACCACGGCACCTACGATAAATTCAAAAGCGGTTTCTCTAACCTGGCGCTGCGTAACGGCTATTTTGATGGTGATTTCAAAAAGAGCCAGCTCGGCGTCTCTGCAGAGCGGCGGCTGGCTTTCTGGGATATCGATTACGACAGCGGCCCGCGCTACCGCTTTGGCGACGTCAGCTTTGAAGGCTCGCAGATAGATGAAGCCTACCTCCATAATCTGGTGCCGTTTAAGAAAGGCGATCCCTACAGTTCACGCGAGCTGGCCGAGCTGAACCGCCGCCTTTCCGCCACCGGCTGGTTTAACTCTGTCGTGGTGGCACCGGAGTTTGATAAAGGGCGTAAAACCAAAGTGCTGTCGCTCAGCGCTGCACTTTCGCCGCGCGTGGAAAATACCATCGAAACCGGCGTAGGCTACTCCACTGACGTCGGCCCGCGCCTGAAAGGCACCTGGCGAAAACCCTGGGTTAACGATCGCGGCCACAGTCTTGCGGCCAGCGCCTATATCTCCGCGCCGGAGCAGCAGCTCGATCTCAGCTATAAAGTGCCGCTGCTGAAAAGTCCGCTGGAGCAGTACTACACCTTTTCCGGCGGCCTGAAGCGTACCGATCTCAACGATACGAAATCGGATACCACAACGCTGGCGATGTCGCGTAACTGGGACAGCAGCTCCGGCTGGCAGAAAGCGGTTAACCTGCGCTGGAGTCTCGATCACTTTACCCAGGGTAACGTGACCAACACCACCATGCTGCTCTATCCGGGCCTGAGCCTGAACCGCACGCGGTCGCGCGGCGGGCTGATGCCCACGTGGGGCGATTCACAGCGCTATTCGGTCGACGTTTCTGATACCACCTGGGGTTCCGATGTCGACTTCCTGATCCTGCAGGCGCAGAACGTCTGGATCCGTACGCTGGCGGATAAACACCGCTTTGTCGCACGCGGCAACCTGGGCTGGATTGAAACCAATAATTTTGAAAAAGTGCCGCCCGACCTGCGTTTCTTTGCCGGCGGAGACCGCAGCATCCGCGGCTATAAATATAAAAATATTTCACCGCGCGATGAAGAGGGCAAGCTGACCGGTGCCTCGAAACTGGCAACCGGATCGCTGGAGTATCAGTACAACGTCTCGGGCAAGTGGTGGGGCGCGGTATTTATCGACTCCGGGGAAGCGGTTAATGATATTAAGCAGAGTAACTTCAAGACGGGTGCAGGCGTAGGCGTGCGCTGGTCTTCGCCGGTCGGGCCCATTAAGTTTGATATCGCCCGGCCTGTTGGCGATGACAAGGAGCATGGATTGCAATTTTATGTCGGACTGGGGCCGGAACTATGAAGCTGTGGAAAAAGGTCCTGATTGGCCTGATTATTTTTCTGGTCGTTCTGCTGGGCAGCGTGGCGCTGCTGGTTGGCACGACGCCGGGTCTGCATCTGCTGCTGAAAGGGGCTGACCGCTGGGTGCCTGGTCTCTCAATCGGCAAGGTTGACGGCGGCTGGCGCAATCTGACGCTGAATAATGTGAAATATGAGATGCCGGGCGTCAGCGTGGATGCCGGGCGCTTTCATCTCGCACTGGATCTCAACTGCCTGCTGCACTCGTCGGTCTGCGTCAACGCACTCGCGCTGCAGGATGTCAGTGTGGTGGTCGACAGCAAAAAAATGACGCCGGCCAGCGAGCCGCCGCCGGAAGAGTCGGGCAGTACTAATCTCAGCACGCCTTATCCGATCGCGCTGCGGAATGTCGCGCTGCACAATATCAACGTTAAAGTTGATGATACGGCGATTTCACTGCTCGATTTCAGCACCGGTCTGCAGTGGCAGGATCGGGCGCTGACGCTCTATCCTACCCGTATCCAGAGCCTGCTGATTGCGCTGCCAAAAGCGGCTCAGGTGGCGAATGAAGAGATTGTTCAGCCGAAAGTTCAGCAGCCGCAGCCGGATGAAAAACCGCTGGGCGAAACGCTGCAGGCGCTGTTTGCCAAACCGCTGCTGCCGGAGCTGCCTGACTTCCGCCTGCCGCTGGATATCACCATCCAGTCGCTGCTCGGCGAGCAGCTGCGCATTACCGGGGATACGGATCTCACCCTCTCGCGCCTGCTGGTAAAAGCCAAAACGGCAGATACGCATCTGCAGCTGGAGACGTTTGATATCGATTCACCCCAGGGCCAGGTGAGCGCCCGCGGTGACGCGCAGCTGGCGGGCAACTGGCCGGTTAACTTCACGCTGAACGGCGCGCTGAATATCGATCCGGTTAAAGGCGAAAAAGTGAAGCTGACGCTGGGCGGTGAAATGCGCGACGAGCTGCAGCTGGGGCTGAACCTCTCCGGACCGGTGCGCGCGCAGCTTGCGGCGACGGCACAACCTGCCGTCGCTGAACTGCCGCTGTCGCTGACGCTGACCAGCCCGCAGCTGCGCTGGCCGCTGACCGGACCGGTGCAGTACCAGGCAGATAATTTCGACTATCAGTTCAAAGGCAAAGCTACCGACTATGTGATGTCGCTGCGTACGGCGGTAAAAGGCGAGGCGATCCCACCGGCAACGATTACGCTTGATGGCAACGGCAATGAGCAGCAGTTTACGCTGGATAAACTGCGCGTTGCCGCGCTGCAGGGCAACATCGATCTCTCGGCGCTGGTGGACTGGCGCAAAGCGATCAGCTGGCGCAGCGAGCTGACGCTGGCCGGTATCAATACCGCGAAGCAGTATCCTGACTGGCCTGCGAAGCTGGATGGCAAAATCACCACGCGCGGCAGCCTTTACGGCGGCAGCTGGCAGCTGCGCGTACCGCAGCTGGAGCTTAACGGTAACGTGAAGCAGAATGCCGTACGCGCGCAAGGCTCCCTGAGCGGTAATAGCTACAACCAGTGGAAAATTCCAGGCCTGAATGTGGCGCTGGGACGTAACTATCTGGATGTAAAAGGCGAGCTGGGCGATACGCTGAATCTGGATGCAATTGTGGATGCACCGCGTCTCGACAATGCGCTGCCGGGCCTTGGCGGCGTCGTCAAAGGGGCTATCAACGCGCGTGGCACGCTGCAGGCGCCGCAGCTGCTGGCCGATCTTACCGCTACCGGCCTGCGCTGGCAGCAGCTGCTGATTCGCCGCGCCACGCTGCAGAGCGACATTAAATCGGGTGAGCAGGTGGCCGGCAAGCTGCAGCTGCGCGTGGAACAGTTGCAGCAGGAGGCGCTGAAAATCAACCTGCTGACGCTGAACGCCGACGGCAGCGAGAAGCAGCATCAGCTGAAACTCAATGTTCAGGGTGAGCCGGTTTCAGGTCAGCTGGCGCTGAACGGCAGCTTTGATCGCCAGGCTGGCCGCTGGCAGGGGTCGCTGAATAATACCCGCTTTGATACGCCGGTCGGTGAGTGGCGCCTGACGCGCGCTATGGCGATTGACTATCTCAACAGCAAGCAGAGCGCAACCATTGGCCCGCACTGCTGGCAAAACCCCAATGCGCAGCTCTGCGTACCGGAACCGATTGAGGCGGGCGCGAACGGCCGGGCGCACGTTGTGCTGAATCGCTTTGATCTGGCGATGGTGAAGCCGTTTCTGACCGATGCCACCCGGCTTAGCGGTCTGTTCAGCGGAGATGTGCGCGTTAACTGGAGTGCGGACGGCGCGCTGCCAACCGGCACCGTGGCGCTGAAAGGCAGTGGCGTAAAAGTGGTGCAGGATGTGCAGGGCAATGCGCTGCCGATAGCGTTCGATACGCTGAACCTCAACGCGGCACTGCGTGACGGACGCGCGCAGCTCGACTGGCTGATCCGTATTGCTAACAATGGCCAGCTTAACGGCAACGTGCAGATCAACGATCCGCAGAACCGTAGACAGCTCTCCGGTAACATCGGCATCAGCAACATCTCCCTGGCGATGCTGAATCCGGCGCTGTCGCAGGGCGAGAAAGTGCAGGGCAGGCTCAACAGCAATCTGCGGCTGGGCGGGACGCTGCAGCGTCCGCAGGTGTTTGGCCAGCTCGGCCTGAGCGATGTCAACGCTCAGGCAAGCTTTATGCCGGTGACGCTGACGTCAGCTAACCTGAACATGGTATTCAACGGCATGAGCTCTACGCTGAATGGTCTGATTCAGACGCAGCAGGGCAGCCTGAATCTGGGCGGGAACGCTGACTGGAGCCAGCTCGATAACTGGCGTGCGCGTGTCACAGCGCAGGGCAGCCGCATTCGCGTTACCGTGCCGCCGATGGTGCGCATGGATGTCTCGCCGGATCTGGTTTTTGAGGCGACGCCTGCCGCGTTCAGCCTGGACGGGAAAGTGGATGTGCCGTGGGCGCGTATCACCGTACAGGAGGTGCCGGCGAGCGCTACCGGCGTCTCATCAGATGAGGTGATGCTGGATGAGAACCTCAAACCCATAGCGCCAAAAACGGCCGCTATCCCGATCAACAGTAATCTGGTGATCCACGTCGGTAATGATGTGCGCCTCTCCGCGTTTGGCCTGAAAGCGCGCCTCAGCGGCGACCTGAAGCTGGTACAGGATAAAACCGGGCTCGGCCTTAACGGGCAGATCAATATTCCGTCAGGCCGTTTCCACGCCTACGGGCAGGATCTGATCGTCCGCAAAGGTGAGCTGCAGTTTGCCGGCCCGCCGGATCAGCCGTATGTTAATCTGGAAGCGATCCGCAACCCGGATGCCACTGAAGATGACGTCACGGCGGGTCTGCGCGTGACCGGTCTGGCGGATGAGCCGAAAGTGGAAGTGTTCTCCGATCCGGCCATGTCGCAGCAGGAAGCACTTTCTTACCTGTTACGCGGTCAGGGACTGAACAGCGACGGCGACAGCAACGCATTAACCTCCGCGCTGGTGGGTCTGGGGGTTGCACAAAGTGGGCAGGTTGTGGGTAAAATCGGTGAGACGTTTGGCGTCAGTAATCTTGCGCTTGATACCACAGGCGTAGGTGACAGCCAGCAGGTTCAGGTCAGCGGCTATGTGCTACCGGGACTGCAGGTGAAATATGGCGTAGGTATCTTTGACTCACTGGCGACCCTGACCCTGCGTTATCGCCTGATGCCAAAACTCTATTTGGAAGCCGTGTCTGGTCTCGATCAGGCGCTGGATTTGCTCTATCAGTTTGAGTTCTAGCAATGCGAATAATTGTCTACGGCAGTTTACGGCGCAAGCAGGGAAATAGTCACTGGATGACCAATGCGCAGTGGCTCGGCGAGCACCAGATTAAGGGGTTTGACCTCTATAATCTGGGGCTTTACCCGGGTGTGGTGGAGGGCGACGGAACCGTCCTGGGTGAGGTATACCGCATTGATGCCAGCACGCTCGGTGAGCTGGATGCCCTGCGCTGCAAGAACGGCGAGTATAAGCGTCAGCTTATTCAGACGCCTTACGGCAGCGCCTGGCTGTACGTCTACCAGCGCTCAGTCGCGGGGCGACCGCACATTGCCAGCGGCGACTGGCTGCAACGCGATAACGCTGCAGATGCATAAATAAAAACACCGCCGTAAAGGCGGTGTTTTTTTATCGGTAACGCGCATCTCTGCCGGTCTGCCCGGCAAAGATTATTTCTGCTGCGCGCGCTCGAAAGAGGTGATGATTTCAGCTTTAGCCGCTTCTGCGTTATCCCAGCCGTCAACCTTCACCCATTTGCCTTTTTCCAGATCTTTGTAGTGCTCAAAGAAGTGGGTGATCTGCGCTTTCAGCAGCTCTGGCAGGTCGTTCACATCTTTAATGTGATCGTACTCTTTGCTCAGTTTGGTATGCGGCACCGCTACCAGTTTGGCATCTTCGCCAGACTCATCGGTCATCTTCAGAACGCCAACCGGACGGCAGCGGATCACTGAACCCGGCACCAGCGGATAAGGGGTTGGCACCAGCACGTCAACCGGGTCACCATCCAGTGACAGCGTGTTGTTGATGTAGCCGTAGTTGCACGGATAGAACATGGCGGTAGACATAAAGCGGTCTACAAACAGGGCGCCAGACTCTTTATCCACTTCATATTTGATCGGATCGGCATTCGCCGGGATCTCAATAATTACATAGATATCTTCTGGCAGATCTTTACCTGCAGGCACCTGGTTCAGACTCATCTGGCTTTCCTTCATTAGTCGTATGTTGAGTGACGGCTATTATAGCCAACTGACTCTGAAAGTATGCCCCCTTTTTGGCGTTTCGGAATGCTCCAAGCCCGCTACTTCGCCGTCACAAATAGCGAGACAATGCCTGCCGCAATCAGCGGCCCTACCGGCACGCCGCGAAAGAACGCCACGCCAATCACGGTGCCAATCAGCAGCCCGGCAACCACCGATGGCTGAATGCTCATAAAGCTGACGCCGCGCCCGCCGAGCCACGCAACAAATACACCAACCAGAATCGCCACGATGGACTGCCAGCTGGCAAATGATTTCAGCAGGGCGCTCACCGGCAGAGTGCCGCTCGCCAGCGGGGCCATGACGGCGACGGTCAGAATAATAATCCCCATCTGAATACCCTGTTTCTCCACGTAAGGAAAAAACTGCGCCAGCGGCGTGAGCTTGATGGCCAGCAGGATCAGAATCGAAATCGTCACAGCGCTGTTATGAACAAAATAACTCAGTATGGCGAGACAGATAAGGATCAGCGTTGAGGCGTAGGGGGCCATGATTTCTCCATAAATAATCAGCAGGCTGACAATGAGCCGTGCAACGGTTTGTCCGCTTTCCTTTATCAACCATCAGAAAAAATGGCGCAACCGGCTTATGCATAATTATCTCTGCTGCAGTAAAGAAAATTCACAGCATGAGCGATCATCATTCGCCCGATCGTCAGGCACCGGTAAAGTTTCCGCACGTCACAGCCGATAATTTCTTCGTTTAGGGTCACTGGATTCTCCCTTTTTTACCGCATACGGGAATTATCATGATTGCTCAGCTCTCGCTTCGCACTGCCTTACTTTCGCTGCTTATCTGCATGACGCTGCTGCTGCTGGCCGTCAGCGGCATGGGCATTTACGCCATCAATGCCGGTAATCAGTCGCTTAATGCCATCAATCGTATTCAGGGAATTGAACTGAACAGCCTTTATCAGAGCAATGCCGACCTGATGCGCGCACGCGCCAGCGCCGCGCTGGCGGTGCGTAAAATTGAGATTGGTCTGCTGGATGAGGGGACGGCCGTCACGAAGCAGGCCGCCGCGGACGTCGCCAGCTCGCAGCGGCATCTGCAGGCGTTTATCGACGCCGGCACGGTGACGGCTCACGGCAAAACGCTGGCGGAGGCGATCGCCGCCGCCTATAAAGCGTATCAGCAGGGTGCGGTTGCGCCGATGATGGCCGCGCTGGAAAAGCAGTATACCGATGAATATTACCAGGTACTGGAGGGCAATGTATCGCAGCTTGCTACCCGTTATGCCGGCGCGGTTAACGCATTCAGCCTCTACGCCGATGAGGTCTCTGCCGCACGGCTGGCGCAGGCGGCGCATAATGAGTGGCAGATGAAAATCCTGATCGGCATTGCGGTGGCGCTCACCCTGCTGCTGACCTGCCTGGCCTGGCTGCTGCTGCGTCAGGCGCTGCTGCGTCCGCTGGAGAGCGCCGTCCGGCATCTGGAGCAGGTGGCAGCAGGCGATCTGTCGCAGCCGCTGCCGGCTGCCGGGCACAATGAGATTGGCCGTCTGAATCAGGCGCTGGCCGCTATGCAGCGCGCGCTGCGCCACTCGGTGAGTCAGGTGCGCGAAGCGAGCCTGCAGATCGATACCGGCAGCCGCGAGCTGGCGGCCGGTACGGTGCATCTCTCACAGCGTACCGAGGAGTCTGCCGCCTCACTGGAGCAGACCGCTGCCAGCATGGAACAGCTCACCGCCACCGTGCGGCTCAACGCCGTTAATGCGCAGCAGGCAAATCAGCTCGCCAGCAGCGTCTCTGACACCGCTGGCCGCGGTGCCGAAGTGGTCTGCTACGTCATGGAGAAGATGCAGGAGATCACGCAGAGCTCCAACCGCATCGCGGATATCCTCAGCGTGATTGACGGTATTGCCTTTCAGACTAATATTCTGGCGCTTAACGCCTCGGTAGAAGCGGCGCGCGCTGGCGAGCAGGGCCGGGGCTTTGCCGTAGTGGCGAATGAAGTACGTACGCTGGCAGGACGCAGCGCCAGCGCGGCGAAAGAGATCCGGACATTGATCAGCGAGTCGCAGACGCGGGTGAAAGAGGGCAGTGAAATGGCGACGCGCGCGGGGGCGACCATGGATGAGATCGCCGGTGAAGTGATGCGCGTAACGACGCTGATGAAAGAGATCTCCGGTGCATCTGACGAGCAGAGTCGCGGTATTGAGCAGGTCAATATGGCGGTAACGCAGATGGATGAAGCGGCGCAGCAGAACGCGGCGCTGGTGGAACAGGCGGGAGCCGCCACCCGCCTGCTGGAAGCGCAATCGCAGCAGCTGCAGGCCTCAATGGCGCAGTTCCGCATCGCTGCGGCGTAAGCGCAAACCATAAAAAACCCGCTCAGCGGCGGGTTTTTTTATGGTCCGGCACGGCTCAGGCGCCGTGGTTATCCGGATATTCGCGGATAAAGCGCTCAACATCATCGACCATCGCTTCGTTACCACAGAAGAACGGGCAGCGCTGGTGCAGCGTTTCAGGCTGCAGGTCAAGGATACGGTTTTTACCGTCGCTGGCTTTACCGCCCGCCTGCTCGGCGAGAAACGCCATCGGGTTGCACTCATACAGCAGGCGCAGCTTGCCGTTGGGATGGCTGGCGGTGCTTGGGTAGAGGTAGATGCCGCCTTTCAGCAGGTTACGGTGGAAGTCTGCCACCAGCGAACCGATATAGCGCGAGGTATAAGGACGATGCGTGTCGATATCCTCTTCCTGACAAAATTTCAGGTATTTCTTCACGCCCTGCGGGAAGCGAATGTAGTTACCTTCGTTAATGGAGTAGGTGTAGCCCTTTGCCGGATAGGTCATGCGCTCGTGACTCAGGCAGAAAACGCCGAGCGACGGGTCATAGGTAAAGGCGTGCACGCCGACGCCGGTGGTATAGACCATCATGGTTGAGGAGCCATATACCACATAACCTGCAGCCACCTGCTGATTTCCCGGCTGCATAAAGTCCGCTTCCGTGATCGGCGTACCGGGTTCACTGATGCGGTGATAGATAGAGAAAATGGTGCCGACAGAAACGTTTACGTCGATGTTGGATGAGCCATCCAGCGGATCCATCAGTACCACATATTTGCCATCTTCTGAGCCTTCAAAGATAACAAACTCATCCTCTTCTTCAGAGGCGATGCCGGCAACCACACCACGCGCTTTCAGGGCAGCTTTCAGTTTTTCATTCGCGAAGAGGTCCAGCTTCATCTGCTGTTCGCCCTGCACGTTTTCCACGCCGCTGGCACCCAGAATATCCACCAGACCCGCTTTATTGATATCGCGGTGAATGATTTTAGCGCCCAGCTTGATGGAGGAAATCAGCGCCGTCAGTTCACCTGTGGCGTGAGGAAAGTCGTGTTGCTTCTCGACGATGAATTCGCCTAACGTTTTCATAACACATTCCCTGAATCTACGATGGAGTGGCAGCAGCTGTAACAAACTGCCAACGTATGCGTACGCAGTTTAGCCGATTGAACTTTAAAAACCATAGTCCTAATCCGTTTCTTCCCTTCAGACTCGGGGTTACACTGTGCGCCGAACTTTCAGTTAATGGATCTATTTATGCGCATTCACATCCTCGGCATTTGTGGCACTTTTATGGGCGGCCTGGCTATGCTGGCGCGTTCGCTGGGACATCAGGTAACCGGCTCGGACGCAAATGTTTACCCGCCGATGAGTACGCTGCTTGAGCAGCAAGGCATTGAATTAACTGAGGGTTACGAGGCGTCGCAGCTCGATCCGGCGCCAGACCTGGTGATTATCGGTAACGCCATGACGCGCGGTAATCCCTGTGTTGAAGCCGTGCTGGAGCGCAACATTCCCTACCTCTCCGGGCCGCAGTGGCTGCACGATTTTGTACTGCGCGATCGCTGGGTGCTGGCCGTAGCCGGAACGCACGGTAAAACCACCACGGCCGGCATGGCAGCGTGGATCCTTGAGGCGTGCGGCCTCGAACCAGGCTTTATTATCGGTGGCGTGCCGGGTAACTTCGACGTCTCGGCAAAATTAGGAAAAAGCCCATTCTTTGTCATTGAAGCGGATGAGTATGACAGCGCCTTCTTCGACAAGCGCTCCAAATTTGTGCACTACTGCCCGCGTACGCTGATCCTCAATAACCTTGAGTTTGACCATGCAGATATCTTCGACGACCTGCGCGCTATCCAGAAGCAGTTTCATCATCTGATCCGCATCATACCCGGTCAGGGCAAAATCCTGCTGCCGGAACACGATCATAACCTGAAGCAGGTGATGGCGATGGGCTGCTGGAGCGAGCAGGAGACCACAGGCGAACATGGCCACTGGCAGGCGAAAAAGCTGACGCCAGACGCCGCCCGCTGGGAAGTCTGGCTGGAGGGGGAGAAAGTGGCCGAGGTGAACTGGGGACTGGTCGGCGAACACAATATGCATAACGGCCTGATGGCGATTGCCGCCGCGCGTCACGTGGGCGTCAAACCGGCAGATGCGGGCGAGGCGCTCAGCAGCTTTATCAACGCGCGCCGCCGCCTGGAGCTGCGCGGTGAGGTCAACGGTATCAAGGTCTATGACGATTTTGCCCACCACCCGACGGCGATACACGCCACGCTGGCGGCGCTGCGCAGTAAAGTGGGCGGCAGGGCGCGCATCCTCGCGGTACTGGAGCCCCGCTCCAACACCATGAAAATGGGCGTCAGTAAAAACGATCTGGCGCCGTCGCTGGGCCGGGCAGACAAGGTCTTTCTGCTCCAGCCGCACCATATTCCGTGGCAGGTCTCCGACGTGGCAGACGCCTGTATTCCGCCTGCGCAGTGGAGTGCGGACGTCGATACGCTGACGGAAATGATTGTGAAAGAGGCGCAGCCAGGCGACTCAATTCTGGTGATGAGCAACGGCGGTTTTGGCGGGATCCATCAGAAACTGCTGGAGCGACTGGGACGCTAAGGCCGTGGCGTCCTGCAGGACGCCTCCGGAGAGAGTGCGGCCGGCAGGCCGCCTCTTACGCTTCAGCCAGCTCGCGCAGATACTGGAAGATCTGCCGGGCTGCTTTTGGCGTTTTATTCGCCGCCTTCTCTTTCTGCGCGTTGCGGATCATGCTGCGCAGCTGCTGCCGATCGGCCTGCGGATAGAGCGTGATCACCTCGGTCATCGCGTCGTCACCCTGATCGATCAGGCGATCGCGCAAATGCTCCAGCTTGTGGAACAGCGCCACCTGCTGGTTGTGACGGTTTTTCAGCTTATCCAGCGCCTGACGGATCGGATCTTCATCGCGCTGGCGCAGCATTTTACCAATCAGCTGCAGCTGGCGACGGCGACCCTCTTTCTTAATACGCTGCGCCAGCTCAATCGCATTGCGCAGATCCTCATCGAGCGGGATCTTATCCAGGGAGTTTTTCCCCAGATCAACCAGCTCGGCACCAAGGCGTTTCAGCTCTTCGGCGTCACGTTTAATTTCACTTTTGCTGACCCAGATAATCTCTTCATCTTCTTCTTCCTGATTATCCGGTACATCGTCGAGCCAGTCTTCGGGCTGCCTGGTCATCTCTTGGCTCCTTAAAAAAAGAGGCTAATCCTACCAGTTTATCGGGCGACTGCGAAATTGTTCTCTGAGTCTGATAGACTCAACAGATTCATACTTAAGATTAGACGGCAGGTCGATGAACGTATCTACTCAGGTTGCAGAACAACGTAAAGCGCTGGAACAGGCTGTCGCCCAGGCGCTGGAACTCGCTAAAGCCCACACCGATGGTGCTGAAGTTGCGGTGACAAAAACCACCGGCATCGGCGTCAGCACGCGCTATGGTGAAGTGGAAAACGTCGAATTCAACAGCGACGGTGCGCTTGGTATCACCGTCTATCATCAAAACCGCAAAGGCAGCGCCTCATCGACCGATCTCAGTCCCGATGCCATAAAAAGCACCGTGCAGGCAGCGATCGACATTGCGCGCTACACCTCACCCGATCCTTACGCTGCACCGGCAGAGCGTGAACTGCTGGCGTTTGATGCGCCCGATCTTGATCTCTACCATCCGTGGGAGATCGATGCCGATCGCGCCATCGAGCTGGCCGCGCGTGCTGAACAGGCGTCGCTGCAGGCGGACAAGCGCATCACCAATACGGAAGGTGGCAGCTTCAACAGCCACGTTGGCATCAAAGTGTTTGGTAACAGTCACGGCATGCTGCAGAGCTACTGCTCCAGCCGCCATTCGCTGTCGAGCTGTGTCATTGCCGAGCAGGATGGCGATATGGAGCGTGACTACGCCTACACCATCGGCCGCTCGATAGACGATCTGCAGAGCGCAGAGTGGGTCGGTAACGAGTGCGCCCGCCGCGTGCTGGCCCGCCTTGCCCCGCGCAAGCTGCCAACCATGAAAGCACCGGTGCTGTTTGCACCTGAGGTCGCCACCGGATTGTTTGGTCATCTGGTTGGTATGATTAGCGGCAGCAGCGTCTATCGCAAATCGACGTTTCTGCTCGACTCGCTGGGCCAGCAGATCCTGCCCTCATGGCTGACGATTCAGGAGCAGCCGCATCTGCTGAAAGGGCTCGCCTCGACGCCGTTTGACAGTGAAGGCGTGCGAACCGAAGCGCGCGATATTATCAAAGAGGGTGTGCTGCAGAACTGGCTGCTGACCAGCTATTCAGCGCGCAAGCTTGGCCTGCAGAGCACCGGCCACGCGGGCGGCATCCATAACTGGCGCATCGCCGGTCAGGGCCACAGCTTTGATGACCTCGTTAAACAGATGGGACGCGGCCTGATTGTCACTGAACTGATGGGCCAGAGCGTCAGTGCCATGACCGGCGACTACTCGCGCGGCGCGGCGGGCTTCTGGGTTGAAAACGGCGAAATTCAGTATCCTGTGAGCGAAGTCACAATTGCAGGAAACCTTAAAGAGATGTGGCGCAATATGGTTACGGTCGGTAACGACATTGAAACCCGCAGCAATATACAATGCGGATCGGTGCTGCTACCGGAGATGAAAATCGCCGGACAATAACGACATCGCTTTCAGAAAGCAGCCGGCAAGGCTGCTTTTTTTTGCCCGATAATAATTAAAAGGAACACGTCATGCGTAAGCATTTGATTGCAATGTTGTCTCTGTCGTTACTGTTCTCCTCTGCCAGCGTGCTGGCGGCAGATCTTGAACAGGATATGGATACGCTGAAAGAGAACCTGAGCGTAGTGAAGAAAACGGATGACGCGCAGGAGATGCATACTGCGCTCGGTAAAATGCGCCAGGCCGCGCAGGATGCCAAACAGTCAACGCCGGACAAGCTGGAAGGGCAGCCGGCGGATAGCGCACAGATCAAAGATTATCACGCCGGCCTTGACGCGCTGATTGCGCAGATTGACGTGGTCGACAAGCTCGCTCAGGCCAGCAAGCTGGATGAGGCAAAAGCCGAAGCGAAAAAACTGGAAGATATCCGCAACGCCAACCATAAGAAATTCCGCTGATACTCCGGGCCAGCCTGCGTGCTGGCCCGCTTTACCGATCCTTCCCTGCACGCTCCTCCGTAAATATATAACTTTTCCGCACGCCTGATGCATGCAAGCCGCCGGCATGCGCGATATGTGCTGTCTGCGATCTGACGCACCGCACGTTGCCACATTTCCGTTTCAGGGCGGAAAAAATGCGTCTCCACACGGCCGGACGGAACGCGTAGTTTGTTTTTTAACGCGAATTATCTGCCGTAAACAGGAGTAGAAGGGTGAGGAGTGATGCTGTCCCGCTGAACGCAGAAGCCGTTCAGGCGCTGGCGGATCGCATATTAAGTCAAATCGCGATCCTCTATACCGCGCACCAGATTAGCCCCACACCGGTGCAGCAGCAGATGCTGAATTCGCACGTTCAGGCGATGGCCAGCCGCTCGCTAAGCGGCGAGGCGCTGCCGGAGGTAGAAGCGGAGCTGTTTGATGATATTCCGCCTGACAGCCTGCAGCTGGCGCAACAGATTGTCGATCTGTTCGGCAATCTGCCGGTGGAAGAGGCCTGGCTGCTCTCGGTGCATATTGAAGTGGCGAAAAGTAACGACGCATAAACAGAGAGGAAGTGAACATGGTGACAGTGGTGATTGGCGATCGTCTGGGTAAAGGTCAGAAAGTGGCTGCCGGCATTGAAAAAGCGGGTGGACGCGCGGTGGTGGTGCCGGGCGTGGCAGCCGATATGAAGCTGGGTGATGTGATGAAAGCGGAAAACGCTGATTTCGGCATCTCTTTCTGCGGCAGCGGTGGTGCGGGTGCTATCACCGCGCAGAACAAATATGGCTATCGGGCGAAACATGGCATGCGCTCGGTAGACGAGGGCGTAACGGCGATTAACGAAGGGGCAACCGTGCTGGGCTTTGGTTTTATGGACAAAGAGGAGCTGGGCGAACGGCTGGTGCAGGCCTGGAACAAGAAGCACGGCAGCTGACGTATGAAACAGCACTATGAGACGCAGGTTATCGTGCAGGGAAAAGGCGATACCAAAGCAAAAGCCTTTGCCGATGCGCTCAGCAGCGTGCAGCAGCAGGTATTGCGCAACAGCCAGAAGCTGCTGCTGCGCATTGAGCCGCTGGATGTGCGGGTGCTGCACGCCAGGGTGCGTACCCGGCGGGAAAAGTTTCTGTTTTTTTTCCTGGCGCGCGAGCGGCATCACTACAGCGTTGAACTGGAAATCAGCGTCAGCGTCACCGTTATCGATATGGAAAGCGTGACATTTACGGCGACACCCTGAACGCGCTGGTCTGGTCGTTATCTCGCCAGGAGGGCAGGCTTGCCCGGCGCAACAATGACAATAAAGGGTACAACACTATGTTTCTCATCATTTTGTTTAAGTCGTTAATTATCGGCGGGCTGGTCGGCGTCGGGGTGGGAGCCGGCGCGGCGCGCATGTTCCACGCACCGGTCACGCAGGGCATGGGTGCATTTCGTACTCTGGGCGAGCTTAACTCGTGCGAAGGCGATCCCGCTTCCCATTTCTCTTTTGGTCTCGGCTTCTTTTTCAACGCCTGGGCATCCTCTGTGGCGGCTGGCTCCTTCACGCAGGATGTGGATCACCGCATTCTGCCGAACTGGGGTGCTGCGGCGCTGATGGTCAAAAATCGCAATGTGGCAGAGACGCTGCATAACCCGAAGCGTATGGCGATAGCGTGCGGCATCATCGGCATGATCGTCGTGGCTTTTCTGAACAGCACCGCCTCAGCCGTGCCGGCTGCGCTGCAGGTGACGGCAGTCAAGGTGCTGGTGCCGGCGGCTAACCTGCTGGTAAACACCGTCATGCCGGTCATTTTCTGGCTGGCAGCCATCGACGCCGGCAAAAAATCGGGCTTCTGGGCCACCATCTTTGGCGGCCTGGCACAGCTGATTATGGGTAATGCCGTACCCGGGCTGGTGCTGGGGATCCTGATTGGGAAAGGGGTAGAGGAGAGCGGCTGGAACCGGGTGACGAAAGTCATGATGGCGGCGATTGTGCTGCTGTTTGTACTGAGCGGCTTCTTCCGCGGGTTCGATATGAAACTGCTGCAATCTTTCCAGCTCGGCGTCCCTGGCTGGCTTGACATGATCCACAACAGCCTGAGCGGCAAATAAGGAGCCATCCATGAACGAACATGAAAATCGCGGCTTCTGGTATGCCGACTGGTCCTTCCCGATTTTTGTCGGTCTGCTCTCATCCGGCGTATTTGCCGGTACGCATATGTACTACCTCTACGGTATCGGCGCCTTTAACGAAGTGGCGTTTGTATCGATGCTACGCGCCGGCATGGAGACCGGCGTCTATGGCGCGGTCGCCGCGTTTGGCGCCAGCTTTCTGTTTGCCCGCATTATTGAAGGCTCGCTGGTCGGTATTCTGGATATCGGCGGTGCGATCCAGACCGGCGTCGGGCTGGGCGTGCCAGCGCTGCTGCTGGGTGCAGGCATTGTCTTTCCGGTCGCGAACTTTGCGGCTTCGCTGGTAACCGGTCTGGTGATCGGGGTGGCGATTGGTTACGTCATTATTCTGGCGCGCAAATTTACCATCAACCAGAGCGATTCCACCTATGGCACCGATGTGATGATGGGCGCAGGCAACGCCTCAGGACGCTTTCTCGGTCCGCTGATTATTCTGTCGGCGATGGCAGCCTCCATTCCTATTGGCCTCGGCTCGCTCGCTGGCGCCCTGCTATTTTACCTGTGGAACAAGCCGATTACCGGCGGCGCAATTCTTGGCGCCATGGTGCTGGGCGCGATGTTCCCGATTTCGCTGTAACAGGACGGGCGCCATGAATGGCGCCCCTACAGTAAAGATGTAGGGGGCGCATTCATGCGCTCCTGGCCGCAAACGAAGTGTGCCGCAGGGGGCGCATTCATGCGCCCCTGGCCGCAAATGAATTGTTCCGCAGGGGGCGCATTTATGCGCCCCTGGCCGCAAACGCAGTAAGGAGTAACCATGTTTGATCTGATTCTGCGCCGCGCACGCCTGTGCGACGAGCAACTGGTGGATATCGCCCTTCGCGACGGCAAAATCGCCGTCGTCGGCAACGTCACCGGCACCGCGCAGCAGGAGCGCGATCTGGCCGGGCGCTGGTACGTCAGCGCAGGCTGGATAGACAGCCACGTGCACTGCTATGCAAAATCGCCGGTCTACCACGATGAAGCGGACGCTGTCGGCGTTGCGCAGGGCGTCACCACCGTGGTGGATGCCGGCAGCACCGGCGCCGACCAGATTGATGACTTCCGGCAGCTGACGCGTCACGCCGCCACCGATGTCAGGGCGCTGATCAACGTTGCCCGCACCGGGATCGTCACCCAGAACGAACTGGCGGATATGCGACAGATTGATGAAGCGGCGGTGGTGCAGGCGGTCACGCGCCATCCCGGTTTCATTGTCGGCTTGAAAGCGCGCATGAGCAGCAGCGTGGTCGGGGAAAACGGCATTGCACCGCTGATCCGCGCCAAAGCGATCCAGCACGCTGCCGGCGATCTGCCGCTGATGGTACATATCGGTAACGATCCGCCGGTCCTGGAGGAGATCGCTGAGCGGCTGACCGCCGGCGATATCATAACCCACTGCTTTAACGGCAAACCTAACCGCATTCTCTCCGCGCAGGGTGAGCTGAAGGCGGCGGTCAGTCAGGCGCTGGCGCGCGGTGTCACGCTCGATATCGGGCACGGCAGCGCCAGCTTCAGCTTTGCGGTGGCGCGGCAGGCGATCGCCCGCGGCATTCTGCCCGATACCATCAGCTCCGATATCTACTGTCGCAATCGCCTGCACGGACCGGTACACAGCCTCGCGCACGTGATGTCTAAGTTCCTTGCGCTGGGCATGACGCTGCCGCAGGTGATCGCCTGCGTGACAACCCAGGCAGCGGCGGCGCTGCGCCTCAGCGGCAAAGGCGATCTGACGCCGGGCAGCGATGCCGATCTGACTATTTTCAGTGTGAATCAGGAGACCCGTCCGTTTACCGATGCAGAAGGCGAACAGGTGGCGGGAGAGCACCATTTTTTGCCGGTGGCTGTGACAGTGGCAGGCCAGTGGCATCTGACCGAAGAGGGAAAGCGTCATCATGTCTTCAGTTTATGAAAAATATCACCTGAAACAGGTGATTAACGCATCAGGCCGTATGACTATTCTGGGCGTCTCGACGCCGGCACCGGAGGTGGTGGAAAGCGTCAGCTATGGCCTGAACCACTACTTTGAAATGAAAGATCTGGTCAACCATACCGGTGACTACATTGCCGGACTGCTGCAGGCAGAAAGCGCCGTCGTGGTCTCCTGCGCCTCGGCGGGCATCGCTCAGTGTGTGGCCGGGGTCATTGTGAAAGATAACGCCTGGCTGCTGGATAACCTGCACGCGGCGCCGCTCACGGTTCCCCATGAGATCGTCGTGCCTAAAGGGCATAACGTGAACTACGGCGCGCCGGTCGGCACCATGGTCGCGCTGGGCGGTGGCCGGCTGGTGGAAGCGGGCTACAGCAACGAGTGTTCCGCTGCGCAGCTGGCAGCGGCGATCACGCCGGCGACGGCAGCGCTGCTCTACATAAAGTCGCACCACTGCGTGCAAAAAAGCCACCTCAGCGTGGCGCAGGCGGCAGAAGTCGCGCAGCAGCATGGCATTCCGCTGATTGTGGATGCGGCGGCAGAAGAAGATCTGCGCTGCTACTACCAGATGGGAGCCGATCTGGTGATCTACAGCGGGGCCAAGGCGATAGAGGGGCCCTCCAGCGGACTGGTGGTAGGGCGCAGCCGCTATGTCGAATGGGTAAAACGGCAGAGCAACGGCATCGGTCGTGCAATGAAAGTGGGCAAAGAGGGGATCCTGGGCCTGACGCAGGCCATTGAGCGCTACCTGTCGCAGCCAAAAACCAGCGGCAGCGAGATGGTTCAGCACATGACGCCATTTATCGACCAGCTTAACCAGCTGCCGGGCGTCACCGCGCGGGTGGTGTGGGACAGCGCCGGGCGCGACATTGCGCGTACAGAAATTCATTTCGATGAAGCGCTGACCGGCTGGGCAACCGGCGATCTCGTCCAGGCGCTGAAAAGCGGCGACATCGCTATCTATTTTCGCGGCTATAAGGCGAATGAAAGCATTATCGAAGCCGACGTGCGCAGCGTCACTGCCGCGCAGCTGCAGACTATCTTCAGCCGTATTGACGCGCTGCTGGCAGAAAGGAACAACGCATGAAGCTGACCCCCGATTTTTATCAGGATCGTCTCTGTCTCAACGTACTGGCGGGCACAAAGCAGAACGCACGCGACATCTGGCTGGCGGCAGAAGGACATGTTCTGGTTGGCGTGCTGTCAAAAAATTACGCCAGCCACGACGCGGCGCTGGCTGACATGCGCGATTACGCCGCGCTAATTGATAACGCGCTCTCTATCGGTCTGGGGGCTGGCGATCCGCGTCAGTCTGCTATGGTGAGCGAACTGGCAGCGGTGCTGCAGCCGCAGCATGTCAATCAGGTGTTTACCGGAGTCGCGACCAGCCGCGCACTGCTCGGGCAGTCGCAGACGGTGGTAAATGGTCTGATCTCCCCCAGCGGGACGCCAGGGAAAGTGAAGATCTCAACCGGTCCGCTAAGCTCACAGGCAGCGGAAGCGATTGTGCCGATCGACAGCGCCATCGCCATGCTGCAGGACATGGGCGGCAGCTCGGTAAAATATTTTCCAATGGGCGGTCTGAGCGCGGTGGCGGAGTATCGCGCGGTCGCAGAGGCGTGCGCCCGGCGCGATTTCTGGCTGGAGCCCACCGGCGGTATCGATCTGCATAATTTTGCGGAGATCGTGCAGATTGCGCTGGAGGCGGGCGTCAGTAAAGTGATCCCGCACGTTTACAGCTCAATTATCGACAGCGCAAGCGGCGAGACGCGCATTGACGATGTGCGCCAGCTTCTGGCAACGTGCAAGGCACTGCTGCAATAACTTCGTTACGGGTGAGGCTTTGTGAGATTTCCTAATCAGCGTCTGGCGCAGCTGTTTGCCGCACTGCAGCATGAAACGCTGCCGCAGGATGAGCTGGCACGGCGTTTCTCGGTCTCTACGCGCACGGTGCGCACCGACATTGCGGCGCTGAACGCGCTGCTGGAGCAGCACGGCGCACAGTTTGTGCTGGCGCGCGGCGCCGGCTATCAGCTGCAGGTGGCCGACGCGGCACGCTTTGATTCGCTGCAGCAGCAAAGCAGCGCGCCGCTGCGGGTGCCGCGCACCTCGCAGGAGCGGGTTCGCTATCTGCTCAGCCGCTTTCTTACCGCGGCCTGGTCACTGCGGCTGGAAGATCTCTCAGAAGAGTGGTTTGTCAGTCGCGCCACGCTGCAGGGGGATATGGCGGAGGTGCGGGAGTGGCTGGGTCGCTATCATCTGCATATCGAAACTAAACCGCGCTACGGCATGAAGCTGTTTGGCAGCGAGACGGCTATCCGCACCTGCCTTACCGATCTGCTGTGGCAGATCGATCAGGAGACGCCCGACAGTCCGCTGCTGAGTATTGAAGTACTGCGCAGTGATATGCTGACGCAGCTGCAGCCGCTGCTGCAGCACTGCCTCAGCCGTTACGCTATCCGTCTCAGCGATGAGGGCGAGCGCTACCTGCTGATCTACTGCGCGGTGGCGGTACGCCGCATCAGCGAAGGCTTTCCGCTCAGCGATCCGGGCGCAGAAGAGGTGGGCGAAGAGGTGCGTGAGGCGGCGCACGCGCTGGTGCATCAGCTGCAACCGCTTACCGGCAAAACCTTATCGCGGGCGGAGGAGAACTGGCTGCGCGTCAATATCGCCGCGCGCCAGATCCAGGCGCTGGAGCCAAGCACCATCAATGCAGATGACGCTGACGCGCTGGTGAGCTGGCTGCTGAGTTATATCAATACGCATTATGCCTACCAGCTGCAGCACGATGAGCAGCTGCGTGCCGATCTGCTTACCCATATCAAATCGATGATCACCCGGGTGCGCTATCAGATCCATATTCCCAATCCGCTGCTGAGCAACATCAAACAGCACTATCCGCTGGCGTGGGATGTGACGCTGGCTGCCGTCAGCAGCTGGAGCAAATATACCCCTTATACGCTGAGCGAAAATGAGATTGGTTTTCTGGTGCTCCATATTGGCGTGGGGCTGGAGCGGCACTATGACGTCGGCTATCAGCGCCATCCGCGCGTACTGCTGGTGTGCGATAGCGGAACCTCAACGCTGCGGATGATTGAGGCGCTGCTGCTGCGCAAATATCCGCAGCTGGTGGTCACTGCCCGGCTGACACAGCGCGACTACGCGCTGCGCGAGCGGATTGAAGAAGATTTTGTTATCTCTACGGTGCGGCTGCATGAAAAGAACCGGCCGGTGGTGGTGATGTCACCCTTTCCGACCGGCTTTCAGCTGGAGCAGCTTGGTAAACTGGTGCTGGTGGATCGCACCCGGCCGTGGATGCTGGAAAAATATTTCTCCGCGCAGCACTTTATGGTGCTGGATCAGCCGCTGACGCAGCAGGCGCTCTTTCAGCTGCTGTGCGATCGCCTGCAGGAGCAGGGCTTTGTTGCAGCAGACTTTTACCCGTCCGTGGTTGAGCGTGAAGCGATTGTCAGCACGCTGCTCGGGGATGGCATTGCGTTGCCGCACGCGCTCGGCCTGCTGGCGCAGAAAACCGCGGTCTATACCGTCATTGCGCCGCATGGCGTCAGCTGGGGTGATGAGACCGCCTGTGTGATCTTTCTGCTGGCCATCAGCAAACGTGAATATGAAGAGGCGATGGCGCTCTACGATCTGTTTGTCACCTTTTTGCGCGAACGTGCCATGCCGCGCCTGCGGGAGTGCCGTGACTTCGACCATTTTAAAACCGTGGCGATAGAGTGCCTGAGCCGCCCCTGACTAGGCCTGATTGCGCTTAGCCAGCAGCTTCGGGATTTCACGCAGGCACCAGGCTTTGGCTTCACCCATGCTGTCGCGACGCCAGGCCATAATAATATCCACTTCCCGCGTATACTCAGCGCTGACCACGCGCAGCCGGCCCTCGGCAATATCTTTCTCTACCATCGGATAAGGCATGGTGGCAACGCCCAGTCCCGCCAGCAGCGCCCGCCGTTTGTCATCCATGCTGCTGACCGTAAGACGCTGCTGCTTATCCAGCAGCTGTACCGTCAGCACCGGACGTTCACGCGCCGTGTCAGCGACGGCAATGCCGCGATATTTCACACGCGTGACTTCCGAAAGCGGCTCTGCCTCCTGATGAATAGGGTGGTCAGGGCTGGCGACATAGACGCTCATAATGGTGTAGAGCTTGCGGGTGTTGATCTCGCTGGAGGCGCGGAAGTGCAGGTCAGGTGCGATGACGATATCCGCCCGGCCCTGCTCCAGACGTTCCCACGCGCCCGCCAGCACTTCAGTGATCAGAGATATCTGCGTATTGGCTTTTTCTGACAGCTTGCTGACCAGCGGAAACAGCAGGTCGGTGGGGATGAGGGCCTCTGCTACGATAGTCAGCTGCGTTTCCCAGCCGCGCGCCAGCGCTTCTGCGTCAGTGGTCAGCTTATCTGCGGCCTCCAGCAGTACGCGACCGCGCTCCAGCAGCATCCGGCCCACGTTAGTGAATTTGGTGCGATGACCGGAGCGGTCAAACAGCACCACATCCAGCTCCTCTTCCAGCTTCTGCATGGTATAGCTCAGCGCAGAGGGAACGCGACCCAGCTCATCCGCTGCGGCGGCAAAGCTGCCACGCCGGTCAATCGCATCCATCACCCGTAACGCTTCTAACGTTAATGCACGCTCTTTAGCCATACTGATTCTCTGTCAGTAAATTTGAATATGCCAGGCAGATTAACTGGCTAACATTCCGCCGTCCAGCCTTTTACCATAAACCGATTAAGCCTGCAGTGAGCCTCTTCTGCAGTGCACCGGAGGTATAGCATGATGACAACCCGCTGCGCGTCCGCATGTGGCCAGGCTGATTTTGGCTGGTTGCAGGCGCGCTATAGCTTCTCTTTTGGCCACTATTTCGATCCCAAACTGATGGGATACGCCGCGCTGCGCGTGCTGAACCAGGAGGTGCTGGCGCCGGGTGCCGCTTTTCAGCCCCGCACCTATCCGCAGGTTGATGTGTTAAATCTGGTGCTGCAGGGTGAGGCGGAGTATCGCGACAGCGAGGGACAGCGGCTGACCGTACGGGCAGGTGAGGCGATGCTGCTGTCTGCGCGGCAGGGCGTAAGCTACAGCGAGATAAACCTCAGCAAAGATCGGCCGCTGACGCGCCTGCAGCTCTGGCTGAGCGCCTGTCCGGAGCGGGAAAACCCGCTGCAGCAGCGGATGATGCTCAATGGCGCATCGCCGCTGCTGCTGGCTTCGCCTGATGGGGCAGACCAGAGTTTGCAGCTGCGCCAGGATGCGAGAGTGTATCAGGTGACGTTAGCGCCGGGAGAGGAGCAGATTGTGCAGCTGCGCGGCGCGCGCGCGTACCTGCAGTCGATTCACGGCACGCTGGATGTGCGCAGCAGCAGCGCGAATCAGCAGCGGCTGCAGTGCGGCGACGGTGCATTTATTCGTGATGAGCAGCAGCTTATCCTGCAGGCAGAGACGCCGCTGCGTGCGCTGGTGATCGATTTACCGGCATAAAAAAGGGCGGCCAGCGCCGCCCTCACAGTAAGAATGAAGATTATTTCAGAATGGTAAAGGCGGTTGTCACGTGCTTCACGCCGCTGACCCGGCTGGCAACATCTGCCGCCGCCGTGGCTTCTTCCTGCGTGACCAGTCCCAGCAGGAAGACTTCTCCGTTTTCCGTTGTCACTTTCACGTTAGACGATTTGACCTGATCGCTGCCCAGCAGCTGCGAACGGATCTTGGTCGTGATCCAGGTATCGGAAGAAGAGGTGCCAAGGCTGACCTTCTCTCCGGTGCGGATCTCATTGTAGACCTCTGTTGCGCCGTCGACGCCCATAGCGATCTGTTTGGCCCGGCTGGCGAGATCGGCGGACGGTGCCTGGCCGGTCAGCAGCACTTTGCCCTGATAAGCGGTAACAATGACCCGCGCCTGCTTCTTAATCTGTTCATCTTTTGCCAGCGCGTTAGAGACGCGCAGCTCCAGCGTGCCGTCATCAACCTGCGTACCCACGGTGCGCGGGTCAGTGGCGGTTTTGGTGGCAACGGCGGCTCCGCCGGCAACCACTGCCACACAGCCCTGCAGCAGCATGGCGGTTAACAGCAGGGCGATAGCGTTCAATGCTTTCATGTGAGCTCCTTCAGTCATTCCTGGTGGGGAAAGAGAGTGTTATCGATCAAGTCGCACAGGCAGTTCAGCGTCAGCATATGCATCTCCTGAATGCGCGCACTGTGATGAGAGGGAATGCGGATTTCCACGTCATGCGGGCCGAGCAGGCCAGCCAGCTCGCCGCCGTCGTGTCCGGTCAGCGCGACAATGGTCATATCGCGCGTCACTGCCGCCTCAACCGCTTTGATGATGTCACGGGTATTACCCCGGGTTGATATCGCCAGCAGCACATCACCCGCCTGACCCAGCGCCCGTACCTGTTTGGCGTAGATCTCATCATGCAGCCGATCGTTGCCGATGGCGGTGAGCATAACGTTATCTGCGCTCAGCGCCAGCGCCGGCAGGCTGGGACGCTCGGTTTCAAACCGGTTAATCATGCTGGCCGCAAAGTGTTGCGCATTGGCCGCTGAAGCACCGTTACCGCAGCTGAGAATTTTATGACCATTCAGCAGCGACTGCACCAGCGTCATCGCGGCACGGGAGATCGCATCCGGCAGCGCTTCGGCTGCGGCAATCTGCGTCTGAATACTTTCAGTAAAACACGCTTTAATTCTGTCCTGCACAAGACCACCTGGTTCTATTCATCGGCATTAAAAGCAGCGGGCAGCCACGCCAGTTCGCGCCCGGTAATGGCAATGATGTCAAAACGGCAATTGACCGTCTCAAAACTGCCGCCGCGCGTCAGCAGCCAGAGCGCCGCTGCCCGCAGCAGCTTCTGCTGTTTCTGACGCGTCACGCTGGCGGCTGCTCCGCCGTAGCGGGCATCGCGCCGGTAGCGCACTTCTACAAATACCCAGCAGTCGGCGTCGCGCATAATCAGGTCAAGTTCACCTCCGCGAAAGCGGACGTTACTGGCGACCCACTTCAGCCCGGCGCGCTCCAGATAGTAACGCGCCTGCTGCTCATGCTCCGCGCCGATACGCTGGCGGTTTACTGTACCGGAACGACCTGTCCCTGGCGATACTGGTTCCATGCCAGCTTCCTGTTGATGACACAATCCGTGTCGGCGCTCAGCTTACCGGTGTTGCCATCAATGGCAAAGCCCGCTACCTGCCGCATCTGGTTAAACTGCGTTGCCAGCGTCCAGGCATCAATGCCCATTGCGTAGAGGCGCACCAGCGAATAGTCGTTGTTAAACGTCTTTGCAGCCTGCTGCATCAGGCCAGGATTAGCGCCAGAGAGCAGCGGAATATCGCTGTACTGCAGGCCTTCCATCTCCAGCCGGAAATCGGGACCAGCACCTGCCTGCGCGCTGCGCGAGCTGGCATAAAGCGCCGTGCTGTTGCGGCTGCTGGTGCGCATAGCGATCATCGGTTTGATCAGCTGCAGCTCATTCTGGCTGGCGACGATGTAAACGGCGTCCACACTACCGCCACTGCTGTCAGCCGCCGGTGCCGGAGCGCTACTCTGCGGTGCCGGGATCGTCAGGCCTGCGATGGCCACGCTTTGCGGCTGCTCCATTTGTATCGTCAGCGGCGTGCCGCTCAGCGCAATACCGGCTCCGCTGTTAATGCCCTGTTTCAGCTCGGCCACGCCACCAAAGCGCTGCTGCAGCACCGTGGCACCACCCAGCTGCTGCCACTCTTCTGCAAACGCTTTTCCGACCCGGTCGCCATAGCTGCTGCGCGGCAGCAGCAGCAGCGGCTGGCGCTTGCCCTGCTCATAGATATGGTGCGCCGCATCACGCGCTTCGTCTTCAGGAGAAAGCGCAAAATAGCAGATATTCGGATGGTTCTGGATCTGTTCCGGCTCGTTTAACGCCAGTACGTTGAGCGGGGTCTGGCTGTTTGCCACTTCTTCCACATGATTTTTCAGCAGCGGGCCAACGACCAGCGTGGCGCCATCCTGCTGCGCCTGCTGCATGACCTGAGCGATCGGCTGGCTGCTGGTATCGTACACTTTAATCTGTGCGCTGCTGGCGGCTGACTGAGAGGCTGGTGCAGCAGGCTGCTGCTGCGTGTTCTCCTGCGCAGGCATACTGGCCGCCGCCGGGCTAACCACGCTGTTGGCCGCTCCGCTATCCGCTGCTGCGTCCGGTGCAGGCTGGGCAGTGGCGCTTTCCGGCGCGCTGCTCTGTGCCGGGGCAGCCGCGCTCAGCACGCCATTTTTTGCATCGTTAAAGCCTTTCTGAATCGCACCCGCAAACACCTGCGCCTGACCGTTCAGCGGCAGCAGCAGGGCGATGGTACTGGTAGAGGCCTGACTGAAATTTTTGACCTGGCTGAGCTGCGCTGGCAGCGTTTTTGCCGCCGGGTTTTGCGGGTAGCGCGTCTGCCAGTCGCTAATGGCCGCCTTCAGCATCTGCGGATCCTGGCTGTTAGCGTGCCAGGTGTTGAGCAGATCGAGCCAGCCCTGCAGGGTATTCTCATCGGCATTGATGACAACGCTGTTAAGCTGATCCTGCGTCAGCTGGGTCAGCGCCTGCCAGGTCGCGTCGATGTTACTCTGGTGCTCGTCACCTTTTAAGAGCGGCTCCTGCGCGATATAGGCGCGCAGCAGCGCCAGCGATGGCCGGTTCTGCGCCGCGGCGATCTGCAGCGCGTAGTAGCGTACCTGCTGATCGGAAGAGAGATCGGCTGCCTTGATCGGGCTGAGCTGCTGCTGAGCGCCGCTGTAATTCTGCTGCGCAATCTGCAGCTGCGCGCGCAGCAGCTGCAGCTCCTGCTGCTGTACATCAGAGAGCTGCTGCGGCAGCTGGCCAAGCTGCGTCTGTGCCTGAGGATACTTTCCTTCCTTCAACAGGGCACGGATGGCAAGTAATTGCCAGTCGGTCTTGCTATCATCGCTGCTTTGCTGTGCCTGCTGCAGATAATAGTCAGAGCGTCCGGTTGCGGGCCCCTGAATATTGACGTTAGAGGTTTGCTGCGGACCCTGACCGCTACAGGCGGCCAGAATCAGCCCGGCGAGAAGAACAGGTACAAAGCGTCCTGCTTTACGACGTACGACTTTTGAAGGAAGCATACTGTATCCAGTGATGTTTTTTTCTTGATGCTCAATATTAAATCGGCAATTCGGATGAGACAATGAAACAACTCGATCGGGCAGAGATTTCTGCCAGTACGCTCTATATCGTTCCTACCCCGATCGGTAACCTGGGTGATATCACACAGCGTGCGCTGACGGTGCTGGCGAGCGTCGATCTCGTTGCAGCGGAAGATACACGTCATACCGGGCTGTTGCTACAACATTTCGCCATCAATGCGCGACTGTTCGCACTTCACGATCATAACGAACAGCAGAAAGCGGATGTGCTGCTGGCGAAGCTGCAGGAGGGGCAGAGTATCGCTCTGGTCTCCGATGCCGGCACGCCGCTGATCAACGATCCGGGCTACCATCTGGTGCGTCGCTGCCGCGAGGCGGGCGTGCGCGTTGTGCCGCTGCCGGGTGCCTGTGCAGCCATTGCAGCATTAAGCGCGGCGGGATTACCGTCCGATCGATTCTGTTACGAGGGGTTTCTGCCGGCGAAAAGCAAAGGGCGCTGCGATGCACTGCGCGCGCTGAGCGAAGAGCCGCGTACGCTGGTGTTCTATGAGTCAACCCACCGCCTGCTGGATACGCTGCAGGATATGGCAGCCGTATGGGGCGCCGCGCGCTATGTGGTACTGGCGCGCGAGCTGACCAAAACCTGGGAGTCGATCTATGGCGCACCGGTGGGAGAGCTGCTTGCCTGGGTGCGTGAAGATGAGAACCGGCGCAAGGGCGAGATGGTGCTGATTGTTGAGGGACACAAGGCAGATGAGGAGGCGCTGCCAGCCGAGGCGTTGCGTACGCTGGCGCTGCTGCAGGCGGAGCTGCCGCTGAAAAAAGCCGCTGCGCTGACCGCGGAGATCCACGGCGTGAAAAAAAATGCGCTGTATAAATATGCGCTGGCGCAGCAAGAAGAGTGACAAACGTGGTCAGATCGCCTATCATCCTGCGCCGAAGCTGACCAGACAGTCGCCGCTTTGTCGTCGTCCCTTTCGGGGGAGACAGGCAGAGGGGAGGAAAGTCCGGGCTCCACAGGGCAGGGTGCCAGGTAACGCCTGGGGGGCGCAAGCCTACGACCAGTGCAACAGAGAGCAAACCGCCGATGGCCCGGAAACGGGATCAGGTAAGGGTGAAAGGGTGCGGTAAGAGCGCACCGCGCGGCTGGCAACAGTTCGTGGCACGGTAAACTCCACCCGGAGCAAGGCCAAATAGGGGTTCACATGGTACGGCCCGTACTGAACCCGGGTAGGCTGCTTGAGCCAGTGAGCGATTGCTGGCCTAGATGAATGACTGTCCACGACAGAACCCGGCTTATCGGTCAGTTTCGACTTTTCAAATGAAAAGCCCCGCCTCGGCGGGGCTTTTTGTTTTGCGAGCCGCGAGTGCAGGTATTTCCGTTTCTCTCTGCGGCCCCTACGAATGATCGTAGGGGCGCCATTAATGGCGCCCGTTTCGTGTGCGGGTATTCGGTTCGCGGTTGTTCACAGGGCGCCATTAATGGCGCCCGTTTTGCACCCGATTAACCGCGGCCGTGGGGTTCATCCCAGTCAAATGCCGGACCGAGCGAAATCACGCCATTCGGGTTGATGGTCTTATGGCTGCAATAATAGTGATGGCGGATCTGCGGCAGATTCACCGTCTCTGCAATACCAGGCATCTGATAAATATCGCGCAGAAAGCCATTCAGATTGCGATAGTCACTGATGCGGTGCCTGTCGCATTTGAAGTGGGTGACATACACCGGGTCAAAGCGTACCAGCGTGGTCCACAGGCGCAGATCGGCTTCAGTCAGGCGATCGCCGGTGAGATAGCGATGCTGTCCCAGGATCTGCTCCAGCCGCGCCAGCGAATGAAACAGGGCGGTAACGGCTTCATCGTAAGCGGCCTGAGAAGTAGCAAAACCACTCTTATAGACGCCATTATTGACCGTATCGTAAATCCAGCCGTTAAGTTCATCGATCTTATCGCGCAGATCGGCAGGATAGTAGTCGCCGGCTCGTGCGCCCTGTGCATCAAATGCGCTGTTGAGCATGCGGATAATGTCGGCCGACTCATTGCTGACAATGGTGTGCTGCTGCTTGTCCCACAGCACCGGTACGGTCACGCGGCCGCTGTAGTGCGGATCGGCATGCAGATAGAGCTGGTAGAGAAACTCATGCTGATACAGCGTGTCGCCGGTTGCCTCCGGGAAGCTGTCATCAAACGTCCAGCCGTTCTCCAGCATCAGCGGATGAACCACGGAAACCGATATCATCTCTTCCAGCCCTTTAAGCTTGCGCATCAGCAGCGTGCGATGCGCCCACGGGCAGGCAAGTGAAACGTACAGGTGATAGCGATCGCGCTCTGCCGCAAAGCCGGGCTTACCGTCAGGGCCGGCGCTGCCATCAGGCGTGATCCAGTTACGCCACGCTGACTCTGAGCGTTTGAAACGCCCTCCGGTTGACTTTGTATCGTACCAGGTATCGTGCCAGACACCCTCAATCAGCTGTCCCATATGCCCTCCATAGAAAAAAGGGGCGAGGATGATCCTCTGCCCCTGTATTCAGTATATCTGCTGTAAGCTGCCTGCGCGCTTAACGGGCGGCGGCGGGCGCCATGCGCTGGCGGATCAGGCGATCAATACTCCAGGCGCCTGGTCCCACCAGACCCAGAACCAGGAAACCGCCAGCAATACTGAGGTTTTTCATAAACATCAGCTGGTTTACGCCTTCTGCAAAGTTGCTGTGAAACAGAAACGCGGTCAGCAGAGTAAAGCCTGCGGTAAACAGCGCGGTAAAGCGCGTCAGGAAACCAAACAGAATAGCCAGGCCGCCACCCAGTTCCAGCAGGATCACCAGCGGCAGCATAAAGCCTGGCACGCCCATGGCCTGCATATACTGCTCAGTGCCGGCATAAGCGGTAATTTTGCCCCAGCCGGCCGTAATAAACAGAATAGTCATCAGTACACGCGCGGCTAACAGTCCTGCATCTTCGAATTTTTTCATCATCTACTCCAGCGTAATTTTGTGGCAGGCTGAAAACCTGTCCGTTAATTTCCCGCTGCAACGCAGATAAACGTTCACCGGGCTGATGGAGAGAGATAATAATCGCGGCGCGAAAGGGTTGTAAGCAAGATAAACTGTCGAAGTTATTCAGGAATTCTGACGAAAAAAAACCGGACCTGCTGGTCCGGTTTTTTATAGAGCGGTTAGCGCCCCGGCATGGATGATTTAATCATACGCCAGGTGCTCCACAGGCCGAAGCCGCGTTTAACGAGGCGCAGCAGCCGGTTGGGGCTGCGCACTGACCAGATAGCCAGCGCGCTGCTGCCTATCGCCAGATAGCGGCGACAGCTGACCAGCGTCAGCCAGCCGCGATCGTAGCGGGCGGTATTTTCCAGCCAGTCACGTCCTGCTGCGCTTAAATCGAGCCGCTGCTGCTGAACCGTATTAAGGAGTTCATGAATGCGGGCTTCGCGTTCATAGCGACTGCTCATGAGCGGTCCTCCTCCAGTAATTTACGATCGGAATCGAGCTCTTTACGGGTATGACGCAGCAGCGTCGACTGACGCGATTTACGCAGCGTCCACAGACCAAAAATCAGCGCCAGCAAAAACAGTACGCCTGTGGTCACGCCGATTGCCATCAGCCGGTATTGCGCATCAACCGCCCAGATGATCAACACCATCAGGCTCATCAGCCCAAATGCCGTAAACAACATGGTCAGGCCAATCATGATCAGCATCTGGATCAGATTGGCTTTCTCTTCTTCCAGCTCAACAACGGCCAGCCGGACACGCGTCTCGACCATACTGACCAGCGTAGTCACCACGCGCTGACCGATGTTAAAGACCCCTTTGCCCGGGCCGTGGCTTTGCTGAGAATCGTTCATATCAACGACGCGAAATCAGAATGCCAATCAGCACGCCCACGGCTGCGCCAACGCCAACGCCGTGCCACGGATTCTCACGCACATAATCTTCCGCTTTCTCTGCGGCTTCGCGCGTGGATTTGGCAATACGCTCACCGGAATCGCCCAGGCGCTCGCGTGAACTTTCCAGTGCGCCGCGCGCTTTATGACGCAGGCGATCCAGCTCGCTGCGGGATTTATCGGCAGAGCTGCTTAATACTTCTTCCAGGGTGTCGGCCAGATTTTTCAGTTCGGCGCGCAGATGTTCAGATGTGGTGTCTTTAGCCATGAGAGTTCTCCATTACTTCAATTATTTATGTCCGATTAGTAAGGCTCTGCAGCCAGCTTTTTCAGCTCCTGCCGTGCCTCATCCAGCTTGCGTTCACGTTTTTCAATTTTGTCTTTGTCATCCCTGTCATCGCGCGCTTTCTTCAGCTCCTGCTCGCGCTCGGCCACCTTGTTCTGCTGCGACTTCAGACGCTCTGTGTGCGCTGATTTCAGCTGACGATCGCTGCAGCTGGCGCGAACTTCTGTCAGCGCCCGCTCCAGTCCGTTTACCCGGCGCTGATTATCGTGCTGTTTTGCCATTGCAATCTCATGCCGGATATCGCGCTCTTTTTGCTGACACAGCGACTCTGCCGCCAGCAGAGAGCCAGAGCAGGAGATAAGCATGGCACCCAGAAGAAGTTGTTTCATCACGTTCACACCTTCCATTGTTGATGAACTGCCGCCTGCCAGACAGGAGCGTATCCCGGCGTCGCGTCGGCTTGTGCTAACGTTAAGCATAGTCAGCCGGGGCAAAAATTCAAAAAAGACGAAGAGATAGCGGAGAAAAAGTATCGTCTGACCGCAGGTCAGACGATCGGATTAACTGTAGGTCGGGGGATTGGCGTCGCGTGGTTGCTGTGAAGCCTGCGGGCCGGCGGCCACAACAAAACCTTGTGGTAATAAGCGGCGCAATACCTTCTGCGCCGCCAGACTCTGTTCTTCATCTTCAAAGTGGATCACCAGCGCATCGCCTGCCGGCGTAATACTTTTAATGCGCACGCCCTGGGCGGAGAGCTGCTGATAAAGATAAAAGCCATCCGGCAGATTAGTGCCGCTATGCGCCACGCGAATTTGCACCACGGTTTCATGCTGCCACAGCAGCGGAGCGGCACCGGCCGCGAGCAGCAGCAGCAGGCCGCCGCACAGCCACGGCAGCAGCGGTCGGGTAAAGAGACGTCCTGTTTTCATTACTGCGCTTTCCCGTTTTGTCCTGCCTGACGCTTACGCCACAGCACGACCAGTGAGCCGACCAGGCCGATGACCAGCAGCGCCAGCGGCAGCATCATCAGAAAAAACATCAGCTCATCTTCGTAACGGCGAAACAGCGGCGTTTTTCCCAGTGCAAAACCAAGTACGGTCAGGATCAGTACCCACAGGAAGCCACTCATCCAGTTAAAGAACTGAAAGCGCGCATTGCTCAGGCCAGATAACCCTGCAATGGTGGGCAGCAGCGTGCGTACAAACGCAATAAAACGCCCAATCAACAGGGCAGAAAGACCGTGACGGTGGAACAGGCTATGGGCGCGCTGGTGATATTGTGCCGGCAGGTGTGAAAGCCATTTCTGTACTGTAGGGGTATTACCCAGCCATCGCCCCTGGATATAACTTACCCAGCAGCCGAGGCTGGCACCTGTAGTAAGAACCAGCAGCGTCAGGGGAAAACTCATTGTACCTTTGGCAATCAGCACGCCGACAAGGATCAGCAGACTGTCACCAGGCAGGAAGGCGGCAGGAAGCAGGCCATTTTCAAGAAACAGGATCATGAACAGTAAGCCGTAGATCGCCCACACCAGCGTGGGGTCAGAGAGCATCTCATAATCCTGCTGCCACAGGGCATGCAGCAGTGCTTTCAAAATATCCATCAATCTTTCCCGAACATCATTGTTAAACGAGCCCATCAGGGCTAAAGCGCAGGCAGAGGTGAGTTATACATTTTGGGTATGCCACCTGCGCAGGGGTCCGTATCCATACGGCTATGCGTGTTAAATTAGCGACTTTCTGACGCCCTTGTCGCAAACGGTAAAAAAAGGGCGATAACTGTAACAAATACTCCCTAATTCAGACAGTGCATTATGTCCGTTGTAGTGGAGTTTTACCCTTTGCTGTCAGGAGTAAAAGGAGCTTTACACGAGCTGACACTATTGCAGATTATCTGACCCCAGCTGCAGGTTGAGAATGTACAGATGCAGCCGTTTTTACGCGGTTCGGCTTAATTAACCAGCTTGCGGCAAACAAGTTGCACTTACGGTCAGAGGCTGTGTGATTTAGCGTAACGTTGCGCCGCCACCGCTTAGTATTTTCCAGATATGGCAACATTGCCAGTTTATGGCAGCAGTTTGTTACATGAGGCAGAAGGGAAGGATGGCAGCACAGCGGGTATGAAAGCGCGCGGCGCACAATGTGCGCCGCAGAGAAGAGGTCAGGCCGCGGTGCCGGGCTGGCGTTCCGCTTCTGCCTGGCAGACAGCCGCAGTGAACAGAATGTCGGTTGAGGAGTTCAGGGCCGTTTCCGCTGAGTCCTGCAGCACACCGATAATAAATCCAACGGCCACCACCTGCATTGCCAGGTCGTTGGGAATGCCGAACATATTGCAGGCTACCGGGATTAACAGCAGTGAGCCACCCGCTACGCCGGAGGCACCACAGGCGCACAGCGTGGCGACCAGGCTTAACAGAATCGCTGTCGGTACATCGACATTGATGCCCAGCGTATGCACCGCAGCCAGCGTCAGTACGGTAATCGTAATAGATGCGCCCGCCATGCTGATGGTGGCACCCAGCGGAATTGACACAGAGTAGGTGTCTTCATCAAGGTTGAGTCGCTTTGCCAGCGCCATGTTCACCGGGATATTGGCGGCCGAGCTGCGGGTAAAGAAAGCCGTCACGCCGCTTTCACGAATGCAGGTAAATACCAGTGGATAGGGATTGCGCCGGATTTTCTGATACACCAGCAGCGGGTTCACAATCAGTGCCATGAACAGCATGCAGCCAATCAGCAGGACCAGCAGGCTGCCATATTCCCACAGCGCCCCAAAGCCGGTAGAGGCCAGAATGGAGGCAACCAGACCAAAGATACCCAGCGGCGCGCAGCGGATCACGCAGCGCACGACCCACGTTGCCGCGTGTGAAGCGTCATTTAAAAAATCTTTGGTACCGGGACTGGCATGACGGAATGCCAGGCCAAGGCCCAGCGCCCAGACCAGAATGCCGATGTAGTTCGCATTCATCAGCGCGTCAAACGGATTAGCCACCATGCTCATCAGCAGGCCATGCAGCACCTCGGTGATCCCGGAAGGCGGCGTAATTGTCGTGTCGCCTGCAACGAGTGACAGCGTCTGCGGAAAGAGATGGCTGAAAATCACCGCAACCATCGCGGCAAACAGGGTGCTGAGCAGATAAAGCATAATGATGGGACGGATATTGGTTTTCTGTCCCTGCTGATGGTTAGCAATGGACGCGATGACCAGCACCAGAACCAGCAGCGGCGCAACGGCTTTCAGCGCCCGGACGAAGAGTTCACCCAGCAGGCCGGCGGCCAATGCAGCATCGCGTGACAGCCACGCCAGCGCTACGCCAGCCACCAGGCCCACCATGATTTGTTTGACCAGGCTGCCTTTAAACAGCACGCCTGCCACTCTGGAAAGGTTATTTTGCATATCGTGATCTTTTACTATCGGTCATGAGTGTGGTGCGCGTTTATTCCGCGCCAGAGGGTTTGCCCGGCGGAGTATAAGGAAAAGTGCTGGTGAGAAAAGCGATAATTCCGGCTTTGCGTGCGGGATCGATTTTTCAATCTGCTAAACAGAGGAAGTGTGACAGGGATAAAAAAGGGAAAGTCTCATTGAGGCAAAATAAAGCAGGGGCGATTTACGCCCCTGCAGAAGATTATGGTGAGATGCGCCGGCGGTCATTTCGGCGGTTAACCCAGGCGTTAATCAGCAGCGTTCCACCCAGAATAATGCCCACGACGCTGAGTGAGACAGCGACCGGAATGTGGTAGAACTCGACGATCAGCATTTTGATACCGATAAACACCAGCACGATAGCCAGACCATATTTCAGCATAGAGAAGCGCTCAGCCACATTTGACAGCAGGAAATACATGGCGCGCAGGCCGAGTATGGCAAACAGGTTAGAGGTCAGCACAATAAAGGGATCGGTGGTTACCGCAAAAATAGCCGGAATACTGTCGACAGCAAAAATCACATCGCTGAGCTCCACCATGATCAGAACCAGCAGCAGCGGGGTGGCAAACAGTACGCCGTTACGGCGAATAAAAAATTTCTCACCCTCCAGCGAATCGGTCATGCGCAGATGCTGACGCAGCCAGCGCACCACCGGTTTATCACCCACGGCCGTGTCATCCTCACGCGCCAGCGCCATCTTAATGCCGGTAAACAGCAGAAAGGCACCAAAAATATAGAGGATCCAGCTGAACTGCATGACCAGCCAGCTGCCGGCGAAAATCATGATGGTACGCAAGACAATGGCACCCAGCACGCCGTAAATCAGTACGCGCCTCTGCAGCTGGGGCGGAATAGCGAAGTAGCTGAACAGCATCAGCCAGACAAAGACGTTATCCACTGCCAGCGCTTTTTCTAGCACGTATCCGGTCAGGAAAGCGAGCGTCTGCGTAGTGGCAACCTCGCGCCCGGCGTGCGTATCGAGATACCACCAGAAAGCGGCAGCAAACAGCAGTGAAACGGAAACCCAGATCAGCGACCAGATAGCCGCCTGCCTGAACGACATAGTTTGCGCGCCGCGCCGGCCCTGCAGCAGCAGATCGATCACCAGCATAATCAGCACAACAACGGTAAAGCTGCCCCAGAGTAACGGTGTGCCTATCGATTGCATAATGGTGTCCTGTGCGAAAGTTAAAAAAAACGGCTCCGTCAGAAGACGTAAGCCGCTTTCATTACGCTGCAAGCGCTCCTCGCCTTCCGGCAAGGTCTCACTTACAACACAGAATCACTTCCGGGTTGCCTGACGACCGGATGCGCTACACATCGTAATGACGATCAATCAGCTGACAAGTTACTCCCCTTTGCTTAGAGAAAAATAGCGCAGCCGCTCTCCGATGCAATGCAGGACCAGTCATATTTAGCAATATTTACACTTCCTGGCGATCGGCGGGAAATACCACGCCGGTCTGCTGGCGGATGGTGGTCAGCAGTGCTGCTGTCAGCCGCGAAATTTCGAGGCCAGGGTGTGCGGTCTGCTGCGTTTCCACCAGGCTGGCAAACACCTCTGCTTCGTAGCGCATCGTATTGCTGTGCTGCGGCTGCGTCAGATTCTGCTCAGCACCGCTGCGTGGCAGTAGCCGCAGCTGCCGGCACTCTGCCAGTTTCTCAATGAGCAGCGAACCCTCTTCTCCCTGAATTTCACTCGGAATAGCGGAGTTGCTGACTTTGGAGTGCAGCAGAGTGACGTCAAACTCGCCATAGTGAAGTATCACGGTGCCGTGCGCATCTGTGCCGCTCGCCAGCAGCGTGGCTTCAGCCGTAACGCGCTGCGGCGCACCCCACAGCGTGACGGCAGCAGCGAGGCAGTAATAGCCAATATCCATGATGGAGCCATTGGACCAGCGCGGGTCAAACGTATTCGGGTTTTCACCGGCAAGATAGCGCGGGTAACGGGAAGAGTACTGACAGTAGCTGAACAGCGCCTTACGCAGCGTGCCCAGCTGCGGCAGGGTGCGCTGCAGCTGCAGAAAATTAGGCAGGCTGGCGGTTTTAAACGCTTCAAACAGCACAACCTGATGCTGTTGTGCGCAGGCGATCATCGCTTCGGCTTCACGCAGCGTGGAGGCCAGCGGTTTCTCGCAGATCACATGCTTACCGTGAGCCATAAACAGCAGCGCCTGTTCGCAGTGCAGTGCATTCGGACTGGCGATATAGACCGCGTTGATATCCGGGCATGCCGCCAGAGCCTCCAGTGAGGTGAACGTCAGCGGGCAGGCGTAATCTGCGGCAAAGGCGTCAGCCTGCTGCTGGCTACGTGAATAGACTGCGCTGAGCCTAAACCTGCCGCTCTCATGTGCCGCGTCAATAAACTGACGGGTAATCCAGTTGGTGCCGACAATCGCAAAGCGAATCACAGGTCTGCTCTCCTGACTAAATAAAGCCGCAGGGTAGCACGCGGCGGCAGGAAACCTGCCGGCACTATTTGATCCTGCGATCCGCATTCCAATATAGTGAGCCCTGTGTCTGAAAGCCTGCGAACGGGAGAGCCGGGTGAGCGGAAGCAAACATGCATTAAACTGGACCACGCTGCTGATCGCCATTCCGGTAGGGCTGATAGCCTCGCTGGTGACGCTGGCGTTTCGTGGCATCATCGATGTGATTAACCAGCTGCTGTTTAACAGTGACCATGAGATCACCGTGGCGATGCACGTCTGGCCATGGATCTTCTGGCCGCTGCTGGTGGGCGGCGGGGGCGTGCTGGCGGGCTGGTTCCTGCGCTATGCCGTCGCAATTGAGCAGCAGCAAACGGTAAAAACAGACTACCTGGAAGTGATTAACGCCAGGCTGGATGCCGTGCCGACGCGCACCTCACTGTTTCGCGCGCTCTCTTCAATCGCCAGCATTGGCAGCGGCGCTTCAATCGGTAAAGAGGGGCCGATGGTACAACTCTCAGCGCTCAGCGGCAGTCTGCTGGGACGCTGGCTGCCGGCATCGCTCAATCTGCGCAACAGCGACATTGTGGCCATGGCGGCGGCGGCGGGCCTCTCCTCGGTTTACCACGCGCCGCTTGCTTCGGCCATATTTGTTGCTGAAATTGCTTTTGGTATTTCAGCCCTGCAGCGACTGATCCCGCTGATTGTGGCCTCTGCGGTGGCGGTGATGACCATGTGGGCGCTGGGTTTTCGCAATGCGCTTTATCCGCTTGCCGATACGCTGTTTCAGATGGATGGGGTGAGCCTGCTGATGACAGTGCTGATTGGTCTGGTCGCGGGCGTTGCCGGCTGGCTGCTGATCGCGCTGATTGGCCGCAGCCGGCGGCTATTCAGCCGTGTGCGATCGCTGCCGCTGCGGCTTGGCGCAGGAGGCGTCGCTGTCGGCCTGCTGGCGCTGCTCTCCACGGATATTCTCGGCAATGGCTATGAAGTGATTGTGAAGATCATTGAGGGGCACTATGTCATCACCGGACTGCTGCTGCTGCTGCTGCTCAAAACGCTGGCGACAACCCTCTCCGTAGGCTCAAATGCCGTCGGCGGACTGTTTACGCCCTCGCTGCTGATTGGCGCCCTGCTCGGGGTAATTCTGGCGCAGAGCGCAGCCGCGCTGCAGCTGCCGGTAGGCGACACGCTGCTCTATGCAGCAATAGGCATGGCCGCCGTGCTGGCCGCTGTCAGTCAGGCTCCGCTGATGGCGATGCTGATGGTGCTGGAGATGACGCTTAACAGCAGCCTGCTGTTTCCGCTGATGATCGCCTCGGTGCTGGCTTCGATGGTGGTCTATCGCCTGCAGTCCGCCAGCACCTATCCGGTGGTCAGCCATCACCTGAGCCGTTCTGAAGCCTGGTATGATTTTGACCATATGCGAGTCGATCAACTGATTATTCCTGGTGCAGCGCTGCAGCCGGAAGAGTCGGTCGGACAGGCGCTGGCGGTCAGCTCGCTGAAGCGTGAACGCTATGTTTATGTACTGAATCAGGCGGAGCAGTTTCTGGGCGTGGTCTCCATTCACGAGATCTCACGCAAGGTACTGGCGCAGGAGATCACCCTGGACTCGCCGGTCAGTACCGTTATGGATAGCAACTTTCCCTGCATTTTTCAGGGACAGAGCATGCGCGAAGGGTGGGAGGCGTTTTCACGCGTGACGCTCGAGCGGCTGCCGGTGCTGAATAATCCGCAGGAGCGTCGTTTTATGGGCGCTCTGACCAAAACCAGTCTGATTCAGAAAGCGCAGGAGTTTCTTTAAGCCGCGTTGCCGCGCATCGCCTGATCGGTCATCCACAGGCGCGCGTCAAACTCCAGCTGATGATAATCAGGCTCCATATGGCAGCAGAGCTGATAGAACGCTTTGCTGTGCTCTTTCTCTTTGAGATGGGCAAGTTCGTGCACCACAATCATGCGCAGGAAAGGCTCAGGAGCAAGGCGGAAAAAGGTGGAGATGCGGATCTCCGCTTTGGCTTTCAGGTTGCCGCCCTGTACGCGGGAAATGGCCGTGTGCAGCCCCAGCGCATGCTTCATCACTTTGATTTTATTATCCCAGAGGATTTTGCTTACCGGCGGTGCGCTGCGCATATAGCGATTTTTTATCGCCTGCGTGTAGTCATACAGCGCGCGATCGCTGACCACATCATGCGTCTCAGGATAGCGCTGCTGCAGGAACGCGCCTAATCGCTGATGATCAATCAGCATTTGCACCTGTTCGAGGATATTTTCAGGGTAACCCTGCAGATAAATTAATGACATTGGGATTCCTGACGAAAGACAGTATACTGCGCCCCCCTTTTCAGGGCGAAAATTGCGCAAAGTGTACCACGCCGGAGATCCCATGAGCCAACTTGAACTGACCCATAGCACCCTTACGCTGGAGCGCTTTCCGCCGATGCGCGAAGAGAGCCCGTTACAGGCGTGGGATGCCGCCGATGAATATCTGCTGCAGCAGACGCTGCCGGAAGGTCCGGTGCTGGTGTTCAATGACAGCTTTGGGGCATTAACCTGTGGCCTGCAGGATCGGGAGATCTGGCACGTCAGCGACTCCTGGCTGAGCCAGCAGGCAGCCAGGCAGAATCTGCGCTTAAATGGTTTGTCTGACGATCGCATTCACTTTATTGACAGCCTGAGCGCGCTGCCTGCGGCGCCCGCGGCTGTCTTAATCAAAATTCCCAAAGCGCTGGCGCTGCTGGAGCATCAGCTGCGCGCGCTGCGCAGCGTGGCCACGCCAGAGACGCTGATTCTGGCGGCAGCCAAAGCGAAAGATATTCATAACTCCACCCTGCAGCTGTTTGAGCGAATTCTGGGTGAGAGCAAAACGTCGCTCGCCTGGAAAAAAGCGCGTCTGATCTACAGCCGTTACAGCGCGCCAGCGCTGGCTGAGGCGGCAGAAACTACCGTCTGGCCACTTGATGAGACGCCTTACCAGATCCATAACCACGCCAACGTCTTTTCACGCTCCTCGCTGGATATTGGTGCGCGGCTGTTTATGCAGCATTTACCACACAATATTGAAGGCGAAATCATGGATCTCGGCTGCGGCAACGGCGTGATTGGCTTAATGGCACTGGAGCAGAATCCGCAGGCTGAGGTGCTGTTTTATGATGAATCTTATATGGCGGTCGCATCCAGCGAGCTGAACGTCAGTGTTAACCGCCCGCAGGATCTGTCGCGCTGTCAGTTCCGCGTTAATAATGTGCTGAGCGGTTTTCCCTCCGACCGGCTGCATGCGGTGTTGTGCAATCCGCCGTTTCACCAGCAGCATGCGGTTACCGATCACCTGGCGTGGCAGATGCTGCGCGACGCAAAGCGCTGCCTGCAGTATGGCGGTGAGCTGCGCATCGTGGGCAACCGGCACCTCGGCTATCACCAGAAGATGAAGAAGCTGTTTGGTAACTGCGAACTGGTGGCGTCCAGCGCCAAGTTTGTGGTGCTGCGCGCGGTCAAACTACGCTGATCACAGACTCAGCGCCAGCGCGGTCGCCTGTGCAATAGCCCGCCGCGCGTCCAGCTCCTGCGCCACATCTGCGCCGCCGATCACCCGCACCGGTTTGCCGCGTGCGGCAAGCTCGTCAGCCAGCAGGCGCAGCGGCTCCTGACCGGCGCAAATCACAATATTATCCACGGCCAGCGTGACCGGTTTACCCTGGTGACGCAGATGCAGCCCGGCATCGTCAATGCGCAGATATTCCACATCCCCCCACATCTCTACGCCGTGCGCCTGCAGGCTGGCGCGGTGGATCCAGCCGGTGGTTTTCGCCAGGCCCGCTCCGGGCTTCCCGCCTTTACGCTGCAGCAGCCAGATTTGCCGGCCGGGAGAGGGCGGCCGGGCAGGAACAACGCCGCCGCGCGCCTGCAGCGTGCGATCGATCCCCCAGCGCTGGTAAAAATCCTCTGATGAATGGAGTAAATAGGCGGCCGTATCAAAACCGATGCCGCCTGCGCCGATAATGGCGATGCGCTGGCCCACCGGTTTTTTATGGCGCAGAAGATCCAGATAGCCGATCACGCTGGCATGATTGATGCCGGGAATAGAGAGCTGACGCGGCGTTACGCCGGTAGCAATGATAATTTCATCCGCGTCTGTCAGCTCTTCGGCACAGACCCGGTGGTTAAGCCGCAGCGTCACCTTCGCTGCCGCAAGCTGATGGCGGAAGTAGCGCAGGGTTTCGCTAAACTCCTCTTTACCCGGGATCTGTCGGGCGATACCAAACTGCCCGCCAATCTCCGCCTCCGCTTCATAGAGCGTTACTTTATGCCCGCGCTGAGCCGCCTGCAGGGCAAAAGCCATACCTGCCGGACCGGCACCAACCACAGCCAGCTGCTTCGGCTGCGTGGCCGGCACAACCGGCATCAGGGTTTCGTGGCAGGCGCGCGGATTGACCAGGCAGGATGTCACGTTGCCTGCAAAAATCTGATCGAGGCACGCCTGATTACACGCAATACAGGTATTGATAGCTTCAGGCTGACCCTGCGCCGTTTTGGAGACAAACGCGGCATCCGCCAGAAACGGCCGTGCCATTGAAACCATATCAGCAGTCCCGTCGCGCAGCAGGGCTTCAGCCACGTCAGGGTGGTTGATCCGATTGGTGGCAATCACCGGTACGGATACGCGTTCGCGCAGGTGGCGGGTTACCCATGCAAAGCCGGCTCGCGGGACACAGGTGGCTATCGTCGGGATGCGTGCTTCATGCCAGCCAATACCGCTGTTAAACAGCGTCACGCCACACGCTTCCAGCGCTTCAGCCAGTATCAGCGTTTCGTCCAGCGTGCTGCCGTGCTGCACCAGGTCGAGCAGCGACAGCCGGAAAATAACAATAAAGTCTTCGCCTGTGGCGTGGCGTACCGCCTGCGTCACTTCACGGGCGAAGCGCTGCCGCCGCTGCACATCGCCTCCCCAGGCGTCAGTGCGCTGGTTAGTCTGCGCCGTCAGAAACTGATTAATCAGATACCCCTCGGAGCCCATGATCTCTACGCCATCATAGCCCGCCTGCTGTGCCAGACGGGCGCAGCGGGCAAAATCGGCAATCGTCTGTTCAATTTCGGCTTCGCTCAGCGCATGCGGAGTAAAAGGATTAATAGGCGCCTGGAGTGCGGAAGGGCCTACCAGCGCACGCTGATAGCTGTAGCGTCCGGCGTGCAGGATCTGCAGCGCGATTTTTCCGCCCTGCGCATGGACCGCCGTCGTGATCTGACGATGCCAGCCGCACTGACTTTCATCGGTCAGCATCGCACCACCCTGAGCCACCACACCCTGCGCATTCGGCGCAACGCCGCCGGTTACAATCAGCGCCACGCCCTCGCGTGCGCGCTCAGCATAAAAAGCCGCCAGTCGCTCCGCACCGTCAGGGTGCTCCTCCAGTCCGGTATGCATTGAGCCCATCAGAAAACGATTTTTTAACCGGGTAAATCCCAGATCGAGAGGGGTAAATAAGCAGGGATAGTGCTCGATCATGATCGGGTACTCAAAAGTGGTCGGATGAGTTAACTCTAACGGTAATCGCGCATGATGGAAGAGGGGGACGCTGAGCTTGTGAGAGACGTCAAAAAAAGCAGGGCGGCGGGTTACGTACGAAGTATCAGCTTGTCTTCGTTACGCACGGGAAGGACCGGCGCGCCCTGAAAGGGTCAGAGTACGGGGCTAATGACTTAGCACTTTTTATATATCATCATGGATTCCTTTTTCNTCCGGGTAATTATCAGATCGCGGCAATATCTCTTCATTACAACTCGCCTGCGATTTAAATATTATAGTGGGAAAGTAATCAGGAAATAAGTCTTCAGATAGCGTCAGGCAGAGAATTTATCATTTTAATCGCTATTTTAATGTTATTAATAATGCTTGTTAAACATAGCGAACAGCTGAATGGCGCGATCGGGTGAGTGATATATATTGCGCGCCAGTCCGCACAAATAGCGGCAGCCAGCAGCCGGGGTGCCTCTTTTTCTGGATGGATTATCCTTTATTTTATTTGTGAAGCAGTGAGTTCTATATCTTAATAATTTTATATTTATCGGTTTTATATAATTACCTGAATAATCACATTGTGAAGGTGATTTTCCTGCTATTACCACTGAGTTAACTGAAAAGGTTAAACGATATAGCCCTTTTACCTGTCATATACTTTTAGAGGAGAGGCAGATTGGATTTAAACACTCAGCCAGTCCGTATTGCTGTTCTTGACGGTCATCCTATGATTCGTCTGGTTTTTGAGCTATGTCTGAAAAACCATCCCGATATTCACCTTGTTGCCGCCTGGTCTTCCGGCAGCGAGCTTTTCAGCGCGTTAAGTACGCACAGTGTTGATGTTCTGATTCTGGATTTCCTGCTGGGCGAGCGTGAAATTGACGGCCTGACGCTAATAAAGCAAATACGTAATCACTACCCGATGCAGAAAATGCTGGTTTTAACCTCTGCCGAAAGCCCGGCGGTAACAAGAATGGTACTCCGGGCCGGCGTAAACGGGTTTATCGGTAAAAGCCATCCCTTTGAAGAGGTGCTGGCAGCGGTCAGATCCGTTGCTGAGAATAACCTGTTTTTAGCCACGCACCTTGCTGAAGAGATCCAGACGCTGTATGCCATTTCCGGAAAAAAGGCGGACGATGATTTTGGTATCAGCTGTAAGCCGGTTCTTAACGAAAGAATAAGATTATTAAGCCCGCGTGAAGCAGAAGTGATCCGCTGCTTTCTTGATGGCATGAGCGTTTCACAGATTGCGGCCAAGTTCAGACGAAGCCGGAAGACGGTAAGCGGACAGAAGCAGTCGGCGCTGAAAAAGCTCGGCGTCCGTTCCGATTCGGAACTATTTAAATATAGCCGGGAGCTGCTGGCAGCCCGGTAATCGCGCAGGGCGGCCGCGCCCGGGTGCAGCAACCTGATAGCCAGTTCACGTTCCCGGTAACATCTTTTCTGTAACATCGTTCTGAGTGATGTTCATCACAGTTTTATCCTGTTTAACCCGTTTTTATAGTCATCACATCAGCAGACTCACAGGATAAACATGAATATTGAAACGCAATCCTGCGTTATTACCGGCAAAAAGCAGGTCAGTGTCGCACAGCAGCAGGTGCAATGGGATGGCTCCGGCACGCTGGTGCGTATTACGCGCGGCGGAATCTGTGGCTCCGATCTGCACTACTACCAGGAGGGAAAAGTGGGCAGCTTTGCGCTGCAAATGCCCATGGTACTCGGGCATGAAGTGGTTGGTTACGTCATTGAAAGCGACGATCCCCGCCTGCAGCCGCAGCAAAAAGTGGCTGTCAATCCGGCTAAACCCTGCGGTGAATGCAAATATTGTCAGCGCCAGCAGGAGAACCAGTGTACCGCCATGCGCTTTTTTGGCAGTGCAATGTATCTCCCGCACGTCGATGGCGGATTTACCCGGCACAAAGTGGTGGCGAGCAGCCAGTGCGTGCCTTTTCCACAGGATGCCGATGAAAAGGTGATGGTGTTTGCTGAGCCGCTCGCGGTCTGCATTCACGCCACGCATCAGGCTGGCGATCTTACCGGTAAGCGTATCTTTATCTCCGGTACCGGGCCAATTGGCTGTCTGATTGCCGCTGCCGCGCAGGCGCGTGGTGCTGCAGAGGTTGTCTGCAGCGATATCAGTGAACGTTCGCTGGAGATGGCGCAGCAAATGGGTGCCACGCAAATAGTTAACGCGGCAAGCGGCGATTTCACCGGCTGGATGGCGGATAAGGGTTACTTCGATGTTGCGTTTGAAGCGTCCGGCCATCCGGCGTCATTGCAGCGCTGCCTGGAAGTTGTGTGTGCCAGAGGCACGGTGGTGCAGGTAGGAATGGGCGGCGCATTTCCTGATTTCCCTCTCATGACGCTGATTGCCAAAGAGATAAATCTGACAGGGTCGTTCCGTTTTACGCATGAATTCAATACGGCAGTTGAGTGGCTGGCGCAGGGCGTTATCAACCCGCTGCCGCTCTACAGCGGAGAATACCCGCTTCAGGATAGTGATGCGGCGCTGCAGTTTGCCAGCGATAAAACCCGCGCGGCAAAAGTTCAGCTGACTTTTTAGGGAGATACTATGAACGCACTTTTTTCTCTGGCCGGCAAGCGTGTACTGCTGACCGGTTCAGCACGCGGTATCGGCTTTCTGCTGGCGCAGGGCCTGGGTGAAGCCGGCGCCGAAGTGATTATTAACGCGACCACAGCTGAAGGAGCTGAGCGCGCCGCCGCCGCCCTGCGTGAGCAGGGGATCACAGCCCGTGCCAAAGCGTTTGACGTAACCGATTCCGGCGCGGTGCATCAGGCGATCGATGAAATTGAAGCGCAGTGGGGCGCCATCGATATTCTGGTAAATAACGCCGGCATCCAGCGTCGGCGGCCTTTTCTGGAGTTTCCGGAGCAGGACTGGCATGACGTAATTGCGGTAAACCAGACCGCCGTGTTTTTGGTCTCGCAAAAAGTGGCGCAGCAGATGGTAACGCGCCAGCGCGGCAAAATTATCAATATCGGTTCAATGCAGAGTGAGCTGGGCCGCGACACCATCACGCCTTATGCGGCCTCTAAAGGGGCGGTCACCATGCTGACGCGGGGAATGTGCGTCGAGCTGGCGCGCTACAATATTCAGGTTAATGCGATTGCGCCGGGCTACTTTGTCACCGAGATGACGCAGCCGCTGGCTGACGATCCCGCGTTTACCGGCTGGCTGACTAAGCGTACGCCTGCTGCGCGCTGGGGTAAGCCGGAAGAGCTGATTGGTGCCGCCATCTTTCTGGCCTCTGCCGCCTCAGATTTCGTTAATGGCCATCTGCTGTTTGTCGATGGCGGTATGCGCGTAGCCGTGTAGTGCGTGGCCGGAGAGCCTGCCTGACAATATTTCAAACAGTGGAGATTCAGAAGGAAGCGCCAATCTCACCGCCTGGAGGCGCGGCTCCGCTGACGCTTAGCGCGCTTATCCACTGACCGGCCGTTCACAGGGCGGTAAAGCGATTAACGACGGCGGATCCACGAAAAGCGCGACTGGTATCCGATACTGAAGTGGGTATTGCGCCGGTAGCTGGATCCCGCCTCGGCCATACAGTAGGTACACACGTTGACCACATCAATCTGTGCCGGCGCGAGTCCGCGCTGCAGCAGGATGCTGCGCGCCAGCCCGGGCAGGCTGAACCACACCCCCTGCTGCTGCGCCAGCGCCTGCGCACGTACCGCCTGCGAATTCACGGGTTGCTGATGCGTCCACTGCAGCGGCGGCAGATCGCTGCGCTGCTGCATCTGGCGGATACGATCCTCGCCCAGCTCATAACAGCAGGGGCCAATGGCCGGACCGATAGCGACGCAAAGCGTATCGATCCTTGCGCCGCGTGCCAGCAGGGCATCCAGCGCGCTTTGCAGAATTCCGCTCAGCGTGCCGTTCAGCCCGGCATGGATCGCCGCCACCTGCTGCTGCACGGGATCGGCAAACAGCACCGGCAGACAGTCGGCAGTGTAAACCGCTACCGGACGGTTATCTTCAGCAATCACACCGTCAGATTCACAGCTTTTTGGCGGCCGGTTTTGTCCCGATAACACCACGCGGGCGCTGTGACGCTGATGCCCGTAAGCGGCAGCCTCAGGTGCAGGCAGGCCCGCAGGCTGAAAGGCATACTCCAGCCATGTCAGGCTATCCAGCAGCACTGAACGCGGACCGCAGATTCTACTCTCCATACTTCTCTCCTGTGACCTGAACGTAACTGGCGACTGCGCACAGCTTACGTTAACCGGTACGTTTTTACAGCGCTCCGGCAGATATCTTTCTCATCACGGCTAACGTTATGCGTTCGGCTTATGACTGCCCCTATCGCAGCGCTGTGCTTCACGATGGCCTGCGCTGAGATTGCCGGGCAGAGCCGGAGTAACTGCATAAAAGAGTGGGACGGTAAATAATTTGACCGCTGAAAAAACATCCGGCAGCGCAGGGGATTACGTTTTACCGTCAGAGCCACGCATATTTACATTTTGCGTTAGCTGCCAGGCGCTGGTGGCATTTCACAATATATAACCTGATTTTACGCCAGCGATGGGTGAATAGTTCTGATTTCTTCCGCGCATTACAGATTATTGCGCTAAGCATTAATTTTAATAACTAAGAACTATCCTGGTTATAGTGCGATTATTCACCAGCGCGGTGCACGCTGCTGCCCGATAATATGTATATTTTTGTCAGCCGGCTTCGTACTTTATTTTTCATGAGTTTTTACCCATTGAAATATAATAGCTTTAACTAATTATCCTCTTTTAAATATGCTTGCTTAAACTGACTTATTAATTACTTTTCCTGACTTTTATTTTACAAAACGGCTGCCGTCCCGCGGCGTTAAATAATAAAGATGCAACTTAAATCTTAAGCGGCTATAACCAATTTTTGTGAGGTGAAGCTGCTTTGTCCCCGCTGCGGAGGTTTACGGCCTCCTGCTCAGAGGGCGTTTATTATCTGCAAATCAGATACGCAGGCATAAAGAGAAGATGATTGTGATGATACAAAAACCGTTATCAGTGAAATATCGCGGCGCCGTTTTGCCGCGTCATAAATATAGCGCAGGTTGTGCTGAACACTACCCGCGTCATCTGTACCGCAATCAGCTGAGGATTATGTGCCATGAACGTTAAAACACTGCGGCAGGATATTCCGGCCGGGCTGGTGGTATTTCTGGTGGCGCTGCCGCTCTGCCTGGGCATTGCTCAGGCCAGCGGTCTGCCGCCTTTCGCCGGTCTGCTTACCGGTGTGATTGGCGGGCTGCTGGTAACCGCGCTGAGTCCGTCGCGTTTTGCAGTCAGCGGCCCGGCAGCAGGGCTGGTAACGATTGTGGTGGCGTCCATCCAGACGCTGGGCAGTTTTTCTGCTTTTCTGACTGCGCTGATTCTGGCAGGTGTCCTGCAGTGCCTGCTGGGCCTGCTGCGCGCCGGGCGGTTTATCGCGCTGGTGCCCGGCAGCGTGATTAAAGGCATGCTGGCCGCAATCGGCATTTTACTGATTATGCAGCAGATCCCGGTGGCGCTGGGCGCAGCCGGAGAGGGTGGGCTGGGGGCGCTGATGTCAGGCAATGTAGCGTTCTCAGCCAGTGCTATTGGGGTAGCAGCCGCGGGCCTGCTGACGCTCTGGCTCTGGACCACGCCGCTGGTTAAGTCAGTCAGGGTGCTCAGCTGGATCCCCGGTCCGCTGGTGGCGGTGCTGATTGGCTGTATGGCAACCCTCGCCGGAGACCGCCTCTTTCCGGCGCTGGGCGACGGGTTACCGCGTATCGTACTGCCTGCGTTTGACAGCCTTAGCGCGCTGGCCGCTGAGCTGGAAACGCCGGACTGGCTGGCGTGGCAAAATCCCGCCGTCTGGGTGGTAGCGGTCACGCTGGCGCTGGTCGCCAGCCTGGAGACGCTGCTTAGCCAGGAGGCGCTGAAAAAACTGCGTCCGCAGTATCCGGCTCCCTCGCCTGATAAAGAGATGGTGGCGCAGGGAATAGGTAACTTAACGGCAGGGTTACTGGGCGCAATGCCGATTACCGCCGTCATTGTTCGCAGTTCGGTTAACGTCAGCGTCGGTGCACAGAGTAAACTCTCAATTCTGATCCATGGCGTCCTACTGCTGGTCTGCGGCCTGTGGTTCAGCTCGCTGCTCAACGCGATCCCGCTGGCCAGCCTGGCCGCCGTGCTGCTTTATACCGGCTACAAGCTGGCGACGCCGCGCCTGTTTGCTGAGCAGATCCGGATGGGGTGGGCGCAGTCGGTGCCTTTTCTGGCCACGATTGGCGGCATCATCCTGCTGGGGATGCTGGCCGGTATTTTCCTCGGGATCGCCGTGCAGATCCTCTGCAGCATCTATCAGAGTCACCGCAATGCGCTGCAGCTGACCCGCCATGACGATCACTATGTGCTGCGCTTTCATCAGAACCTGACCTTTATGCATAACCCTAAGCTGCAGGGCGTGCTGGCAGAAATTCCGGAGAACAGCCTGGTGATTGTGGAGCAGGGTAACGCTGAATATCTCGATCCGGATGTGAAAGCGGTTCTGCGTGACTTTGGTGAGAATGCGCCGGAGCGGGGCATACGGCTGAGCCAGTGGCCGGTAGCCGTTAAGTAAGTGATTATGCCCGGCAAAAATCGGATATCACGGGTAGACGGTTTTTGTTCGGGCGCGGCATAATCGGCGGCAGAACGTCTGCAGGCCGGATGCCTTAGCCAGCCGAACAGGAGAGTAAACCCGAACCTGTTCGCTGAATTGGCACCGCGCGATGTGATGTTCAATAAAAGGGGGTGCCACTGCAACGCGGCAACGATTTCAGGTTACAGGATGCGGATGAATGCGCGTTTCGCTGTTTGATGAACATAACGATAAGAAAAATGCTCTCACGCTGTTCTTAATTACGCTCTTTTTCTGTTTTCTTGGCAGCCACCTGCGGGTTCCTGAAGAGTTTTCACTATTCTGGCCCGTCAATGCGCTGATTGCCGGGCTGATTGTCCGTCAGCCTTTTCTGCATACGCCCTCCAGCTATCTTGTTGCTCTGGCCGCGATGATTTTTAACGACACGGTCTTTTCAGGCTGGGCCTTTGCTGCTGTCACGATCAATATCGCCAATATTCTGTTTACGCTTGTCGCGGTCTGTATGCTGATCAGACCGTTGCAGACACCGGCTGCCAGCAGTCAGGTCGTCAACGCGATGCGCATTTTTCCCGCCTGTCTACTCGGGGCCGCTGCCTGTGCGACCTGGGGCGCCTGGGCGCAGGGCATCGATTTCAATGCGCGCTTTGTGGTCGCATGGGCTGACTGGTTCAGCGAACAGATCTCGACCTCGCTGATGCTGCTGCCCGTTATGCTGGCCCGCCCGCTGCGCAGCGTCTCTCTGCGTCAGCTGCTGACGCCGGCGACGCTGCTGCCGCTGCTCGCCGTGGTGCTGTCGCTGACAGCGGGCGCGCTGATTGGCGGTGCCGGCAGTCTGACCTTTCCGGTGCCGGCGCTGATCTGGTGTGCGATTGTGCTGCCTATGCCGGTCACCAGCGTGGTGATCCTGCTGACCGGTATTACAGAGATCGTGCTGGTTTCTCACGGCGTGATGAACATTCAGGGTAACGACGCGCTGTTGCCGATTGGCCACCTCACGTCGGCACGCCTCGGGGTGGCGACCGTTGCACTGAGCCCGCTGCTGGTAGCGGTCAGTATGGACGCTATCCGCCAGCTGAATCAGCGTCTGGCGCTGCGGGCAAACGTCGATGTGCTGACGCAGCAGCTGTCGCGCTCCGGCCTGTATGAACAGCTGAAACAGATGCCGTTTTCTCTGCAGCGCCATACCGGCGTGATCATGCTGGATGTCGATTACTTCAAAACCATTAACGACAACTTCGGACACGACGCCGGTGACAGCGTGCTGGAAGAGATTGGACGTCGCATTCAGCAGGTGGCGCAGCAGCAGGGCATGATCTGCCGCTTTGGCGGCGAAGAGTTTGTGATTGTGGTGTTTGATGCCGTGCCGGAACAGCTCTACCGGCTGGCGGAGTCCGTGCGTCAGGCGCTGGCGCGCGAAAAGTTCTGGATCAAAGGAAACAGCGTGACGGTGACGGCCAGCATGGGCCTTGCGTGGGATTGCGCGCGGCACGAGCGGGAGTGGCCGGAGGTGATCAACCGGCTGATTTCCGCAGCAGATAAACATCTCTATAGCGCCAAGCGCAACGGACGTAACCAGGTGGCGCCCGCCGCCGCGCTGAGCGCCAGTCATGTGGCCTGAGCGTTGCTTACATCGTGCTGGCTAAGCGCTGACGCTGCTGATGTCGCGCCTGCGCCAGCTCAATCAGGCGGCAGATCAGATCGCGATAGCTCAGATCTGCCGCCTGCCACAGCTTGGGATACATGCTGATATTGGTAAAGCCGGGCAGGGTATTCACTTCGTTCACCACGATCTCGTCGCGATCCGTCAGAAACACATCGACACGCGCCATGCCAAAACATTCGAGCGCTTTGAAGGCGGCCAGCGCGGTTGCCTGAATAGCCGCGCTGTTTTCCCGGCTGATGTTTGCCGGCACCACCACCTGCGCACCGCTGGCGTTGATATATTTGGTGTCATAGGCGTAGAACGCATCCTGCACCACCACTTCTCCGCACGGGCTCGCTTCCGGCGCGTCGTTACCCAGCACCGCGCACTCAATCTCACGCCCGTCAATCCCTGTTTCAATCAGGATTTTGCGGTCAAAACGGAACGCCAGATCGGCAGCAGCGTTAAACTCAGCGGCATCGGTAACTTTGCTGACGCCCACCGACGATCCCTGATTAGCCGGTTTGATAAACAGCGGCAGGCCCAGCTGCGCAATGACCGCTGCCGCGTCCAGCGTGTCGCGCTCTGCCTGCGTTACGCTGATCCACGGCGCAACGCGAAGGCCGGCATCACGCAGCAGACGCTTGGTAAAATCGGCTATTTGCAATATAAGGTTGGATTCTGTCTGAGTAGTTAAACTGGAATTAACCTCCCTTTTGTGCAAAAGGTGGTTGACAATCACTTGCTTGAAATTGTACTGTTTTGTGCAAAAGGTGGTTGGAGGCCAGAATGAACGAATTTACGGGATCGGCAGCTTCACAGGCTGACTTTATTTGGAAGAACGCGGAAGACCTGTGGGGGGACTTCAAGCATACGGACTTTGGCAAGATCATTTTGCCGTTTACCTTGCTGCGCCGCCTGGAGTGTGCGCTGGAGCCGACCCGCGAGGCGGTGAGAGAAGCGCATGACGCTTTCAAGGATGCCGATGTTGAGCTGGATACCATTCTGCGCTCAACCGCTGGATACCCCTTCTACAACACCTCTGAATACTCCCTTGGCACCCTGGGTAGCACCAAGACGCGCCGCAATCTGGAAGACTACATCGCACTGTTTTCGGATAACGCCCGCGCTATCTTCGAGGAGTTTGAGTTTGGCAATACGGTGATCCGGCTGGAGAAAGCGGGCTTGCTGTACAAGATTTGCCAGAACTTCGCCAAGATCGACCTGCACCCGGACGTGGTGCCGGATCGGGTGATGAGTAACATCTACGAACACCTGATTCGCCGCTTTGGTGCCGAGGTCAATGAAGGGGCCGAGGACTTCATGACGCCGCGTGACATCGTTCACTTGGCGACCGCATTGCTGCTTGACCCGGATGATGCCCTGTTTGAGGCCAGCCCCGGTTTGATTCGTACCCTGTATGACCCGACCTGTGGCACGGGTGGCTTCCTCACCGATGCCATGAACCATGTGAGCGACTACGGTAACCGCGACAAGATCCCGCCAGTGCTGGTGCCGCACGGGCAGGAATTGGAGCCGGAAACCCATGCGGTTTGTGTGGCTGGTATGCTGATCCGCCGTTTGGAGTCCGACCCTGGCCGCGATCTGTCGAAGAACATTCGTCAGGGCAGCACGCTGTCCAACGACCAGTTTGCCGGTGAGCGTTTCCACTACTGCCTGTCCAATCCGCCTTTTGGCAAGAAATGGGAGAAGGACAAAACCGCCGTCGAAGCTGAACACAAAAAAGGCGAGCTGGGCCGATTTGGGCCGGGCCTGCCGAAAATCAGCGATGGCTCCATGCTGTTTTTGATGCACCTGGCGAGCAAGCTGGAACTGCCGATCAACGGCGGTGGCCGCGCCGCTATCGTGCTGTCGGGTTCGCCACTGTTTAACGGCGGTGCCGCGTCTGGCGAATCGGAAATCCGCCGCTGGTTGCTGGAAAACGACCTGATTGAAGCCATTGTGGCTCTGCCAACGGATCTGTTCTTCCGCACCAATATCGCCACCTACCTGTGGATTCTGTCCAACAAGAAGCCGCAGGAGCGCAAAAGCAAGGTGCAGTTGATCAACGCCACCGACCTGTGGACTTCAATCCGCAACGAGGGCAACAAGCGCCGTATTGTCAGCGATGAGCAGCGCCGCCAGATTCTGGACATCTACGCCGCAGGCGAAACCGGTGCGCTTTCCCAGATGCTCGACTACCGTACCTTTGGCTACCGCCGTATCAAGGTCCTGCGCCCGCTGCGCATGACCCTGGAGCTGGATAAGGTGGGCATGGAGAGGCTGGAAGCCGAAGCTGCCTGGGAAAAGCTCTCTGACGCGCATCAGACATTCTGGCGCGAAGCCCTCAAGCCGCTGATCGGGCAAACGCAGCCCTATAGCTGGACAGAAACCTTTGTTAGGAACTCGATCAAGTCCGACGAAGCCAAGCAGCTCAAGGTCAAATCCAACAAGACATTGATCACCGCGCTGATCAATGCCTTTGGTCACAAAGACCCGAAAGCCGAGCCAGTCACGGATTCCAACGGCGAGCTGGTGCCAGACACAGATTTAACTGATTACGAGAACGTCCCCTATCTGGAGGACATCGACGACTACTTTGCCCGCGAAGTGCTTCCTCATGTGCCGGATGCCTGGCTGGATGAGAGCTTTACCGATGCCAGGGATGGTCAATTGGGCCGCGTTGGCTACGAGATCAACTTCAACCGCTTCTTCTACCAGTACCAGCCGCCGCGCAAGCTGCATGATATTGATGAAGACCTGAAGCAGGTAGAAGCCGAGATTGCGGCACTACTGGCTGAGGTGGCCAGCGAATGAGCCAGTATAAAGCGTATCCCGCGTACAAGGATTCCGGCGTAGAGTGGATTGGACAAGTGCCAGAAGAATGGAAAACAGGAAAATTGAAGCACCTAGGAACTTTAAAAGGAGGCTCTGGATTTCCAATTGATATGCAGGGGCGGCCTGATAATGAACTACCATTCTATAAGGTAGGTGATTTATCAAAATCACAAGATAACATCTCGTTGATTGGGTCTTCTAATACAATATCAAGAAGCGAAGCTAAAGATTTGGGGGCGACTGTATTTCCAAATAACACAATCGCATGGGCAAAAATTGGGGCTGCTTTATTACTTAATCGAAGAAGAATTTCAAGGACAGCATGTTGTTTAGACAATAACATGACAGGATTTATAGTTGACTCTAAAAAGGTTCCTGTTAAGTACGCTTTTTATTTGATGAATGCTATAGATTTTTCGTTCTTTGCTAGACCAGGAGCAGTTCCAAGTTTGTCTGAAGGCGAGCAATCTTCCATTCCAATTGCAATCCCATCTTATGAAGAAAGTCTTACCATCGCCGCCACCCTCGACCGCGAAACCGCCCGTATTGATGCGCTTATCGAGAAGAAAACCCGCTTTATCGAGTTGCTGAAGGAAAAGCGCCTGGCGCTGATTACCCATGCTGTCACCAAGGGCCTAGACTCCAACGCGAAGATGAAGGATTCAGGCGTTGAGTGGATTGGGCAGGTGCCGGAGCATTGGGAGGTCGTTCCAAGCACATGGCTATTTGTCGAAAGTAAAGAGCGAGCGCACGAGGACGACCAGCATCTTTCAGCAACTCAAAAATATGGGGTTATTTCTCTAGCAGAGTATGAACAGCTAGAAGGGCGGCAAGTCACCCATGCAGTGAAAAACCTGGAACAACGCAAACACGTTGAACTGGACGATTTTGTCATCAGCATGAGGAGCTTCCAGGGTGGTATTGAGAGAGTCAAAGCTCTTGGGTGTGTTCGCTCGTCTTACGTTGTTATACAGGCGGGAGATGGTGCAGATAAGAATTATTTTGCCTACCTGTTCAAGTCTGGATCGTACATACAAGGATTGCAGGCCACATCGAGTTTTATTCGTGATGGACAGGATCTTAACTATGGCAATTTTCGCCAAGTTAGACTCCCAAAGCCTGGCTCGGATGAACAAATGCAAATTGCAAAATTCTTGGATCAGGAAACGGCGAGGATTGATGCTCTTGCAAGAACAACAGAACAAAGTATCACCCTGCTCAAAGAACGCCGCGCCGCCTTTATCACCGCCGCTGTCACCGGCCAGATTGATTTGCGAGGAAAACAATAAATGCAATCAGCAGCACATCAGGAAAAACACTTCCAGCAATACATCATCGACCGGTTGGTAGAACAGGGCTGGAAGCTGGGTGATTCCAAGTTCTACGACACCGAGCGGGCGGTGTACCCCGAGGACCTGGAAAGCTGGATCAAAACCAGCGGCCAGCAGGAAAAATGGAACAAGCTGGAACGGCTCAACGGGGTAAAAACCTTTGAAGTGCTGATGGATCGCTTGGATAAAGCACTGGAGAAACAAGGCACCATGCAGGTGTTGCGCCAGGGCTTTTCCATTGCCGGTTGCGGCCTGATCGAGATGACCGAGGCCGCACCGGAAGACAAGCGCAATGCAGCAGTCATTGAGCGCTACCAGGCCAATATCCTGCGCGTGGTGCCGGAGCTGAAGTATCACCCGGCCCGTGAATTTGCCATTGATCTGGTGCTGTTTATCAACGGTCTACCGGTGGCAACCGTCGAACTGAAGACCGACTTCACCCAGTCCTGCGAAGCGGCCATGGATCAGTACCGCAATGATCGCCTGCCGTATGACGCCAAGACCAAACGCCGGGAGCCATTGCTGACCTTCAAGCGTGGGGCGGTGGTGCATTTCGCCATGTCCGACTCTGAAATCATGATGGCGACCAAGCTGGATGGAGAAAACACCTTTTTNTTCAATAAGGGGCGCAAGGACGAAAGCGGCACGGTACATGCGGGTAACCCGCCAGGTGAGATTAAGGCCGATGGTACCCAGGAATACCCGGTAGCCTACTTCTGGGAGGCGGTCTGCCAGCCGGATGCCTGGCTGCGGATTTTCCATAGCTTTGTCTACGTCGAGAAAAAGGACGTGGTGGATATTCAGGGCAACTGGTCGAAGAAAGAAACCCTGATTTTCCCGCGCTTCCACCAATGGACGGCAGTGAACCAGATGCTGGCCGATGCCCGCGAAAACGGCGCAGGCATGACCTACCTGTGTGACCACAGCGCCGGTTCCGGCAAGACCAGCACCATTTCCTGGACGGCCCATGACTTGGTGAAACTGCGCGAAGATAACGGCGACGCGGTATTTAACAGCGTGATCATTGTCACTGACCGCAATGTGCTGGACGGCCAGCTCCAGGACGCGGTGAAGCAGATTGACCATCAGTTTGGGGTGATCGCCGCCATTGACCGGCAGAAGTCATCCAAGTCCAAGAGCAAGCAGCTTTCGGAGGCATTGTTGTCTGGCACGCCGATTGTGGTGGTCACGATCCAGACCTTCCCTTACGCGATGGAAGCCATCATCACTGACAAGGCCCTGAAAGGGAAAAACTTTGCTGTGATCATTGATGAGGCGCATAACTCGCAGACAGGCTCTACCGCCGCTAAGCTGCAAGCCGCGCTGGGGATGAGCGGACAAGGCAAGATGTCCACCATGACGGTGGATGAACTGCTGGAGCAACTGCAAAAGTCCCGCGCCCGCCCGGACAATATCAGCTACTTCGCCTTTACCGGCACGCCCAAGCACTCCACTTTGATGCTGTTCGGTCGCCCGACAGATCCAAGCCAACCGGCCTCGGACGATAACCCGCCGCAAGCCTTCCACCTGTACACCATGCGCCAGGCAATTGAGGAGAAATTCATTCTCGATGTGTTGAACGGCTATGTGCCCTACAAAACGGCCTTCAACCTTTCCAAGCAGCTTGAAGACAGCAAGCGGGTGAGCGGCAAGGCCGCCAAACGCGCCCTGGCACAGTGGATGTCATTGCACCCCACCAATGTGACCCAGAAGGTGCAGTTTATCGTTGAGCACTTCACCAAGAACGTCGCCCACCGGCTGGATGGCAAGGCCAAGGCGATGGTCGTGACCAGCTCCCGTGCCGCTGCCATTCGCTACAAGAAGGCGTTTGACCGCTATATCGAGCAGCACAGCGAGTACGGCTTTATTCATTCACTGGTGGCCTTCTCCGGCAAGATGACCGGTGAGCAGGTGATGCACCAGGATGATGGCGAGTTCAAGGACGATGTGTTTATCGTCGATGAGAACGAGGAGTTCACCGAGCAGAGCATGAACCCGGATGTCCACGGGCAGGATTTGCGCTTTGCCTTTGACCGCCCGGAATACCGGGTGATGTTGGTGGCCGACAAGTTCCAGACCGGCTTTGACCAGCCCAAACTCGTCGCCATGTATGTGGACAAGAAAATCGCCAACCATGTGGAGATTGTGCAGACCTTCGCCCGCCTGAACCGGACGGCACCAGGCAAGGATGAGGTCTTTATCATCGACTTCGTGAACGACCCGGAGAACGTGCGCAAGGCCTTTGCCACCTATGACAAGGGCGCTCACATCGGCGAAGTGCAAGACCTCAATGTGGTCTACGAGATCAAAGAGCGACTGGACGAGCACGGCCTGTACGACGAGAAGGACTTGGCCGCGTTCAAGGAAGCCCGCTTCAAGACCATCCGCGATATCACCCATACTAAATCGCCGCAGCACAAGGCGCTGTATGCCGCTACGGCTGGAGCGACGGCCTTGTATAACGACAAGATGAAAATGCTGCGCGATGGCATGGCAACCTGGGAAGCAGCGTTTGAGAAGGCCCGCGCCAAGGGTGATGAGGCGGGCATGAAGTCTGCCGATCACCACCAGGATGAGTATGCCGAGCAAATCAAGGCGCTGATGGGCTTCAAGTCGGACCTGGGGCGCTTCTGCCGTACCTATTCCTATATCGCCCAACTGATTGATTTTGGCGACCCGGAGTTGGAGAACTTTGCCGCTTTCGCCAAGCTGCTGCAAAAGCGCCTGCTGCACGAAGCACCGGAAACCGTGGACTTGACAGGCCTGGTGCTTACTGGCTTCGACATCAATGCTCGACCCGATGACGTAGAAGACGAAGGCAAAACTCCGGTATTGCAACCAGCAGGTGCAGGCGGTGGTGGCGCGGCAGGCGACAAGCCGAAATTCGTCAAAGAGATTATCGAGAGGCTCAACAGCCTGTTTGGTGAGGCGACGCCGATCCAGGATCAGGTGGCTTTCGTTAATCAGATTTCAGCGATTGCCGGTGAAAGCGATGTCGTCATGGCTCAGGTGGAAAGCAACACCCGTGAGCAGGCCATGAAAGGCAACCTCCCTGGCGCTGTTCAGCAAGCGGTTGTTCGTGCTTTGTCCAGTCATCAGAAGCTGGCAACCCAGGTGCTCAAGTCTGACCGTCAGGGCATGACCGCATTGATTGATATGGTGTATGACCTGCTGCGCGAAGGCAAAGACATCGACCTGGATATGGATTAAGCCGATGCTTGACCTGCTGAATCTGCCAGGCATCAAGCCGGTCGATATGCGCCACGAAAGCAAGTGCCTTGTGATAGTTGCTGAGCCGGTAACGGTCGAGGTGCCGTTATGTGGGGACTGCAACACTCCTATGCACAAACACGGCACGCGCAAAAACAAGTTCATGGACACGCCGTTGTACATGGAGCCCGTCCGCCTTGAAGTTCAGCGCCCGCGCTTTCGCTGTGAGTCGTGCGGCAAAATGTCCATGCCGGAGTTGAGTTTTCTGGATGACAAACGCCGAGCCACCAAACGGCTGGTCGATGTCATTCGGCAACAGTGCCTGGGAACCACCTTCCATGCTTTAGCCGAGCAAACCGGTGTGGCGGTGAACACCGTCAAGAACATCGCTCACGATCTCATTGAGGAACTCTCCCAAACCGTTCGTTACGAAACCCCGGTCATCATGGGTATCGACGAAGTGAACCTGGCCGGTGGGTATCGCTGTGTAATCACCAACCTGGCAACCAACAACGTCTTTGATATGTTGGAGCATCGTACTCAAGAGCACCTGAAGCCCTTCTTCAAGGATTTGCCGGATGCTGACAAGGTGGAATGGGTCTGTACGGATATGTGGCGACCCTTCAAGCGTTCCTTTGCTCAGTATCTGCCCAACGCCAAACTGGTGATCGACAAGTTCCATGTCGTCAAGATGGCCTCTGAAGCCTTGGAAGCGGAGCGCAAGAACTATCAGGCACAGTTAAGCAAAGAAGATCGGATTTACGTCAAAAAGTCCATTCGCTGGCTCACCCTGAAGCGGCCCGGCAACCTGACGCCCGCAGAGCAAAAGGCGCTGGAGGTTGTAAAGCAGGCGATCCCAGAACTTGCCGTGGCCTATGACTTCAAGGAAACCTTCTTCTGCATCTACGACGAACCCGACAAGCAGAGCGCTCAGAACGCCTTTGAGGCTTGGGAGAACAGCCTGCCGCCTTATGGCATGNAAAAAACTGGTGAAAACGGTACACAACCATTACGACGACATCTTTGCCTACTGGGATGCGCCGTTCTCAATCACCAATGGGTATACCGAAGGGCTCAACGGCTTGATCAAGATGTCCAACCGGTTAGGTCGGGGTTACAGCTATGACATCATCCGTGCAAAGACGTTGTACTCCAAAGAAGCCCGCAAGGTCGGCAGTGGTATTCGAGCAGGACGAGGCAAGGTCGAGTATGGGCCGCACATTCCGACATTGTTGAGGCAGGCAGAAGGTGGAGAGTTGGATTAACGCGAGAGAGGGCGCGTCTGAGAATCCAACCAATGTTAGATTCTCGCAGGGTGGTAAAAAACAGAAAAATCCAACCAGAAGCAGCTTTTTTGTCCAACTAAGAATCAAGGGTTAGAATGGATGAATTCCAACCCTTGAATGCAAATAGCCGATTTATCGGGATCATCTGAGTTATCACGATAAAGGTCTCCATGCTTAAGCACGTCCATCGCGAGTTTTTCACCAGCCTCAGTATTGATTGTAAAGCTGCTGGCCGGCTCAACGGCACTTTGCACAATACCGACGCCTACATAACCTGTTTTTGGGATGTTAACCCAGACGCGTTGACCGGGCTGAAGCTGTTTTAAGGTCTGGCTGTACCAGCTTCCGCCACCGGCACTGATAAACCCGTAACGTCGCGCCTCTTCCCAGTTACGACTATTTGAGTCACCGAACGAGACATAGAACTCTCCGTTCCAGGGTTCTTTTGATTGGGCACTCGTACCTGCAGTGGCCTGAGAAGCGTTAGTTTGCGTCTCGCTGGGATCGAGAAGCCAGGCGCGACTTAAAAACTGCTCGTCCCCGTGCTGAAAGACTTTGAAGAACAGCACGTTAATAGAGATACCATTTTTGCTTAGATAGTCGACAATGCGTTCGGTGGACGGATCCAGTTCCGCCGCTACGATAATGATTTGATGTGACTGGTTAATAGACTCTTCTTCTAACTCAGTATTGAAACGTTGTTTAAAGGCGTCACCCAGATTACCGCCGCCAGAGAATTTTTCATAAATTTGTGACAGGCGGTCTGCGGTTAAATCGTCTACCCATGAAGCGTAATCCAGCGCCTGAGCGACTACCTCGCGCGGTGTGCGGTCGCGTTTCAGCTCTATCAGGATTAGCGAGGCATCAGGCGCTATCGCCAGCAGATCAATACGCCCCTTATCGAGCGTATTTTCCTGATGACCGATAATCATCCACTGATCTGAAAGAATGGTTGGGTCGTTCAAGATCATTCTTTCCAGCAAACTCTCGCTGGCCAGTTTGCTGATAGTCAGTGGCTGGGGGGTATCACCTACCCGCCAGATAGCATGATGAACCGGCATCGTCTGTTCCTTAGCTTAGCGCTGCGTCTGTGAGTACATTCGCCAGGTGTAGCTGGGTTTGCTGGGCTGATTGCAGTTGGGATTTTAGGCCGTCGCAAAGATTCAAAAGTGACATGTATTGATCTAAAATTCTACTTGACTCACTAATTGGAGGTAATGCAATAAAACATCCGCGAAGCTGAGTTTTATTTATTGACGCCAAATTTGTTGTTTGCTTGCTAGCACTCGCGAAATACTTTCGTGAAACCGATGAGTTCATAAATATTTCAACCCATTTGACATTCAACTCATTCATAATCGGTCTGGCTTTAAAAACATGGTTTTGATTAGCCATGTAAAATGAAGAGTCAGTCCAGACAGCAGTTCTTCCAACAGTATCCCAGTCACCGCCTTCTGTAATTAATAGATCATTTACTTTAACTTGATACTTGTCTTTTTCATCAGCAGGAATATCTATTTTTTTAATTTCCGATAAATCGAGATATCCCCGTTGAACATTTGCTACACGCAGATATGGTACTGAAATCAATTCTCTACCTACAAGGTTCCTACCTTTAGTTATACCACTTTGGATATCAACAGTATCTTCAAAGCGATACCACTCCCACCCTTCCGGCAACTCAAAAGGCTTTTCTTCGTCACTCACTGGCGGCAAAGGTTTTTGTTTTTTAATTTTACCTTCTTTCACCAGTTGCGCTTTTTCCTGCTCAATACGTTTAAGCAGTTCAGATGCAGGTTCATCGTTCGGATCCTGCGGCACCAGTTTACCCATCACCGCCAGTTGCAGAATGGTTTGCTTAAGTGCATCGATACTGGCTTCGGTGGTGAACAGCGTATCGAAATGCTGGCTGATTCGCGTCCAGTTTTCGGCTAATTCTTCAGCATTTTTGCTGTCGGTGAGTGTTGCCAGCAACGTTTCAACCAGCTGTGAATGTGCTTCCAGACTGGTCAGGGATTGCTGCTCCAGTTGGTCACAAAGGGACATGAGTTCATTTACTTTTTGAACGATATTTATTTGCTCATTCACAGGAGCTAGAGGTGTTAACGCATTTATTGCTTTATCAGTACCTAACCTTGGCATATTCATGCCATGTGTTGATTCGTTAGCGTATCTAATGAAATCAGGGGATTTTAGTAATATGCTCAGATATTCTGAAGTAATTCCGTTGAATGGTCTGACGGGAATTATCTCAGTGGTGCAAACGCCATCATCATCAGCAATAAATACTTTATTTAAATATGGGCGTAACTTTCCATATAGTACGTCCCCGCATGAAAATCTATTTTTTGAGCTTTTGAATGGGCGTTCGGCAAAAGTAACTCTATTTAAAAGTCTAGATGTTTCTTTTTCAATATCTTCGAGTTCAACAATCCATGTGTTTGAAGTGGTTTACTGAATTTGGCCACCTGAACAGAGGTGATATGCTCACCTCAGAACAATATAGGTGCACCAATGAAACGAAGAAATTTTAGTCCTGAATTCAAACGCGAATCCGCTCAGCTGGTTGTCGATCAAAACTACACCGTCTCTGATGCCGCTAAGGCTATGGATGTCGGTCTTTCCACGATGACAAAATGGGTCAAGCAACTGCGTGAAGAGCGTCAGGGCAAAACACCAAAAGCCTCTCCGATAACACCAGAACAAATCGAAATACGTGAGCTGAAGAAAAAGCTACAACGTATTGAAATGGAAAACGATATTCTAAAAAAGGCTACCGCGCTCTTGATGTCAGACTCCCTGAACAGTTCTCGTTAATCGGGAAACTCAGGGCGCGTTATTCAGTGGCCTCTCTCTGCCACGTGTTCGGGGTTCATCGCAGCAGCTACAAATACTGGCAAAACCGTCCTGAAAAACCAGACGGCATGCGGGCTGTATTACGAAGCCAGGTGCTGGAGCTGCATAACATCAGCCACGGTTCAGCCGGAGCAAGGAGCATCGCCACAATGGCAACCCAGAGAGGCTACCAGATGGGGCGCTGGCTCGCTGGCAGACTCATGAAAGAGCTGGGGCTGGTCAGTTGTCAGCAGCCGACTCACCGGTATAAGCGTGGGGGGCATGAGCACGTTGCTATCCCGAATCATCTTGAGCGACAGTTCGCCGTAACAGAGCCAAACCAGGTGTGGTGCGGTGATGTGACCTATATCTGGACTGGTAAACGCTGGGCGTACCTCGCCGTTGTCCTCGACCTATTCGCAAGAAAACCAGTGGGCTGGGCAATGTCGTTCTCGCCGGACAGCAGGCTCACCATGAAAGCGCTGGAAATGGCATGGGAAACTCGCGGTAAGCCCATGGGGTTAATGTTCCACAGCGATCAGGGCAGTCATTATACGAGCAGGCAGTTCCGGCAGTTACTGTGGCGATACCGAATCAAGCAGAGTATGAGCCGGCGCGGAAACTGCTGGGATAATAGCCCAATGGAGCGCTTCTTCAGGAGCCTGAAGAACGAATGGGTGCCGATGACGGGCTACGTAAGCTTCAGCGAAGCAGCTCACGCTATAACGGACTATATCGTTGGGTATTACAGCGCGCTCAGGCCGCATGAATATAACTGTGGGTTACCACCAAACGAATCGGAAAACCGATACTGGAAAAACTCTAACGCGGTGGCCAGTTTTAGTTGACCACTTCAAAGGAAGCCATCTTCAATGCCTTGTTTAAGCGAATAGGTATAAACCGGCTCACCGAAATAGTCCGTATTTGAGACCTCATGAGTCTCTTTCGGCGTCGCCGTTAAACCGACCTGAGTCGCACTACTAAAATATTCCAGAATCTCGCGCCAGGCACTGTCTTCAGCGGCGCTGCCGCGATGACATTCGTCAATGATGATCAGATCGAAGAAGTCACGCGCAACCTGCTTATACGCTTTTTCATGCTCTTCTGTTCCTGTCATTGCCTGATACAGCGCCAGATGGATTTCGTAAGCGGGATCGACAGTGCGGCCAGTGATTTTGGTCATTGCCTGACCAAAAGGCTGGAAATCGTTGGTACGGGTTTGATCAACAAGAATGTTGCGATCGGCAAGGAACAGAATGCGTTTCTTGTGCCTGCCTTTCCATAACCGCCAGATAATCTGGAAGGCGGTGTAGGTTTTGCCGGTACCGGTTGCCATCACTAATAAGATGCGGTTCTGGCCTGCTGAGATAGCCTCAAGCGTTTTATTGATTGCCTGAAGCTGATAATAGCGCGGCGATTTACCGGAGCCGTCGTCATAGTAGTCCTGCGTAATAACAGGCAGCTGTGCGGCGGTATAGCCTTTCCAGAGACAGAACTTCTCCCATAACTCAGCAGGCGTTGGAAACTCTTCAAGTATAATCTCTCGTTCCAGCTGATCGGGGTTCGTTTTGTCGTGAAATATGAAGCCATCGCCATTTGAGGCAAAGACGAAAGGAACCTCTAACAAGGCGGCATAACCCAGTCCCTGCTGCATCCCTTTGCCGATTTCATGCTTGTTTGCTTTCGCTTCGATCACTGCCAGCGGTAAACCTGGCTTATGGTAAAGCACTATATCTGCTGATTTGACTTTCTGACGGGATGCCAGTTTACCCCGCACAACTACCTTGCCATCACGTAACTTCACCTCCTGGCGAATTTGCGTCATATCATCCCATCCAGCCTTCTTGACCGCAGGCAGAATAAATTTAGTTACGATATCGGTTTCAGTCAGTTGAGCTTTGTTCACGCCAGCCATAGCATTTCCAGTCAGATAAATGTGAAGGAAGATGGACCGATTTTTGCACAAATAACGTGCTTCGTTAATGCCTTTAGCCAAGAAAATCAGAGCGGTGAGATCTTTAACCTTACTAAGTCAAATATGCAGCTTGGTGCTTTTTGTTAAACCTTCCTTATTGATTATTCTCTTGTGTTCATCACTGCTCAGAGTATGATTTTGCTATCCCGATGCTTACCGGTTGGGTTTCCCAGATAAAAAGGAAGCCTGTCTCCCGGTAAGGTCTGTCTCTGAATTCACTATCTTTAGTAATAAAAAACAGAACTCGTCACGATAGACATAATGACTTTAAGTGGCACGGCTTTTATTCCTGACAGACATTGAAAACAGACAGGTTGGTGAGTTCTTTTAATCTTTTGCTATGATCTACAGGGTTTGATATGGCGGAACACTCTTCTTCAATCGATGACAAATCTCAAGGTTATATCCTTAAATCACTTGAGGATATGCGGCGTAAATTGCTGGATTTGACTTCACGAAACCGGCTATTAAATTTTCCGGTTAACCAAAAGCACTCTTCATTACGTATCATCAATGAGCTGCCAGATCAGCTATTTCAAACCCTCAGGTCAGAACAGGTCATGCAGTTCGCTCCTGTTCCGGATCCGACCAAAGCACAGTTACAGCATTTTGGTTATCTGGAGAAAAATGCCTCTTCAGCAGAAGAGAAAGCAACGAAATCCTTACCCGATGCGAAAACCTGGGCTGGAAAATTGGGTATCAATACCAGCTATGAGTTGCTGAGTAGCGCTCAAAACAATATCTCATCAGAAGATTATGAGCTGGTAATCAAAGCAAGAGATGTCATCCTTGAGCATCTGCAAGAAAACGGGGGCTCTTTAGCAGGCATCAGAAGTACTGAGGCTAACTCTGGCCTTCCAGGCGAACATCTGGATGTTCTTCTTACCCGGCTTGGCTACAAAGATATCGGTGAGTTTGAGCGCGATACGAAAGCGGGCAAGCCGTTGCGTAAACCATCAGTTCAGGCATCCCTGACCGATGACCAAATTCAGACACTTTACTATCCAGCCGAGCTGGAAGCCGTGTTGCGCTCTATCCATGGTAAGGCGCAGGTCGCAATTGAAGAGACGGGGGCCGGTATTCTCTATTTGTCCCTTGGCTTTCTGGAATGGTATGAAAGCGAAGATTCAGATAAGGCTCGACTTGCTCCACTCTTTACTGTTCCGGTGACGCTTGAGAAAGGTAAGCTCGATCCACAGGCCGGCCTCTATCGTTACCACTTACGTTATACCGGGGAAGACATTATCCCTAATTTGTCGCTGCATGAAAAATTACAGGGCGATTTTGGTATTGCTTTGCCCAGCCTTGATGACGAGATGTTACCTGAAGCTTACTTCAAACAAATACAGGCAATCATCGAAAAGAATAAGCCGCGCTGGAAAGTGCGTCGCTACGGAGCATTGAGCTTATTAAACTTCAGCAAGATGCTGATGTATCTGGATCTTGATCCAGAGCGTTGGCCTCAAGGCAGTCAAAACTTACTGAATCATGAAGTGATCAAACGCCTTTTTACATCTCAGGCAGGAAATAATTCGAATACAGGAAGCTTGTCCAGGGAGTATTCGATAGATACTCTCGATAACATTCATGAAAAATTTCCGCTTATTTATGATGCCGATAGTTCGCAGCATAGCGCTCTGATTGATGCTGTAAACGGCGAAAATTTGGTAATCGAAGGACCACCAGGGACGGGTAAATCACAAACAATAACGAACCTTATTGCCGCTGCGATGCTAAATGGTAAAAAGGTTCTCTTTGTTGCGGAAAAGCTCGCTGCGCTAGAGGTGGTAAAACACAGGCTCGATAAGGCGGGATTAGGTGATTTTTGTCTGGAACTTCACAGTCATAAATCGCATAAGCGTAAGGTTTTAGAGGATATTCAGAAAAGGCTGCATAATCCGTCATTGCAAAAAACGCCTGCGCAAATTGACGCAGAGATTTCACGCTATGAAGATTTAAAGAGTCAGTTAAACAGTTACGCTCAGGAAATTAATGAGATCTGGAGGCATACCGAGCTTACTGTTCACCAGATTTTGACCGGGGCGACACGCTATCGACGCGAACTGGGTATCGATCCAACTCAACTGCATATAGAAAACCTTTCCGGGCAGAAATTGAATCGCGTGGCGCAGTTAAGACTACGTGACCAAATCAAAGAGTTTAAAGATGTCGTTGTGGAATTTCGTCAACAGGTCGGTGAGCAGGCTGAACTATTGGAGCATCCTTGGTATGGCATCAATAACGTCGATATCCAGCTTTTCGACAGTGATAGAATTGTTTCAGTTCTGAATGAATGGAATGTAGCGCTAATCTCATGGCAGCAGGCACTCTCAGATTTTCTAAATCAGTATTCGATTGTTACTGCCAACCATGACGAAATGAGCTGGCAGACTCAGTTAGTTGAGTTGTCCGGTCGACTTCCGGATCTGCCCGCTGAAGCTGATTTTCAGGCTTACGCTAGGCTTGATGACAATAAGGTTGAACATTTAAAAAATTGGTTGATGGATTTCAATGTCGTTCAGGCTGATTATCGTCATATGGCTGACTACCTGATGCCTGAAAAATTGCGTCTCCTTGAGGAAGGGACTTCTGCGCCTGACTTCCCGAATATCGCTAAAACGTTTGGTCTGGATAGCGTGACCACGCTTGCTGATGTCGTACGTCTGATTCGTAGTTTAGAGCAAATGCATACTTCTTTTGAATCAGATCGTGAGCATCTTTCCGCACTACTTGAATCTTTACCATCTTCTGTTTCCGAAAGATTTCCTGTTACTCCGCAAGGTTTTAGTCAAATAGCGACATTTATTTATGTTGCATTTGAGCTACCTGGCGATTTAGTTAAATACAGACATGAAAGGTTCGATGATGATGGTATCGAGCCGCTGATCGAAGAGTTAAGCCAGCGGTTGACATCGTTACAGACCTTGCGCGACCAGTTAAAGTCACGCTTTGTACTGAATAAAGTAACTGATGATGAACAGCTGAAGACTATTGAAAGCAGCTTGCACGACTCTGGCTTGTTCAGCTGGTTAAGCGGCTCATGGCGACAAGCCAAAAATACGCTAATCGGCTTATCCAGCGAACCTAATACAAAATGGAAAACGCTTTATGATGAACTGCCCAGGCTTCGTCAGTATGCTCAAGAACTAGCTGAGTTTGAGGCACGTAATTTTAGCCAAATTTTCGGTGAGCTTTATCAAGGATTAGAAACCGAGCCGAGCCAGATGCGGCAGCTTCGAGACTGGTATAGCAAAGTGCGTAGTGTCTGGGGGATCGGCTTCGGCGCTAACGTTGCCATAGGCAGCGCTTTACTCACTTTGGATAGCCAGATTTTCAAAGGCATCCAGCAGTTAAAACATCAAGGTGTAGATACTCAAATCTCGCAGCATCTCACCAAACTGAAAGAGTATGAGAAAACTATCCCGTCAAACGTTTTATTTCCTGAAAACGTTCAAACACTGACCGGTGACACAAATATTTTTTCACCTCTTATAGCGAACCTTAAGGATGCACTGTTTCCAATACAGCAATGGTTTACAGCTGAGCAACTTACTTTGGAGACAGTAAATGAAAAGGTCGTCATCTTGCATCAAATACAAGAAAAGCAGAGTGCTATAAGTGAAGATACCTTGCCTGGCGATATTTTTTCGATAGCCAATGAAATAGCTTTTGGAGCAAGTGAAGATAACACGCGTCTTCTAAATGTGATGAGTGAAACTATTACTTTTACAGAACAAATGCGTGAAGAAATCCACAATTCTGATTTGGCTGATGCAATCAAAAAGTTATCCGGCGGCGATGAGTACCGAAGCCTACAACAGCATTTAAACACCCTTGAGCACAAGTGGGGAATTCAAACAGACCGGCAAGTGAATTTTGCACAGGAGACTCATCTTGATATTGTGCAATGGCAGCAACGATGCCAGGATCGTCTCTCCGCATTAATAGAGCGTAATAAAGAAGCTATATCTAAACCTCGATGGTTAAATGGTTGGCTTAATTTTACCCGAGTATCTAAAGCTATTGAAAGTAACGGGCTACAGCGTATCCGTGATGCGATCATGAGCCATACACTTGCAATTGAACACATTGATACCGGCTTGCAGATGGCTATTTTCGATCAGCTGGCGCGCGAAGTTGCATCTGAACGTCCGCATCTTCTGCGGGTATCGGGTAATAGCCGGAGCGCCATGCAGAAAACATTTCGTGACTATGACAAGGCGCTTCAGAAACTGCAGCGTGAACGTATCGCAGCCGTTATTGCGAGAAACCCGGTTCCCCAAGGTGCATCAGGGGGAAGAAAAGCAGACTATACGGAAATGGCTCTTATCAGAAACGAGACTGGCAAGAAGACGAGGCATGTTCCGATTCGTCAACTTATTAATCGAGCCGGTCGCGCACTGCTCCAGTTGAAGCCCTGTTTTATGATGGGGCCAATGTCTGCGGCTAATTACCTTCAACCGGGTGACATTGAATTTGATCTTGTTGTGATGGATGAAGCTTCACAGGTTAAGCCTGAGGATGCGTTGGGAGTTATCGCGCGCGGTAAGCAAATTGTCGTAGTTGGTGACCCTAAACAGCTTCCGCCAACCAGCTTCTTTGATCGTGCAGGCATTGATGATGATGACGAAGACACCGCTGCAGTAAGTCAGACTGACAGTATTCTTGATGCCTCTTTGCCGCTTTTCAAAATGCGCCGTTTAAGATGGCATTATCGTTCTCAGCACGAGAGCCTGATCGCCTACTCTAACCGTCATTTTTATAACAGTGATTTAGTGGTTTTCCCATCACCTAACGCTCATGCTCCAGAGTATGGCGTTAAATTCAGCTTCGTTAAAAACGGCCGTTTTATTAATCAGCATAATATTGAAGAAGCTCGAGTTATTGCCAAAGCTGTGGCTTTACATGCAATTCATTCACCTGAGGAGTCTTTGGGGATCGTAGCCATGAACTCAAAGCAGCGTGAACAAATTGAACGAGCCATTGACGAAATGTGTCGTGAAGACTCTCAAGCTGAGGCGGCTATCGATCGATTAAGAACGAAAAGCGATGCACTCTTTGTTAAGAACCTCGAAAACGTTCAGGGCGATGAGCGTGATGTCATCTTTATTTCGTTTACTTATGGGCCGGGTGAGGCCGATGGCAAAGTATATCAACGCTTTGGCCCTATCAACTCAGATGTCGGCTGGCGTCGCTTGAACGTTCTTTTCACTCGTTCCAAAAAAAGGATGCATGTTTTCAGCTCAATGCGAGCGGAAGATGTTCAGGTAACAGAAACATCTAAGCGTGGCGTTCAGGCCTTACGCGGCTTTTTGCACTTTGCTGAAAAGGGCAACATGGATGGGCTTTCTCAGATTACCGGAAAAGCGCCGGATAGTGATTTTGAAGTAGCCGTTATTACAGCGCTGGAAAGTGCTGGCTTCCGTTGTGAACCTCAGGTCGGGGTAGCCGGATTCTTTATTGATATTGCGGTTCGTGATCCCGGTAAGCAGGGACGTTATTTAATGGGGATTGAGTGCGATGGTGCAACTTACCATTCTGCTAAGTCCGCTCGTGACAGGGATCGCTTACGGCAGGATGTGTTAGAGGGACTGGGATGGCGGATTCGTCGTATATGGTCCACAGATTGGTTTAGTAATCCTGAAGAGATTTTGGAACCTATTATTCGTGAATTACATCAATTAAAAACCACAGTTCCTGAACATGAATATTCTGAAGAGCAGGCTATCGAACAGTTAGTTGTTGAAGAACATGAAGTCAGTACGGATGTATCAGCTTTTAGCGATAGTGCCGAGCCGCTTAGATTGCGGCTTGAACGTTTTGCCAGAGAGGTGATAGACATAGAGTGTCCCTATATTGCAGATGAAAATAAATTGCTACGCCCTGCTATGATTGAAGCTTTAGTTGAGCATCAGCCGCTGTCACGCTCTGAGTTTGTAGAGCGTATACCTAAATATCTGCGTGAAGCGACCGAAAGCAAGATGGGTAAGACTTATTTAGATAGAGTTTTGTCTATCATTGACGGAGAAGGATTAGAGTAAAATTTTACAGTGAGGCAAGGAAGCCTCTTGTAACTTATCTGCATCCGGTTTTTATAAAGGTTATACATTTTTTAAGAATGCTTGATCATTACGTTGTTTACCATTTGGTGGTTTTTATCACTGTTTCGGTGATCAGTTTTGTGATCACATTTTCACACTAATCCCTACCAAAAAATCACATCCAGGGCTTGATCAACATTGGATCAAAAAGCCTTGTAGGAAAGTTAAAGAGATACTGTCTGGCCGTCGTGACGTTTATGGGCGCATTGGATCATTTCTCTTGCCCGATTAAATGACTTTTTTGCCTNTTTCCATTAAAGGAATTTCTCATTCTGCCGATTCAACGATGAGTGCTGTGTATATGATCGGCGCGCCTGAACCAGTCAACAACTTTAGGCTCTGGGTGACGCGGAGGGCTGCGGTCAGAAGTTTTACCTGAGCGGTTACTGCCCACGCTGCGTATTACAGCCGCGCCAAATGGATCAATTCAAAAGGATGCTGCATGTCTGTTGCCAGTGAGACCTCTACGCAGGTCTATAAAAAAATCTCGCAGGAAGTAGAACGAATTCTCGACAACCTGACCCTGCCTGTAAACGACCCTGCCTTACAGAAAGCCAACAGCAATGCCCGCCTTCAACTTGAGAGTTTCCAGACGCGCCTGAACGAGGCAATTGACAGCCTGCGTTCTAATGCTGAATGGGAGACGTTTACCATCGCCTTTTACGGGGAGACGAATGCGGGAAAATCAACGGTCATTGAGGCACTGCGCATCCTGCTCCAAGAGAATACAAAGCTCACCCGGCAGGCAGCGTTTCGCCAGTTTCAGCAGCAACACGATCTCTCACCAGAGGCGCTTGAAAACGCTGATCGGGCTTTAAAAGAAAACGAAGCATTAGCAGCCTCTCTAAGTCAGGCCCTGGCGGAGGTGCGAGGCCGCTACTCAGATCGCGAAGCTGAACTCGATAAAGAATTGTCGCGGCTGAGTACGTTGATTGAGGATCAGAAGACGCGCTGGTCAGCAATACGTCGGCTACTGGCTCTTTGGATCTTATCTCAAGAGCAAAAGCAGTGGCGTCAGGCGAAACAGAAGCAGCAGGCATTAGAGGCAGAAATTCATCAGGAAACACAATCGTTTGCCGTGCAGAAAGCGGACTGTGATGCACAACGGCAGACGATGCTGAAGCAGCGCGCGCGGATGGATGAAAAGTTTGCCGAACTGAACGCACTGGCGGACGGTGAAATCATCGGCACGGGTATGTCCGATTTCACCTTGGACGCCACTCTCTATCCTTTTGAGTCGTGCGGTCAGCGCTTTGCCCTGCTGGACGTACCCGGTATTGAAGGTAAGGAGAGCAAGGTGCGCGAGCAGATACAGCGCGCGGTCGAGAAAGCGCACGCCGTTTTTTATGTCACCAGTAAAGCCACGGCGCCGCAGAAAGGTGATGAGGATAATCCCGGCACACTGGAGAAAATCAGGTCACATCTCAATGCGCAGACTGAAGTCTGGACGTTGTTCAATAAGCGTGTAACGAATGCTATGGCGCTTGGAAGACCCCTCGTTAATGAGGATGAAGCGCACAGTATTCAGGATCTGGACGACAAAATGCGCGAGCAGTTGGGTAAAAACTATCGTCAAACGCTGGTTGTCAGCGCCATGCCTGCTTTTCTCAGTCTGGCCGAACACCTGGTCCCCGGTGGGCCCAACGCGAAGAGTCGCGATAAGTTCCTGAAAGCCTTTACCCCGGAAGAATTGCTCGAAAAAACGGGCGTTTCAGCGCTTGCGCGCGTACTGACACAACAGCTTGTCGCCGACAGCAAGTCAAAAATTGCCCGATCGAACATACAGAAAACCCGCGTTGTGCTGGATGACATTGCCGCACAGGTGAGCGTGCTGCAGTCAGACACCTACGCAAAACTTGTCTGGCAGCTTAATGAGGACAAAAACAGCGCACACAAGCAGCTTGATCACGCACTGAAATCACTGCGCCAGCGTCTGATTGACCGCGCGGAGGAGAGCGTTAGTCGTTTCCGCAATCATGCGCGCGAGCGTATCTATAAAGTGATTGACGGTGATATCAGTAACGATCGCTTTAAAAGTGAGCTGGAGGCCATGATTAGCCTAGAGCACGCTTCGCTTGAAAAGTCTCTTCCAGGGATACTTAAAGCCGAACTTGAGCGCTTTCAGTCAGAGATCAGTGACATTGTTGCGCAGTTTCAGCAGCACGCTCGCGGGATCCTCAATACCTTTTCACGCCTCCAGACGCACAGATTCAGCAGTAATATTCCCCTCACGATTGATATCGATAACGGCATCAACGTCACGGGACTTCTGGCGACACTCGCGGGCGGCGCGCTACTTTTCTGGAACCCCGCCGGGTGGCTTGTCCTCGGCCCGGCGCTGGCGAATCTGGCATTTGCGGCCTACAAAGCCCTGCGCAGCATGATCAGCTCCAGTTACAAAATGTCTCAGCAGAAGCAGTCCGCTGACAAAAATCTCAGCAATGTGGCTGCCCACATGAACGACGCCATTGTCGACGGCATTCAAAAAGCCTTCCCGGAGCTGCAAGAGAAAATCGCTGAGATTAAAGACATGCTGGAGGAGCCTGTGAAACAGGTTTCGGGCATCAATGAAATCCTGATCCAGGCCGCGGCCGGATTACGCCTTTTATCCACTGGAATTGATTTTTCTGGAGCGAAGTAATGGAAAAAACGCTGGATGTTTTTAAAGCGCAGCAGTCCCGCAATGTTCACATTCTGGATGAACTCACCGCCTTTCTTGAGCAGGGTGAGAAGGTCGGCGTCCCGGTCGATGTGCAGCTCATCAATAAAATTGAAGCGGCCAAAGAGAATGCCGCGAACGGGAAATTAAAAATCGCGCTGATTGGAGGGTTCTCCGAAGGGAAAACCTCAATAGCTGCCGCCTGGATGGGGCGTCTCGATAAAGCGAGCATGAATATCAGCCATCAGGAATCTTCCAACGAAGTCAAAGTGTACGACGTGGGATCGGACTTTGTCCTGATTGACACGCCCGGGTTGTTTGGCTTCAAAGAACAGTTCAACGAAGACACCCGGGCTGTCGAAAAATACAAGGACATGACCAAAAAGTACATCAGTGAGGCGCATTTGATCCTCTATGTCATGAACTCCACCAATCCGATAAAAGAGAGCCATAAGGCCGACCTTGAATGGCTCTTCCGTACCCTGAACCTGCTTGAACGTACGGTGTTCGTTCTCAGCCGCTTCGATGAAGTAGCGGACGTGGAGGATGAGGACGATTACGCCGCCAACGTAGAGGTGAAGCGCCAGAACGTGCGTGCGCGTTTGGACGACCTGATCGCGCTCACTTCCCTGGAACATGATGCGCTAAATATTGTCGCCGTCGCGGCTAACCCTTTTGATATGGGGACCGAATACTGGCTGGATAACCCGGAAAAATTCCGTGCGCTGTCTCATATCAGTGAACTGCAGGACGCGACGAGCGACAAGATAGAAAAAAGCGGGGGAGCACTGGCGCTGAGTGAAGAAACGAAAAAGAGTGTTATCAGGGATATCCTGACCCGGAAGCTGCCAGAAGCCATCGCGAATGATGTGCGTATCCGACAGGAAATAGAAGATCTCTCATCCATTCATGTCCGGCTCAGCAAAGAGCTGCTGACCATGCAGCGCGATATCGCGGAAGCGCGCATCAGTCTCAATAACTTTGTACTCGACTACTTTAAAGATTTGATACTTCGCGCCCGGGGCCTAAGTCTCGAAACCTATATGGAGTTTTTCGAGAGCGAAATCGGTGAGCAAGGCATCATCATTGATACCCGCCTGGACAACGAGTTCGCCCGCCGCGTGCAGTCCGTAAACAATGCCATCCAGAAGATGCATCTGGGCTACAGCGCTGAAATCAATCACTACAACGGCAATATGGCGGCGATGGGCAAGCAGGGTCTGAATTATGTCGTTAAGAGCAACTTAATTAACAGTGCAACCGTGATTGCCGCTCGTGATGGGGTGGTGTCCGTTGGTAAAATGGCCGGGTTAGAGCTGGGAAAATTGCTGAAGTTTAAACCTTGGGGAGCCATTAAATTTGCTAAAGGCCTGAACGGGGCGCTGGTGTTCGCCGGCGTGGCGCTGGAATTGTGGGATACCTACAGCCAGGCAAAGCGTGAGGCGGAGTTCAAAAAAATGATCGACTCCATGATTTCGAACTTTAACCAGCAACGCGATGGATTAATCAGTGTGCTGGGAGGAAGTGAATTCGCACGCGATTATTTTACCGGTTTCGCACTGATGCAGGATGAAATGGCGAGCCTTGAACGCGCAATGCAGGCGATTCAGGAGCAACAGTCACTCTTTGCCCGCTGGCGTGCGGATGCGGAAGCGATTGATGCGGAATACACGCGCGTGAACGACTAAGCTTCGGGAGAAAAAATGGACATTTTAGCGCTGGAAGCGTTGCTGAATCAGATGAAAAGCCTTCCCCAGCCACGTAAAACGGAAGCGAATATTTTTTCCTCAGGTGCCCGCGGGCACTATGAAAATCCTGTCAGCGATGTGCTGGCCTTCTTTCTCGATCCTGACGGTGGTCACGGGCTGGGGCCACTGGCGGCAGAGGCGCTGTTCAGCTGCATGGGGCTGGCAAACACGTTCAACGCCCAACTGTCCGCACCGCCTCAGCGTGAAGTCAGCACTGGAAGAGGGAACCGGATCGACATCCTGCTTGAGGGTGAAGACTGGGTAATGATCATCGAGAACAAGGTCTGGCATCTGCAGAATAATCCCTTTGATGATTACCTCACGTGCCTTCAACAGGAAGCGTATCAAGGCAAAACGCCCCTTTGCGTGGTGTTATCACCCAACGGTTGTGCGCCTGAGGGCTGGGTTGGGGTCAGTTACCGGCAGCTTACCGGTGCATTGTCTTCGCGGATCGGGGAAGACTATATGGCTTCATCATTAAACAAATGGCTGGTCATACTGCGTGAGTATGTCCTGCATCTGGAGTTACTTGTGAGCCACCCTGCTGTTACAACTGAAACCGAAGCGTTTGTTCTGACTAATCTCCATCGCATTGCAGAAATAGAAGAGCTCAAGAAAACCGTCATTAAAACGTTGTCCGGAGAATGCCAGCGTTACCTTACTGAACATTTCAGCGACAATGGCTATGAGATCAAAGCCCGTCTGACTAACTGGTCTGGCTTTCCGGTACTGCGCTTTAAATGTTCCCACTGGTTCTCACCTTCAGATGTGGTTCTGTATCTGAACGGAACGGTGGATGAGTGGTTTGAAGTGATCACTTACGCCTGCGATCTTGAAAATGAGCAGATGCGTGAAAGAGCGATCGCGATGCTCAACATCGAGGGAAGTGAGGAAGAGTATGAGGAAGAAGCCAACGGAAGAATTTTGGGTTTCTTTTCCTGCCATGTCCCGCAGGAAACCCCTAAATCTGAATTGCTTTCGGATCTGGCAAAGCGGATGACGTTACTGGATAACTTTGAGCGTGAGCTCCGCTGAGCTCTGTGGGACGGCAACCCGGCCCATTTTACGCTGGGTTTAAGAGGCGGCGCATGAATAACAGCGCGGCACCGGCTCAGCGTGGATTACGTTGCTTTGCGATGTTACTGACGTTGCAAAACTGAATTGGGCACGAGCGATTGTGACGTGCCTTGCCCGGATACGTTTTCAAATGATGCCTTGAAGATGGCAAAGAGCTTATTACATTAATTTTTAAATGTCTTATATGGAGAATGTATGGGGTTGTTCACTTTAGAAGAGCAGGAGTTTCGGGCAGTGTCGAAAACGACGTTTGCGCGCGAATCCATTCTTGAACGCAGAGATATCCAGTCGGCCTTAGCCAGAAAGATAAGCCATTTCGTTCCTGACTGCATGGTCATTCAGGAAGAGTTTAATAACTGGGAGGACAGTCAGCGCAGGATCGATTTGCTCTGCATCGATAAAAATTTCAATCTGGTCGTCATTGAGCTCAAACGTGATGAGCAGGGCGCCCATATGGAGCTTCAGGCAGTAAGGTATGCTGCTATGGTTTCGCAAATGACGTTTCATGAAGCTGCTGAGTGCTATCAAAAATATCTCGATAAAGAAGGTGTCGAAAAAAATGCAGAGAATGAAATCCTCAATTTCTGTGAGAGAGAAGAAAGCGAAATTGCTGATTTTAATACGCAGGTGCGGATTGTTTTAATATCAGCTGATTTCTCTAAAGAGGTCACAAACACAGTCCTGTGGCTTAACAATAATGGTCTTAATATCAGCTGTTTCAGGCTAAGTCCATATCTTCATCTCGACAAACTGCTGGTGAATTTCGAACAAATAATCCCGTTGCCAGAGGCAAAAGATTTTCTTGTCCGACAAAAGCGCAAAGAAATAGAAGCCATGAAGGCAAATGAAAAATCTGAGAAAGATTATTCTAAATTTGTTTTTAGAGGCGCGACATATAACAAGCGTAACTTGGCTTTTGAGCTTATAAGCGACTGGATAGCGGAGAATGAACCGGAGAATATAAACTCTGTTATATCGATCTTTGGAAAGGATGTTCATCGCAGTCTTATAAAGTTGGAATCAGACGTCACTCTGTCACGACGAAAGCGTTTTCATGAGGCGCCCATTGAGCTCATCTCTGGTGAGACGGTGCTGATTACCAACCAATGGAGTATCGGCTCTATTCAGCGGCTGATTACAACGTTTGAAAATCTTGGTTATAAAATAACCGGACAACGTCCTGAATGAGGCTAATGAGGGCAAAGAGCAAGATCTTGTATCAGAAATACCAGCTTTTTTAACCGTCTTGCTGGTTGAGGTGTGCATGTCCTGCTTTCAAAACTAACGTGCTAAGCCGATAGCAGTGCACGCTTCTTGCCCTCGACTTTAGCCGATTAGGCATAAAAAGCGCCCATAAGCCAGCCGTAGAGTTGGCGATAACCTGCGCTACGACTCGGCAGTCGTCTGGATTACTCGTGGCGATTCAGAAAACATAAATTAAGTCACACTGAGAAAATCTTAAAAACAATAAGCCGAACGTCCGACTTTGGCACAAAGCGGACTTGCAACAGGGTACACCTTCTGAGAGCGCATAGTGGAAATTTGCAAGGAATCACTGACATCATAAAGTTTTAATCAACGGGCAGTAGGTCTGTGAGCTTCGCCTCAGAGTTTTCCACTACCAGCAGCTTACTGCCTTATGCAGACGCACAGTCGCATGCAAAGCCGGGCATTTCATCATCAAGCGCCTATAGTGCTAACTGCCGCTGATTTCCAGAGCGGTTCACTAAGTTAAAACACAAGGTGTGTCTCTTTCTCACTTCAGTCAAGATATGCTTGTTTTATATACAAAAACTGATTGTAGGTTTTCAAATTCTGATCATTGCGTTGTTTACCGTTTGACGGTTTTGATCATTATCCAGTGATCAGAATTCATGATCATATTCTTCAGCGATGTGTTGAAAAATCATATCCAAGGCTTAATTAACATTGGGTCAAAAAGCCCAATGGGAAAGTTAAAAAGATACTGGCGGGCAGTGGTGACGTTCAAACCGTAAAAATCCGCATACTCTCTGACGTTACAATGCCTCAACCATGCATCACCGTAGTAGTTATCAAAATGCTGAGCCCAGATATTACTCATTGGCTGTCGCGACAACTGGCGATACGCTGTGCGTTGAGGAAGCTGATGCTCAGAAATGTATTCCTGAACCGTAAGCCGCTGCTGCTGGTGGAACTGCCGACGATGATAAACCCAAAACAGCACACGGATTGCTGCACCTCCACATTTATGCAGATTGTTGTACATCAAGCGTTTAGGAAGCTTATGCGCTTGTGCATATTGTTGCTGCGTTACGCCATTCAAAATCGCTTCACGACGATAATTTTGTTTGTGATATGCCCACTGGGTACGCCATGTCTCGCTCCAGAAGTTGTAATCCTTGTAATGCACGTCGCACTCTATGGCAGGCAGCAGGAAACGCTCAAACAACTCATCCAGCGTTGCAGGCAGAGCATGCAGGTGCTGCTTTCTTTGCATACGCTGTTCATCAGTCAGCGGCACAATTTCATAACCGGTTAGCCAATCAATGCCGCCTACATAAGTCTTCATCTTACGATTAAGTGAGTGAGGCAGCGAAATTCTAGCGTTTCTGCTTGTTTTGTTTTCCATCTTTATCAACTTTCAAAATATTTACAGCCAGCACGCTAACAACCATGGATTAACCAGATTAGCCGGGTAGTTACACAAATAGCGGCTTGCGGTGGACGTATTTAGGTAATACCAGCGGCAATACTGTGAAACGCTGATATTGCATGGCCAGTAATAGCGGTAATAACGCTCAAAATGACGGTGCCAGTGAGGGCTCAGTTTAGTACCAGCCACGACGCTATTACCGTCAGGCAGGCGGCCCCTGAGTGTACTAAAACGCTGCAGCGCTCGTCTGAGCGCCTTCATTGGCAGTGAGGCAGCCTTATCCAATTGTTGGCTATCTGACAAAGTTAGTGCCGTAGGCTTACCAGCAGAGTGCTCTGCGGGAGTGAAAAGCGAATCCAGCTTTCCGGGAAGAGGGCAATGCGCTTGTGCCCGATCAAAATGGGCAATCTGAGTACGTAATCGTGCAGTTTTAGTATGTTTTTCTTTTTTCAAATACGGGTAATGCCGGGTTCCGGAACGCGCGATGTCTTTAGCAATTCCTTCCTTAGAGTGCCGCTTAGCAAAGTAACTCACCCGCAGTAACAATGCGGTCATAGCCTCAGCATTGTTCTTTCGAATTAAGTAGTAACCATGCTTTGGAAACCAGACCGTTCCGCCCGTTGCTATTTTCCAGCGGCTCTCCACCAGCTTGTTAATTTTAAGAGGATGACGCACGTAGTTGCTATCAACCATCAACAGGTAATGATAATGCTGTGCTGGTGCCTGATTCTGTTCTCTTACCCAAAATACCCGAGCAAAGCTTTTGGGATACTCCTTCCTTAAAGCAGGAATCAATAGCTGATGAAAGCGGGTAATAACGCGGTTGTCAGCCGTGTATTGAGGCAGATGAAAATCATAACGGATTGCCAGAAAGCGAGAGCAACTGGCATAAGTTCTATCAACTGCCTTGAACAGAGAATTCATGATCTTCACATCCTGCTGACTCTCTTCAGGCATGACTGGCCAGAGAACATCGTCATACAGAAACTCGCCTTTAGCCCGGATATCCGGATAAACCGTTCTGCGCGTAATATTATTAATTACCGGCTCCTGATGGGCTGAATCCAGACTGCCAATTTTACTGTTTATCATAGGGTTACGGATGTATCAGAATCACGGATTGATAACGATTTGATGCGCTTGTTGTTTCAAATGGTTGCATCAGCAGATAAAAAGAAAGGCTGGAAATTCCAGCCTTGCTTAGAGGTTTAGCAGCAATTATCGAGCCACTGTTGATACTGTGTGACTGTCCAGCCCATAGTTCTGCCTGCACGTTTTTTTGGCGCAGGGAATTCACCACTGTTTGCCCAGCGGTAAAGAGTAGTACGACTGCAATTCAAAAGAGCCATCATTTCATGAATGCGGATCAGGCGTTGGGGCCCGGGAAGATGGCTGACAGTTGTAGATAAAGAGTTGATGTGTTTCATGTTAGGTCTCTCGGTAAAGAATTAAGATGAAACGTATCTTAAAAACCGAGAGAGTTTATGTCGTGGATACCTTAGAAAGATACCTTGGTGACCTTTGTTATCCTGCTGATTAAGATGACTTAATTTTTCTTGTTTTTTGCATCTGTCTCTTTTCAATCCGCAACTGATGAAGATCAGTCACGTCGCGTTCAAGCAGGCTAATCGCTTCCCGAAGATTTTTCAGGCATTGCTCTTCACTCATTGGAAAACACCCTTCCGCTGGCCAGAATAGCGGGATCTTACTTTCGACCAACCTCAAAAGCTCTGGCGCTTTTGGCAGTAGATCTTTTGAAGAGGTGAGCCTGTTTTTATCGTACAAACTGGCTATGACAGCAATGAGAAACTCTTCCCGTTTAGCTGCATAAGTTTCGGCTTTCTCTATAGGAGCAGCCAGACGTTTTTCCAGCGCCTCAATTTTTTCTTTAAGTACCAGGTTTTCGGCTTTTATGTCCGAGCTATCTTGTTCACTTGCCAGCTCTTCTGGTCTTGCCGTATCAAGTGTAATCCCAAGCGCAGCAGTAATTTCTGTACGAAGAAAACCACAATCAGCCAGCTTATTAGTATTCATGACATCATCTCTCACTGCTCGCAGTGCTGCCTCAGCATTCGGATAGTAATCAGGGGCACCTATGTTTGGTGCGCCGTGTTTATCTAAAAGCTGAAAAAAGGCAACTGGCGGAATGTCGCTCCAACGTCCATCACTAAACCAGTGAAGTGATGGCTGCACTTTTGCACTTCGATACTTTTTCAATGCCAGAAGACACAAGGCATTGTAACTTTGATCTGCGTAAAGTTGTTTAAGCTGTTCAAAAAGAGACTTAACACTGATAAAGAGTTCTGCATCTGACTGGTGCGCGAGCTGTTCTTTGCGCAGTTGCTGAATGGAATCGTCGAAACTCATAACTTGTTTTTGACCTGTAATCCTGGGATGGTTCAGATAAGGCTGTGTTGATGATTGAATCGAACGGCTGTAAGGCTTTTCGAAAACAGGAAATCAGGATTCTGGCAAACATCCAGACAGACATTTAAACCCAAGCTGCTTGCGTCACCCAGCCATTCACTTACGTCACCCACTACATCACCTGAATCGCATCCAAAGAAAAAGGAGTCAGACGATTTCTCATCTAACTCCTTGTTTTATTTGGTGGCCCCTGCTGGGTTTGAACCAGCGACCAAGCGATTATGAGTCGCCTGCTCTAACCACTGAGCTAAGGGGCCAGTAGTGCGGGGATTATAAAGTATCTGGCAGAGGCGATCCAGCGTTCACCGATCGGTTGATGAAAATTAGCACAATGGTGAGTGATTGATATTAATGAAAAAATCCGCCTGCTGCTGTGACAGGAGTGATTGCCACAACACTTTGAGCGTTTTTTTACTGCACAGGCGGTAAAAGAAATCGTTAACTGGTCGGGCGGCGGGCGCTGGGTTTTCACTTATCGCAATCGCCACGCTTTCCCCATCCCGCTGAATACTCTACGCTTTAAGCACGTTTACCAGGCATTCAGAGGCATATGCAACCCGACCACGACATTCGCGATATTCTCTCGCACGATCTGCAGGTGCTGTTCTGCGGCATTAATCCCGGCAAGTCATCTGCGCATACCGGTTACCATTTTGCGCATCCCGGCAACCGCTTCTGGAAAGTGATCTATCTGGCTGGCTTTACGCGCGAGCTGCTGAAGCCGGAGCAGGAGCGGCGGCTGCTGGAGACCGGCTGCGGCATCACCGCGCTGGTTGAACGTCCCACCACGCAGGCGAGCGAGCTGAGCGGTGATGAGCTGCGCGACGGCGGGCTGCGGCTGCAGGATAAAATTTTACGCTATCAGCCGCGGGCGCTGGCGGTGCTGGGCAAGGATGCGTATCAGCGCGCGTTCCGGCAGCGTAAAGTGGCGTGGGGCGAGCAGCCGCAGCCGCTGATGGAGACGCGCATCTGGGTGCTGCCAAACCCCAGTGGCCTCAACCGCGCTTCGCTGGAGGAGATGGTGGCAGCATATCGCCAGCTGGCGGATGCGCTGGGTCTGCCGGAGAGCGGGCAATAAAAAACCCCGGCGTGCCGGGGTTTTTGTTTTCCTGCAGACGATTAATCGTCGAGGAAGCTGCGCAGCACTTCCGAGCGGCTCGGGTGGCGCAGTTTACGCAGCGCTTTGGCTTCAATCTGACGGATACGCTCACGCGTGACGTCAAACTGCTTGCCCACTTCTTCCAGCGTGTGGTCGGTGTTCATATCGATACCAAAACGCATACGCAGGACTTTCGCCTCGCGCGCGGTCAGGCCCGCCAGCACGTCGTGGGTCGCAGAACGCAGGCTCTCAGAGGTAGCAGAGTCCAGCGGCAGCTCCAGCGTGGTATCTTCGATGAAATCGCCCAGATGCGAATCTTCGTCATCACCAATCGGCGTCTCCATGGAGATAGGCTCTTTGGCGATCTTCAGCACCTTGCGGATCTTATCTTCCGGCATCAGCATACGCTCAGCCAGCTCTTCCGGCGTCGGCTCGCGGCCCATCTCCTGCAGCATCTGGCGCGAAATACGGTTGAGCTTGTTGATGGTCTCAATCATATGCACCGGAATACGGATGGTACGCGCCTGATCGGCGATAGAGCGGGTGATCGCCTGACGGATCCACCAGGTGGCGTAGGTTGAGAACTTATAGCCACGGCGATATTCAAACTTATCAACCGCTTTCATCAGGCCGATGTTGCCTTCCTGAATCAGGTCAAGGAACTGCAGGCCGCGGTTGGTATATTTTTTCGCGATAGAGATAACCAGACGCAGGTTAGCTTCAACCATCTCTTTCTTCGCGCGGCGCGCTTTCGCTTCGCCGATCGACATGCGACGATTGATGTCTTTAACCTGTTCGATGGTCAGGCCGGTCTCTTCCTCAATCTGCAGCAGCTTCTGCAGCGAGCGCATGACATCTTCTTCAACATCTTTCAGCTTTTCAGACCACGGCTTGTTCATCGCCAGGGCTGCTTTAAACCAGCTCTCACTGGTTTCATTACCGGTGAACAGCGTAATAAAGTTCTTTTTCGGCATTTTGCACAGTTCAACACACAGCTTCATGATCAGGCGCTCTTGCGTACGCACGCGCTCCATCATTTCACGCATGTTGTTTACCAGGTAGTCGAACTGCTTCGGCACCAGGCGGAACTGCTTGAAGACTTCAGAAAGGTTGTTGATTTCGGCAACGGCATCAGCGTGGCTGCGGCCTTTCGCCTTAATAACGGTGCGGGCTGCTTCATACTGGGTGCGCAGCTCAAGGAACTTCTCGCGCGCCAGTTCCGGATCGATAGAGTTGTCGTCGTCGCTGTTGTCGTCGTCGTCGCTCTCTTCATCTTCCTCTTCGTCGTCATTGCGATCTTCTTCAGACAGCTCAGAACCAACGTGGGTGGCAGTGGGGGCGAGATCTTCTTCAGCGTTAGGATCGACAAAGCCGGTGATGAGATCGGACAGGCGCGATTCGCCCGCTTCCACACGATCGTACTGATCGAGCAGGTAGGTGATAGCTTCCGGATATTCGGCAACAGAGCACTGCACCTGGTTGATACCGTCTTCGATACGCTTGGCGATGTCGATTTCGCCTTCGCGCGTCAGCAGCTCTACGGTACCCATTTCACGCATATACATGCGCACCGGATCGGTTGTGCGCCCGATTTCAGATTCAACGCTGGATAAGACCTGCGCGGCCGCTTCTGCAGCATCTTCATCTGTATCGGAGCTGTTCTCATTCAGCATCAGATCATCGGCATCAGGGGCTTCTTCCACCACCTGGATACCCATATCGTTGATCATCTGGATGATGTCTTCGATCTGATCGGAGTCGACGATATCTTCCGGCAGATGGTCATTGACCTCAGCATAGGTCAGATAGCCCTGCTCCTTACCACGGGTGACAAGCAGCTTAAGCTGTGACTGCGGGTTTTGCTCCATAAGACGGTATCCACACTTCTGTTAATTAGATTGGTGTCGGTCGGCAGCGAGCCAACTATAACAGTGAAGGCATTATGTTTTTGCCGCTGCCTTCAACGCGGCCAGGGCTGCAGCCCCTTTTAGTTCGGCACTTAAGCCGCTTGATATTCGGTCTGAAATCGTTGTGCTCCGGTTCCGCTTATATGGCGTGTAAACCGAAAGCCGCAGGCCAGAACGGGGAATACTCCGCCATTCTGGCCTGGCTAAATCTTATTTTTTCGCTAATGCCTGGCTTAATGCCCAGAATTCGCGCCGCTCAGCGGCACTGAGCCCTTCGGTACGCTCACGCGCAATCAGCGCTTCCAGGCGCTGCTCCAGCGCAGCATCATATATGCTTGCCAGCGAGTCCTGAAACACCGCTTCGGCTTCCTCATCCACTATCATGTGGTTCCAGGTGGCCAGTGTTTCAAGGGGCTGGCTAAAATTTGTCCCGCGATATAACTCTAGTAGCTGTCCGGTCGTCAGGCCAGGATTCTCTGTGCAGCGGCTGACCAGGTCAACAAACAGCGACAGGCCGGCAAGTTTTGACTGCGCCAGCCCGTCAAGCGTGGGCACAATCGTCGCAAACTGCGGATTCTGCACCAGCAGCGCAATCAGTACGCGCATTGTGGTGCGCTTCAGCGGCGGCGCGACGGGCGGCGTCGCGTTTTCTGCCGCCTTTGGCATCAGCTTGTCTAACTGGTTATCGTCCAGAATGCCGAGTTTATTACCCAGCGTCTGGCGCATATAGATCCGCAGCGTTTCGCCCGGGATCTGACTAATCAGCGGCAGAGCAAGCGTCGCCAGCTTGGTACGACCATCGCGGGTGCTCAAATCCACCTGTGGCATCAGGCTGTCAAACAGAAACACCGAGAGCGGCATCGCCTGCTCCATGCGTGCTTCAAACGCTTCTTTTCCCTCTTTACGCACCAGCGTATCGGGATCTTCGCCATCAGGCAGAAACATAAAGCGTAGCTGACGCCCGTCATTCATGTAGGGCAGGGCGGTTTCCAGCGCGCGCCAGGCGGCTTCGCGACCGGCCCGGTCGCCGTCATAACAGCAGATCACCGTGTCAGTCGAGCGGAACAGCAGCTGAATATGTTCAGCTGTGGTGGAGGTCCCCAGCGACGCCACGGCATAATCGATGCCGAACTGTGCCAGGGCGACCACATCCATATAGCCCTCCACCACCAGCAGGCGCGCCGGCTGAGGATGGTTTTTTTGTGCTTCATACAGGCCATAGAGCTGGCGGCCTTTATGGAAAATCGGTGTTTCCGGCGAGTTCAGATACTTAGGCGTATCGTTACCCAGCACGCGTCCGCCAAAGCCAATCACGCGACCACGCTTATCGCGGATCGGGAACATCACGCGATCGCGGAAGCGATCGTAGCTGCGGCCTTTATCGTTGGTGACCAGCATGCCCGCTTCCATCAGCGACTCGCGGTCTTCCTGCTGCTCTCCGAAACGCTTCAGCACGTTATCCCAGCCGGCGGGCGCATAGCCAATCGCAAAGTGATCGATCACCTGCTGGCTGAGCCCGCGCGAGCCTAAATAGCGCTGGGCCGCCTCCGCTCCCGGACTGCGGAAGCTTTGCTGATAGAAACCATCCAGTTTTTCCAGCAGCTGGTAAAGACTCTGACGCTGATGACGCTCAATCGGGCTGGGGCCGCTGCCTGTTTCGTACGGCACTTCAAGGCCGTGCTGGGTGGCGAGTTCCTCAACGCTTTCCACAAATTCCAGACGATCGTGATTCATCAGGAAGTCGATAGCGTTGCCTTTGGCACCACAGCCAAAGCAGTAGTAAAACTGCTTTTCACCGCTGACGGTAAAAGAGGGGGTTTTTTCGTTATGGAATGGACAGCACGCGTGATAGTTCTTACCCTGCTTTTTCAGCTTAACGCGGGCATCGATAAGATCCACGATATCCGTGCGGGCAAGTAAATCATTGATAAAAACGCGTGGAATTCGTCCAGCCATAAGCCCCGATTTTTTCAGCTCTTAAACGGCAACAAGCCGCGCTTCCTTTCGGAAAGCACGGCCTCTTACTTGACTCTGTCTGCGTTTAACACGCGGCGGAAGCGAACTTCCGAAAGAAATTAGTACAGACGAGTGCGGCGTGCGTTTTCGCGAGCCAGTTTCTTGGCGTGACGCTTAACTGCTGACGCTTTAGCGCGCTTACGCTCGGTCGTTGGTTTTTCATAAAACTCACGACGACGAACTTCAGCCAGAACGCCTGCTTTCTCGCAGGAACGCTTGAAGCGACGCAGTGCTACGTCGAATGGCTCGTTTTCACGTACTTTAATTACCGGCATGTAACTCTCACCTCGATAAAATTCGGTTTTTGCTGCTGACTGCGGCGTCAGCACATTTCAAAATGGTGCAGCATTTTACTCCAGCCGGGGCCGGCTTGTAAAGCACCATGGACAATTTAGAACCAACAGGAGCGTTTGCCTGTGCGGCTGCCGGTTTTTTCAGGCCGTGGAGTATAGCGCACTCTTTGTGCGGCAGAAAAACACTTTTTCCCGTCAAAGTAGTCCGGCGGCAGATTTGCCTGTGCTACACTGCGCGCCGCAAGAAGAGGGTAATAAAGCTATGCGAGTTCTGGGTATTGAAACGTCCTGCGATGAAACCGGCATCGCGATTTATGACGATGCGTCCGGTCTGCTGGCGAATCAGCTGTATAGCCAGGTGAAGCTGCATGCTGACTACGGCGGCGTGGTGCCGGAACTGGCATCGCGCGACCACGTGCGTAAAACGGTGCCGCTGATACAGGCCGCGCTGAAAGAGGCAAGCCTGCAGGCCAGCGATATCGATGCGGTCGCCTATACCGCCGGTCCGGGTCTGGTGGGTGCACTGCTGGTCGGCGCCACGATTGGCCGCGCGCTGGCGTTCGCCTGGAATGTGCCGGCGGTCCCGGTACATCATATGGAAGGCCATCTGCTGGCTCCGATGCTGGAGGAGAATCCGCCGGCGTTCCCGTTTGTCGCGCTGCTGGTCTCCGGCGGACATACGCAGCTTATCAGCGTCACCGGTATCGGCGAGTATACGCTGCTGGGCGAGTCAATCGACGATGCGGCGGGTGAGGCGTTTGATAAAACGGCCAAGCTGCTGGGTCTGGACTATCCGGGCGGCCCCATGCTGTCGCGCATGGCGCAGCAGGGTGTTGCGAACCGCTTCCGCTTCCCGCGTCCGATGACCGATCGCCCGGGCCTCGATTTCAGCTTTTCAGGGCTGAAAACCTTTGCGGCAAATACTATTCGCGAGCATGACGGCGACGAACAGGCGCGGGCCGATATCGCCCGCGCATTTGAAGATGCGGTGGTGGATACGCTGATGATCAAGTGCAAACGTGCGCTGGAGCAAACCGGCTTTACGCGGCTGGTGATCGCCGGTGGCGTCAGCGCTAACCGTACGCTGCGCGCGCGAATGGCAGAGATGATGAGTGCACGCGGCGGCGAGGTGTTTTATGCCCGGCCTGAATTCTGCACCGATAACGGCGCGATGATCGCCTATGCCGGCATGGTGCGTCTGAAGGGCGGCACACGGGGTGAACTCGGCGTCAGCGTTCGTCCGCGCTGGCCGCTGGCGGAACTGCCCGCTATCTGAAAATAAAAAACCGGCGCGCAGCCGGTTTTTTTTATTCTTTCTTTTTTTTCCGTTTCCAGACGCGATTTTCCTGTCCGCGCCAGAGCCGCTGAATATTGTCATGATGCCGCAGCAGGATCAGGCAGGAGAGCATGGAAACCGGAAACGTAAACTGCGGCTTGAACCACCAGACGTAGAACGGTGCGATCAGCGCGCTGACAATGGCGCCCAGCGAGGAGTAGCCGCTCAGCAGCACGGTCAGCAGCCACGTTCCGGTCATCAGGCCGGTAAGATCCCAGCCAATCGGCGCAATCGCGCCAAACGCCGTCGCCACCCCTTTGCCACCGCGAAAGCGGAAAAAGATCGGATAGATATGACCCAGGCAGGCAGCTATTGCGGTCAGGCCAAGATACATAGGCGTTACGTGCAGCATCCAGGCGATCCAGACCGGAACCATCCCTTTGGCCACATCAAATATCAGTACCGCCGCTGCCGACGCTTTGCCGCCGATGCGCAGGACATTTGTGGCGCCAGGATTACCGGAGCCTGAGGTACGCGGATCGGGCAAGCCTGCGAGTTTACAGACCAGAATCGCACTGGAAATCGAGCCGCAAAGATACGCGAAAATAATCATACCAAGCGCGATAGCACTCATAGCGTCGTACCGTTCCTTTTGGGTCGTTTTGTTGCCGGTAAGCGTGGATAATACGCATAATCCGCCGGAAGTGGTATCCGGCCTGGCCAAAAACAGAGAGTGACATCATGGATATCGTATTTATAGAACAACTCACCGTGTTCACCACCATTGGCGTATATGACTGGGAACAGGGGATGCAGCAGAAGCTGGTGCTCGATGTCGAAATGGCGTGGGACAACCGGCGTGCCGCGGCCAGCGACGATGTCAGCGACTGTCTGAGCTATGCCGATGTCACCGACGCTATCCTCGCGCATCTGCAGGGAAACCGGTTTGCTTTGGTTGAGCGCGTTGCGGAGGAAATCTGCGATCTGTTGATGAATCGTTTCAAAACGCCCGGTGTGCGTATCCGGGTAGGTAAGCCGGGTGCAGTAGCCCAGGCGGCGAGCGTTGGCGTGCGTATTGAGCGCGGGACAATTCCTAAATAAACCCCCTGTGATTGCCATCACAATGAAACCAAATCAAATTATGGTGTGTCTTAGCTGAGGCCGTTGCGTTAAGCGAAACGAAGTAGCAGAAAACCCTAAGGTTTTCTTCAGAACGACGCCGGCATAATTTCAGGCGGTAGCAGTTTGCGACCGCCTTTTTACTGTTTAAAACGGATAGGGGAAAATTTTGATGGCAGATATGCATCAGCTATGGGTCGCTGCGATCCTCGGGGTTGTCGAGGGGCTGACCGAGTTTCTGCCGGTCTCATCCACGGGCCATATGATTATTGTCGGGCACCTGCTGGGATTTGAGGGCGATAAAGCAGAGACGTTTGAAGTAGTGATTCAGCTCGGATCGATTCTGGCAGTGGTCGTGATGTTCTGGCGACGTCTGTTTGGCCTTATCGGTATCCATTTTGGTCAGGAGCGTCATGAAGGCACCGGCACCGGTAAGCTGACGCTGATCCACATCCTGCTCGGGATGATCCCGGCGGTGGTGATCGGTTTACTGCTGCACGATCAGATTAAAACGCTGTTTAATCCGATCAACGTCATGTATGCCCTGGTGGTGGGCGGTGTGCTGCTGCTGGCGGCGGAGTTCCTGAAGCCAAAACAGCCAAAAGCGGTCGGCGTGGATGACATCACCTATCGTCAGGCGTTTATGATTGGCTGCTTCCAGTGTCTGGCGCTGTGGCCGGGCTTTTCCCGCTCGGGTGCGACAATTTCGGGCGGTATGCTGATGGGCGTCAGCCGCTACGCAGCGTCGGAATTCTCTTTCATTCTCGCCGTGCCGATGATGATGGGCGCGACCGTGCTGGACCTCTACAAAAGCATGGGCTTCCTGACGATGCAGGATTTCCCGATGTTCGCAGTGGGCTTTATTACCGCGTTCATCGTGGCGCTGCTGGCCATCAAAGTTTTCCTTGAGCTGATCAAGCGTATCTCGTTTGTATCGTTCGCCATCTATCGCTTTATTGTTGCAGCAGCGGTTTACGCCGTGTTTATGTAACAGCGGCTGCGCGGCGGGTTATGCCGGCCGCGCACCAATCAGCGTCTCTTCAATAGCCGCAATCCGGCGCCTGCCCAGCTCTTCCCGCACCTCTGCTCCTTTAAAGCCTGCTGCAATCACCTGCTGCACCGGTACTGCCTGCGCGAGCGCAAACGCCTGACGCAGATAGTTACCCTGCGGATAGGGCATACTTTCGAGCGTAGCGCGTCCGCGCGCGTCCGCCTCACTGGTCAGCGCCATCTTTTCCACCCGCTCCGGCTTACGCCAGGCGTCGATGCGATCAAACAGCGCCACCAGCGCCGCCGCTGACTGCCGCTCAATGGTGTGCACGATGTCATGGAACTCTGTCACGATCAGCGCCAGATCGCGTACGTGATTAGGGACGCGCAGCCGCTGGCACAGGGCGGCGACAAGCGGGACACCCGCCGGGCCATGACCGTGATGCGACGGCCACTTCTCAGGAGGAGTCAGCGCCTTGCCCACATCGTGAAACAGCGTAGCGAAGCGCACGTCGAGCTCATCAGAGAGCGCGGCCGCCAGCGTCAGCGTCATCAGCGTATGCACACCGGTATCGATCTCAGGGTGCCACTTCGGCGGGGCAGGAATGCCGTACAGATTATCGATCTCCGGAAAGAGCACCTGCAGTGCGCCACAGTCGCGCAGTGCCTGAAAATAGACCTGCGGATTGCGCGTCAGCAGCGCGTTTTCCGTCTCTTTCCAGACGCGCTCTGCCGTCAGATGCGCCAGCTCGCCGCTGGCTGCCATCTCTGCCATCAGCGTCTGCGTTTCAGCGGCAATGCGAAAGCCAAGGTGGGCATAGCGGGCGGCAAACCGCGCCACGCGCAGCACGCGCAGCGGATCTTCACTGAACGCTGCCGAAACGTGACGCAGCGTGCGGCTGGCAAGATCGCGCTGGCCGTGGCAGGGATCGATCAGGCTGCCATCTTCCGCCTGCGCGATGGCGTTAATGGTCAGATCGCGCCGCTGCAGATCCTGCTCCAGCGTGACGTCAGGCGCAAAGTGCGTGATAAAGCCGGTGTAGCCGCTGCCCTGTTTGCGCTCGGTGCGCGCCAGCGCATACTCTTCACGGCTGTGCGGATGTAAAAAGACCGGAAAATCGCGGCCTACCTGCTGATAGTTCTGCGCCAGCATCTCATCAGGCGTGGCGCCAACCACCACCCAGTCACGATCTTTTACCGGCAGCTGCAGCAAGGCATCACGCACTGCACCACCGACCAGAAAGGTTTTCACTCAACAACTCCAGAGGTATTCAGATAACTGCGCGTCAGGCGCCTGTTTCGTAATTGTTGCATACTTTGGCGGAAAAGCGGGCATGCGAAAGGGGGCATCTGGCGATCCCCCCGGACAAACGGCTGGCGTACGGCAGATTAATTCATCCAGCGATCTTTCTTTTTACGGCGCGGCACCATATGTGGCAGCAACAGCCCCAGCAGCAGGCCAACGCCCAGCACGCCGCCCCCGTACATAAACCACTGCATGATAATAGTGCGCTGTTTGTCATCCAGCTGTACGTTGGCTGCGCTCACTTTTTTCTGCGCCACGATCAGCTCATTTTTGAGCTTCTGGTTTTCCTGTTTCAGACCATCAATCGTGCCGTCGCTGTTAGCGACTTTGTTCTGCATTTCTGACGTGCGCTGATTCCAGCTGTTGTCGATATTAGCCAGCTTATCAGTCAGATCTTTAACCTGCTGCTCCAGTTGCGGCACGCGGGTGCGCAGACTCGGGGTCGCGCTGAGCTGCGACAGCGGGATCCAGTTGGTTTTGCCTTCTGCATCGCGGATTTGCGCATACTGCGCATCGCTGTTGGTCTGCAGTACGGTAACTTCTTCCCCGGCGTTCAGCTTACCGACCAGGCGATACTGATCGCCCGGACCGCTGCGTACCCAGGTTGATAACTCATCGGAGATATAACGCTTTTCATCGGCAGCGTGAGCGGGGGTGATGGCGCTGAAAGCCAGCAAAGAAAGGGCGGCAAGTGTAATTTTTTTCATTCGATGTCGTGTTTTCTTGATGGGCGTAAATTTACCGGCACAGTCTGGAGTTGCCTCGCATAAATCTGAATGAGAACTATCCTGGTCTCAATCCGGCGCGAAAAGGGGCGTAAAAGCACAAGAAAGCCGAGACAGCGTGCTTGTGGTGCATTACTCTCGCCAGATTAACCGTATAAGTGCCAGCAGCGTAGTAAATAAAAAATTATGACCACTGAAATCGAATTAAAGTTCATTGCCACCCCGCAGGCTGCCGCCACCCTGGCAGAGACACTGGCCGCCTGGCCGCATCAGCATGAAGCCGCTCGCGAGCTGACGAATATCTATTATGAAACCGACGACAACCAGCTGCGCCGCTGGGATATGGGGCTGCGCATCCGGGGGGTGGACAAGCGTTATGAGATGACGCTTAAGGCAGCGGGTCAGACGCTGGGCGGTCTGCATCAGCGCCCGGAATACAACGTGGACATAACGGCGCCACAGCTTGATATCGCCCGGCTGCCGGCAGAGATCTGGCCGCAGGGTACCGACATTGCCACCCTGCAGCAGCGGCTGCAGCCGCTATTCAGCACGCATTTCCGGCGCGAAACCTGGACGGTAGAGGCAGGTAACAGCACCATTGAAATTGCTTTCGATCAGGGCAGCGTGGCGGCCGGTGAACTTAGCGAACCGCTGTGTGAAGTTGAGCTGGAGCTTAAACAGGGCACGCCTGCCGATCTGCTCAGACTCGCGCAGACGCTGGCAGCGGGCGGCGGACTTCGTCCCGGCAGCCTGAGCAAAGCCGCGCGTGGCTATCAGCTGGCGCAGGGCGACGCGCTGCGTCCGGTTCGGGCGCTGCCGCTGCTGAAAGTGACGCCAAAAGCGACAGTAGAGCAGGGGATGATTGCCGCGCTCAGCGCCGCGCTGGATCACTGGCAGTATCATGAAGAGGTCTGGCTGCGCGGCAATCCGGCTGCGCGACACGCCGTGCTGGAGGCGCTGGAAACGCTGCGTCAGGCGTTTTCGCTGTTTGGTGCGCTGGTGCCGCGTAAGGCTAACAGCGAGCTGCGCCAGAAGCTGACCCGCCTTGAGGAGCTGCTGCAGGATGAGGCCATCAGTGCGGAAACCCTCTGTTTCTCTGCCACCTCAGTCGAGGCGCAGATGGCGCTGACGTGCTGGCTGGCAGAAGCGCAGTGGCAGCCGTGGATCGACAGCAAAAACCAGATCAAGCTGCAGGGCTCTTATAAACGCTTTTGCGACATCATGCTAAGCCGCGTGGCAGCGGATCTGCGGGAAACCTTTACGGATGTAAAACTGGTCAGCGAGTTTCAGGACAAGGCCACGCGCCTGCAGCGGCAGCTGCTGGCTGTCTGCCTGCTGGCGGCGGCGTATCCGGCTGAAGAGGTATGCCAGTGGATGGCGGGATGGCAGGAGCTGCAGCTCGCTATCCGGGAAAAACAGCAGCACGGCCTGATTCAGCTCGCCAGGATGGCCATGCGCCAGCCGCCTTTCTGGCTGAGCAGCGGCGTCAGGCGTTAACGACACTATGTAAAATTCAGGGAGAGAGGATGCAGTTACCGTTACCTTCGCTGATGCAGGCGCAGCTGGCCGGCATCGCAGAACGCCTGCAGCTGTCGCTGCCGGCGCTGACGTCTGAACAGGCTGGCGCGCTGGCCTTTAGTGACTTTATCGCAGATAACCTGCAGCAGCAGCCAGCATGGTGGCTGCAACTGCAGCAGCAGCCTCCTCAGCCTGATGAATGGCAGCACTATGCCCTGTGGCTGCGGCAGGCGCTGCAGCATGCGGATAGCGAGGCCGCGCTGATGCGTGAGCTGCGCCTGTTCCGCCGGCATATGCTGGTGCGTATCGCCTGGATGCAGGCGCTGCAGCACGCCACCACCGAACAGAGCCTGACGCAGCTTAGTGTACTGGCAGAAAGCCTGATCGCTGCCGCCCGCGATCGCGTGTGGCAGGATTGCTGTCGCGATTTCGGCACGCCCTGCAACGAGGCGGGCGAGCCGCAGCCGCTGCTGATCCTCGGCATGGGCAAGCTGGGTGGCGGAGAACTCAACTTCTCCTCTGATATCGATCTGATTTTTGCCTGGCCGGAGAGCGGCGTCACGCGCGGCGGACGACGCGAGCTGGATAACGCGCAGTTTTTTACCCGCATGGGGCAACGCCTGATAAAAGTGCTGGATCAGCCTGGCGTCGATGGTTTTGTTTACCGCGTGGATATGCGACTGCGCCCGTTCGGCGATAGCGGTCCGCTGGTGATGAGCTTTGCGGCGCTGGAAGATTACTATCAGGAGCAGGGGCGTGACTGGGAGCGCTACGCCATGGTCAAAGCGCGTTTGATGGGCGACGATCGCGGCGAGTGGAGCCAGGCATTGCAGCAGATGCTGCGGCCGTTTGTCTATCGCCGCTATATCGATTTCAGCGTGATTCAGTCGCTGCGTAACATGAAAGGGATGATCGCGCGTGAAGTGCGCCGCCGCGGCCTGAAAGATAATATCAAGCTGGGCGCCGGCGGTATCCGCGAAATCGAATTTATTGTGCAGGTGTTTCAGCTGATTCGCGGTGGACGTGAGCGCTCACTTCAGTCGCGCTCACTGCTGCCGGTACTGCAGGCCATTGGTGAGCTGGAGCTGCTGCGTCCGCAGCAGGTCAGTCAGCTGCATGACGCCTACCTTTTTTTACGCCGGCTGGAGAATCTGCTGCAGAGCATCAATGATGAGCAGACGCAGACGCTGCCGCAGGATGCGCTCAACCGGGCGCGTCTGGCGTGGGCGATGAACTGCGCCGACTGGGAAGCGCTGACGGCACAGCTGACGGCGCACATGGCCGCCGTACGCGCGGTGTTTGATGAGCTGATTGGCGACGATGCGCCGGACGTTGATGACCAGCCGGAACTGGCGGAATTTGCGGCACTCTGGCAGGACACGCTGGAGGAGCATGAGCTGACGCCGGTGGTGCCGCAGCTGAATGAAACGCAGCGGCAGCGCTTTTTTTACGTGCTTAATGACTTCCGGCAGGATGCCAGCCGGCGCACAATCGGGCCGCGTGGCCGGCTGGCGCTCGACCAGCTGATGCCGCGCCTGCTGGGGGAGATCGCTTCGCGTGAGGATGCTGACAGCGTACTGGAGCGCCTGACGCCGCTGCTGCTGGGGGTGCTGACGCGCAGCACCTATCTCGAGCTGCTGACCGAGTATCACGGCGCGCTGCGTCACCTGATCCGCCTCTGTGCCGCCTCACCAATGATTGCCAGCCAGCTGGCGCGCTATCCGCTGCTGCTGGATGAGCTGCTCGACCCCGCCACGCTGTATCAGCCCACTGCCACTGACGCCTACCGTGACGAACTGCGGCAATATCTGCTGCGTATTCCGGCAGAGGATGAAGAGCAGCAGCTGGAGGCGGTGCGCCAGTTCAAACAGGCGCAGCTCTTGCGTATTGCCGCAGCAGATATCGCCGGAACGCTGCCGGTCATGAAAGTAAGCGATCACTTAACCTGGCTGGCAGAGGCGATGATTGAGTCGGTGGTGCAGCAGGCCTGGCAGATGATGGTACAGCGCTATGGGCGGCCATCACATCTGACGCGTGACGATGAGCGCGGCTTTGCCGTGGTCGGCTATGGCAAGCTGGGGGGCTGGGAGCTTGGCTACAGCTCCGATCTCGATCTGGTGTTTCTGCATGATTGTCCGGAGAGTGCAGAGACCGACGGTGAACGCGTCATCGACGGACGGCAGTTTTATCTGCGTCTGGCGCAGCGCATCATGCATCTTTTCAGCACCCGCACCGCCTCCGGTATTTTGTATGAGGTGGATGCGCGCCTGCGTCCTTCTGGCTCAGCAGGCATGCTGGTCAGCACCTTCGACGCCTTTGAAGCGTATCAGCGTAATGATGCCTGGACCTGGGAGCATCAGGCGCTGGTGCGTGCGCGTATTGTCTTTGGTGAGCCGGCGCTGATGGCGCGTTTTACGCAGATCCGCCACGCTATTCTCAGCCTGCCCCGTGCGACAGCACCGCTGCGGAATGAGGTACGTGAAATGCGCGAGAAGATGCGTGCGCACCTGAGCAACAAACATAAAGGGCGCTGGGAGATAAAAACAGATGCAGGCGGTATTACCGATATTGAATTCATTGCCCAGTATCTGGTCTTAGCGTCAGCGGCGGATCGGCCGGCCCTGACGCGCTGGTCAGATAACGTGCGCATTTTTGCTCTGATGGCGGAGCACGATATTATGCCTGGCCAGGAAGCGCAGGCGCTGACGCATGCTTACGTCACGCTGCGTGATGCGCTGCATCATCTGGCCCTGCAGGCGCTGCCGGGTCACGTGGCACCGGATCGTTTTGCCCGCGAGCGCGGCATTGTCAACGCCAGCTGGCAGCGCTGGCTGGGCACGGTTGAGCCAGACAGTTGAGGCGTGCGGCGGCATCTTACCCTGCGGCGGGTATATGGTATTATCCGCGCAATATTTTGAGCGTAGTCTGGAGTCTCTGAAATGAAAGTAACACTGCCCGCGTTTGGCAAGGCCACCGTACTGGTTGTTGGCGATGTGATGTTAGACCGCTACTGGTATGGCCCGACCAGCCGCATTTCACCCGAGGCGCCGGTGCCGGTCGTCAAAGTGGATACCATTGAGGAGCGTCCGGGCGGCGCGGCCAACGTGGCAATGAACATTGCCGCGCTGGGTGCCGCATCGCGTCTGATTGGGCTGACCGGTGAGGATGATGCCGCGCAGGTACTGAGCCGCACGCTGGAGCAGGTTAACGTCAGCTGTGACTTTGTGGCGCTGAAGACGCATCCCACCATCACCAAGCTGCGCGTGCTGTCGCGCAACCAGCAGCTGATCCGGCTGGACTTTGAAGAGGGTTTTGATCAGGTCGATCCGCAGCCCATCCACGATCGTATGCGTCAGTCGCTGTCACAGGCTGGCGCGCTGGTGCTGTCAGACTACGCTAAAGGCGCACTGAGCAGCGTCCAGACCATGATCGGGCTGGCCCGCGAAGCGGGTGTACCGGTACTGATCGACCCCAAGGGCACCGACTTTGAGCGCTATCGCGGTGCAACCCTGCTGACGCCAAACCTGTCTGAATTTGAAGCCGTTGCCGGCAAATGTAAAACCGAAGCGGACATTGTCAGCCGGGGAATGCAGCTGATTGCTGACTATGCGCTCTCAGCGCTGCTGGTGACCCGTTCTGAAAACGGCATGACCCTGCTGCAGCCGGGTAAAGCGCCCCTGCATATGCCGACGCAGGCGCAGGAAGTCTATGACGTGACCGGCGCCGGCGATACGGTCATCGGCGTTCTGGCCGCGGTTCTCGCGGCGGGTGACACGCTGGAAAACGCCTGTTTCCTTGCCAACGCGGCGGCAGGCGTGGTGGTAGGCAAGCTGGGAACCTCCACCGTCAGTACGGTGGAGCTGGAGAACGCTATTCATGCACGTCCCGAAAGCGGCTTTGGCGTGATGACGGAGAGCGAGCTGAAAACCGCCGTGGCTCAGGCGCGTCAGCGCGGCGAGAAAGTGGTGATGACCAACGGCGTGTTTGACATCCTGCATGCAGGACACGTCTCTTATCTCGCCAATGCCCGCAAGCTGGGCGATCGGCTGATTGTGGCGGTGAACAGCGACGCGTCAACCCGACGACTCAAAGGCGAAACCCGGCCGGTTAATCCGCAGGAGAACCGGATGATCGTGCTGAGCGCACTCGAAGCGGTAGACTGGGTTGTGCTGTTTGAAGAAGATACGCCGCAGCGTCTGATTGCCGATGTGCTGCCGGATTTGCTGGTGAAAGGCGGAGATTACAAGCCGGAAGAGATCGCAGGCAGCAAAGAAGTGTGGGCCAACGGCGGTGACGTACGCGTGCTTAACTTCGAAGATGGCATCTCCACCACCAACATCATTAAAACGATCCGCAGTCACTGAGCAGACAGCCGGGGGCAGCAGCCACCCGGCTGATAATATTTACTGTGGCGTATCGATTTTACCGGCCGGATCGGGCGTCACCACTGCTGGCGCCGGTGCCGCCGGGCTTTCACTCTCCAGTTTCGCCAGACGCTGCTCCAGGGCTGCCAGCTTTTCGCGGGTGCGCAGCAGGACCTGAGTCTGGACATCAAACTCTTCACGGTTAACCAGATCCATACGGGTCAGCTGCGCCTGCAGAACCTGCCGGATTTTCTTCTCCACGTCGTCGCCAAAGTCGCGGATGCCTTTCGGCATCGCTTCATGGACCTGGCGCGCCAGTTGTTCAATTTTTTTTGTGTCGATCATGGTTATTTCCTGATTGCGGTGGCTGTGAGCAGCACGTTTTCCGACGGTACAAGAAGTAAGTGTAATGCCAGAACCAAAAAGGTTAAACCCGAAATCCGCAACGCATGATGTGCAAAAGCAATTGCACTTTTGTCGATTGCCCGTCCCGGTGAATAACGCTATAGTGATTTTGCTTATTCTCAGGGCGGGGCGAAATTCCCCACCGGCGGTAAATCAGCTTCTGCTGAAAGCCCGCGAGCGCTTTTGCTACCGAGCAAAAGGACAGCAGATCCGGTGTGATTCCGGGGCCGACGGTTAAAGTCCGGATGGGAGAGGGTAACGACATCAGCCGGGTTTATGCCCGCGTTACGTTTTTGCCATGTGTATTTTTCACGCACTCCTAAGCTCGCCCTGGTTCTGGTAACTCATAATATTTTAAGGTTAATTACCATGAATCAGACGCTTCTTTCTGAATTTGGCACGCCGGAACAGCGTGTAGAACGTGCACTTGACGCACTGCGCAACGGTCGCGGTGTAATGGTTCTTGACGATGAAAATCGCGAGAACGAAGGCGACATGATTTTTGCCGCAGAGACCATGACCACAGAGCAGATGGCGCTGACTATCCGCCACGGCAGCGGTATTGTCTGCCTCTGCATCAATGAGGCCCGCCGCCAGCAGCTCGATCTGCCGATGATGGTAGAGAACAACACCAGCTCTTACGGCACCGGATTTACCGTTACGATCGAAGCCGCAGCGGGGGTGACCACCGGCGTCTCTGCAGCGGACCGCATCACCACTATCCGCGCCGCGATTGCTGATAACGCTAAACCAGCTGACCTGCACCGTCCGGGACACGTTTTCCCGCTGCGCGCGCGCGAAGGTGGCGTACTGACGCGCGGCGGTCATACCGAGGCCACGCTCGATCTGGTCACGCTTGCGGGTTTCAAACCGGCTGGCGTTCTGTGCGAGCTGACTAACGACGATGGCAGCATGGCGCGCGCCCCTGAAGCGATCGCGTTTGCGCAGCAGCATGATATGCCCGTGGTGACCATTGAAGATCTGGTGGCTTACCGCCGCCAGCGTGAAACCCGTCAGGCCAGCTAAGGCTGGCATACAAAAGCAGACCAGCCGGAGGGCGGGAAATCAGCCCGCGCCGGCGGTCTGCAGCAGCGTCAGACTCAGCCCCATCACCGTCATCCCACACAGCACGCCATAGCTCGGGTTATTGTGCGGATCGATTTCGCGCGCCAGCGGCATCAGTTCATCCACCGAAAGTGCGACCATAATCCCTGCGACCGCGGCCATAATGGCGGCAATCACTACCGGCGACAGCGCCGGACCGAGCAGCAGAAAGGCAATGACGCCGCCCAGGATCTCCGCCATACCGGAAATACAGGCCCAGAACAGCGCTTTAGCTTTGGAACCGGTCGCCGCGTACATCGGCCCGGCAACCGCCAGTCCTTCAGGAATATTGTGAATGGCCACGGCTAAAGCGATGCCCAGCCCCAGCTCCATATCGCTGCTGGCGGTAACAAAGGTGGCAACCCCTTCAGGAAAATTGTGCAGGCTGATGCCCAGCGTCAGCAGCACAGCGGTTCGCTTCAGGTTAACCGGACGACCCTGAGTCGCCATCAGATCCTGCGGATGCTGATGCGGCAGCAGGCGATCCATCGCGAAATAGCCGATCAGACCGAGCATAAACATACCGTATCCCAGCATCGGTGACATTCCCGCAGTATGCAGCGCCGCTGGCAGCATCTCCATCAGCGAAATCAGTAGCATAATGCCGGCGGCGAAGCCGAGCGCAAAGGCGAGCAGGCGGTTTGATGGTTTTTGACCGAGAATGCCAAACAGGGCGCCAATAAAGGTGGCACCACCGGCCAGAATAGTGAGCAGTAAAGGCACCGACATAACAAGCTCCACGATGATAATGATTACCAGTTACATTATAATTAACCTTATAAAATATCGAGTTATTAAGCGTAAAGTTATGTCGTCTGCACTTGTTCAAATTTGCTGACAGACATTATCACGCATCTCCGCGTTTAAGTGGCCAGGCAAGCGCGTATTGTGGCGCTCATGAAAGCAACAGCGATGAGGTGTGAAAATGCGTGATGGCCGTATGCCTGCTCTGTTTCTGGGTCATGGCAGCCCGATGAACGTGCTGGAAGAGAACCGTTATACCCGGGTATGGCAGCAGCTGGGCAGAGATCTGCCGCGCCCGCGCGCTATCCTCGCTATTTCCGCGCACTGGTACACGCGCGGAACGCGCGTCACAGCCATGGAACAGCCGCGCACTATTCACGATTTCGGCGGATTTCCGCAGGCGCTGTTTGACGTGCGTTACCCGGCACCCGGATCGCCTGCGCTGGCGCAGCGCGTAACGGAGCTGCTGCCGGCGGCAGAAAAAGATGAGAGCTGGGGGTTCGATCACGGCTCGTGGGGCCTGCTGGCTAAAATCTATCCTGAGGCGGATATTCCGCTGGTGCAGCTCAGCGTGGACAGTACCCGGCCCGCCGCATGGCATTTTGAGGCCGGACGTAAACTGGCTGCGCTGCGCGATGAGGGGATCCTGCTGGTGGCGAGCGGCAACGTGGTGCATAACCTGCGCAAGCTGCAGTGGCAGGGGAGTGCGCCGGCGTATCCGTGGGCCGAAGCGTTTAACCAGTATGTGCGCGATAACCTGCACAGCGACGCGCCGGCAGCCGATCATCCGCTGGTTAACTATCAGCAGCATCCGGGCGCGGCGCTTTCGCATCCGACGGCTGAACACTATCTGCCGCTGCTCTATATTCTGGGCGCACGCGCAGCGGGTGAGGCGGTCAGCGTGCCGGTTGAGGGCATGGAGATGGGCGCCATCAGTATGCTGTCAGCGCAGGTGGGATAACGGCCCGCGTTGTCGCAGGCCGGAAAGGGGCGCACCGGAACGCGCCACCAGGTTAGCCGATAAAAGTATGCGGATAGAAGCGCGACAGATCCTGGGTGATCAGCGCCCGATCTTCGCGTAAGCCAATCCCCGCCGGCTGATCGTCTATCAGCCAGCTGCCAATCAGCGTATAGCTGTCGCCAAATCGGGGCAGCGCGCAGAACTGCTGGATAATCATGCCCTCTTCGCCATAGGGACCGTCAGCGCGCGCAATTTCGTTGCCGTTTTCAATAATACGGATATTGGCACCCTCACGGGAAAACAGCGGCTTCACCACATATTTATCCATCTGCGGCGCCTGGCTGTCATCAGCAAACCAGGCGGGCAGCAGATTGGGATGATCCGGGAACATCTCCCACAGTAGCGGCAGCAGGGCTTTATTGGAGAGAATGCTTTTCCAGGCGGGTTCCAGCCAGCGTACGCCGGCATCGGCCAGCTTGGTCGAGAACACCTCGCGCAGCATGAACTCCCAGGGGTAGAGCTTGAACAGGTTGCTGATGACGCGATCGTGCTGGTCGGTAAACTGGCCTTTTTCGCCCAGTCCAATCTCGTCGATATAGAGAAACTCGCCGGGAAGCCCCGCTTCTGTGGCGCAATCCTGCAGATACTGTACCGTCGCGCGATCCTCTTCCGTATCACGGCAGCAGGCAAAGTGCAGCCAGTTAAAGCCGTGCTGCTGCTGCAGGACCGCAAACCGCTCAATCAGCTTCTCCTGCAGGCTGTTGAACTGATCGCTGCCCGCCGGCAGGTTGCCCGCTTTAAGCTGATCTTCGAGCCAGATCCACTGAAAAAAAGCGGCTTCATAGAGTGACGTCGGCGTGTCGGCATTGTTTTCCAGCAGCTTGATCTCACCGCTGCCATCCCACACCAGATCCAGACGGGAATAGAGCGAAGGCTGACGCTGAGCCCAGGATTCGCGGACAAACTCCCAGGTGTGTTTCGGAATACAGAAGCGGGTCAGCAGCGCATCGCTGTTAACCACTTTTTCCACCGCCTGCAGGCACATCTGATGCAGCTCTGCCGTAACGGTTTCCAGCGTCTCCACCTGTGCCAGCGTGAACTGATAATAGGCCTCTTCACACCAGTAAGGCTCACCATACATCGTGTGAAACTGAAAGCCATATTCAGTGGCTTTTGCGCGCCAGTCCGGGCGTTCGCTGATAGCAATACGTTGCATACGGCGCTTAGCCTCCCAGCGAGCGACTGCTGGTGCCGCTGGCGCTGCTGCGCTGCATACTGTTTTGCTTCGCGACCGTCTCACCAAAGCCACCGCGGGTAATGGTTGAGGTCGTGGCCGGTTTAGGCGCCATCGCGGTTTTAGGCACGTTCATGGTGCGGCCAGAGGTCGCTGAGCCATAGTTTTTACCGGCGGCGTCTACGAACTGTCCGTTAGCCGGGCTGGCAGGCGTTTTAGGGGAAAACAGCGGCTGCTGAGCAAAACCGGCGCCGCCGCCCATCATACGTCCCATCATGTAGCCCGCCATCAGCGGCATCCAGAAGCCGCCGCTGTGCTGTGCTTCGGCATTGTTTGCAGTGGTGCCCGCACCCGCCTGAGCCGGTGCCTGCTGGCACTGATTTTCGCCAAATTCCGCCACGCAATCTTCGCGTGAGGCATATTTAGGCGCGGTGCGCTCCGCCTCTTTCAGCGCATTGTTATAAGCGGCTTTACACTGACCGCTCTGATCCGGATTGGCTTTCGCACAGTCGTCAGCATTCTGATAGAGCGAAACTGTTTCATCGCTCTGTTCACAGCCTGCCAGCATAAATACTGCGGTGACCGCCAGCGCGACGGGCGTAAGATGACGTGCCTGCCAGCCTTTACGAAAAGCGGCATGACGGATATTTTTTGTCCGTTTCATAATGATTATCCTGTACCCAGAGTTGCAGTCAGGATAGGTGATGCGAGGGGGGATTTAAAGCGCGAAGCCTGACAGGGCGCGGATCTTTACGTAGCTATACGTTCAAATGCGAAAGGGGCCGCAGGGGCCCCTTTCACTGTCAGCGGCTGAATGGATTGCCGCTGTTGCGCGCTGCCGGCTGAGCAGACGCCGCCGGAGCGGACGCTGCCGCCTGCGGTACGCTGTCGGCCTGTGCAGTCTGCTGGCTGTTTTCCGGCGCGACGACTTCAGGTGAGGTCGTCACCTCTTTGCCCAGCGCGCTGTTCAGCTGCTGCAGGTCCTGTTCATTGAGGGTGCCCAGCGCATATTTGATATTCAGCTGGTTAATCAGATAGCTGTAACGCGCGTTAGAGAGCTGCTGCTTAGCGTTAAACAGCGTAGTGGTCGCGTCCAGTACATCAACAATCGTACGGGTACCCACCTGATAGCCCGCTTCAGAGGCGTCGAGTGAGCTTTGCGCAGAGATCACCGCCTGTTTGTACGCGTCGATGCTGCTGATTGACGCATTCACGTTGTTAAATGAGGAGCGCACGGTCTGCACCGCGCTGCGATGCGCGCCTTCCAGCTGTTCGCTGGCGGCGACAAAGTTGTACTGCGCCTGTTTCACCTGCGAGGTCACTGAACCGCCGCTGTAGAGCGGTAATGAGAAGCTCAGGCCCACCTGATTTGAACCCGAGATTGAGTCGTTGTTGGTAATGCTCTGGTTCGCCCGGCTGCCGCTATATTTATTGTTAGACAGACCGGTCGACGCCGTCAGATCCAGCGTAGGCATATGGCCCGATTCAGCATAGCGGATCTGCTCACGTGCCAGATCCTGGCTCAGGCGCGCAGAGAGCAGGTTAAGGTTGCGGCTCTCAGCCTGCTTCAGCAGGCTGGCGACCGCATCAGGCCGGGCTGTTTTAAAGCGGTCAATGCTCAGGGATGCCAGGGAGAGGTAGTCCATCCCGGTGATCTGACGCAGCGATTCAACCGCATTATCCAGCGTGTTTCGTGCCGTTACTTCGTTCGCCAGCACGCTGTCATACTGCGCGCGGGCGTTCTGGACATCGGTAATCGCCACCAGGCCAACATTAAAGCGCTGCGTGGTTTGATCCAGCTCGCGATAAATGGATTGTTTCTGCGCTTCGGTATAGGAGAGCGTATCAATCGCATTCAGCACGTTGAAATAGGCGGTAGCGGTATTGAGGATCAAATCCTGCTGCGCAACCTGGTAGGTGACATCCTGAATGCCGGCAGTTTTTTCCTGCAGCGTCAGGCTACGCCACTTTGACATATCAAAAATCGTCTGCGTTAATTGCAGCGAGGCGCTTTTAGTGGTGGTGTTCAGGCCGCTGCTATCACGATAGCCGTTGTTATAGGTGTAATCTGCACCCAGGCCCAGTTGCGGCAGTAACGGGCTGCGCGCTTCGTTGATCTTTTCAAACGCAGCGTCGCGATCGGCGGCAGAGGCACGCAGATCGGGATTGCTCAGGCGCGCCTGCTGATAAACCTGCAGCAGGTTTTCTGCCTGGCTGGCAAGGCTGAATCCGCCCAGGCTCAGTCCAATAAAAAATGGGAGCAGTTTTTTCATTTGCATTCCTTTTGTTGCAGCCTGTGACGCGAAAAGTGCTGCTGCTAAGCCAAAAAATAATCGCCGATTTTACAGAGGCGCTGTCAGAGATAGGTTGGCTGAACGTGCCTTCTTTCCCTAATTTACGTAAATAATTCAGAAAGAACCACTCGGATGGAGCACAAGGGTTGGCTTTTCGATGCTCTATCCCAATCTGCATAAGGAACCAGACGATGGCGGGCGAAAAAAAATCCCCTGTGACTTTCACAAAAAACGATGTAGAAATTATTGCACGCGATACCCGTTATGACGGTTTTTTTTCCATCGTCAGCTATCGCTTTCGCCATCGCCTTTTTAATGGCGGAATGAGTGGTGAAGTGGTGCGTGAAGTTTTCGAGCGCGGACACGCCGCCGTGCTGCTACCCTATGATCCCCTGCGCGACGAAGTCGTCTTAATCGAACAGATCCGCATACCGGCTCTTGATTCCAGCGCCACACCCTGGCTGCTGGAGATGGTGGCAGGTATCATTGAGCCCGGAGAAACGCCGGAAGAGGTCGTACGACGCGAAGCACAGGAAGAAGCGGGCCTGAATGTCGGGCGCGTGAAACCGGTTATCAGTTATTTAGCCAGCCCCGGCGGCACCTCTGAACGGTTGTCGGTGCTGGTGGGTGAAGTGGATGCCAGCCTGGCAGAAGGGAACCATGGGCTGGAGGATGAGAATGAGGATATTCTCGTACATGTGGTGAGCCGCGAACAGGCTTATCGCTGGGTGGAAGAGGGGATTATTGATAACGCAGCTTCTGTCATTGCGCTGCAATGGCTGGCGTTGCACCATGAAACACTACGACGTGAGTGGAAGGTAAAATGAAACAGCGCTATACCCCTGATTTTCCCGAAATGATGCGCCTGTGCGAAACGAACTTCGCACAGCTGCGTCGCCTGCTGCCGCGCAGTGATGAAGCAGGCGCCTCGGTGCTCTATCAGGTCAACGGCGCCCGTTATCAGCTGACGATTGAAGAATCAACGCGTTATACCACGCTGGTTGAAATCCGGCAGGTGGCGCCGGCGGTAAGCTACTGGAGCCTGCCCGCGATGTCAGTGCGGCTCTATCATGATGCGATGGTCGCTGAAGTGTGTTCCACACAGCAGATCTATCGCTTTAAAGCACGCTATGATTATCCCAATAAAAAATTGCATCAGCGTGATGAAAAACATCAGATTAACCAGTTTCTGGCTGACTGGCTGCGCTACTGCCTGGCGCACGGTGCTCTGGCCGTGCCTGTTTGCTAAACGCGTCTGACGCATTGATGGCGTGGAGATTAAGGAAACGCTTTGGATAGCCTGCTCACATTTCCTGCGGCACCAGGATCCGCAATCCGGATCCTGCAGATCACTGATACCCATCTCTTCGCGGGGAAGCACCAATCTTTGCTGGGGGTTAACACCTGGGCGAGCTTCGATGCGGTGCTGGATGCCATCGCGGCACAGCAGCACGAATATGATCTGATTATCGCGACCGGCGATCTGGCGCAGGATCATACCGTGGAAGCGTACCAGCATTTTGTTGCCGGTATTGCCCGTCTGCAAAAGCCATGCGTCTGGCTGCCCGGTAATCACGATTTCCAGCCAGCCATGGTAAACACCCTTGCGGAAGCAGGAATAGCGGCAGATAAACACGTTCTGCTGGGGGAGCAGTGGCAGCTGCTGCTGCTCGATAGCCAGGTCTCTGGCGTGCCACACGGCATGCTGAGCGACTATCAGCTGGAGTGGCTGGCAGCGTCACTCACGCGGTTTCCTGAGCGGCACTCGCTCATCCTGCTGCACCATCATCCGGTGCCTTCCGGCTGTACCTGGCTCGATCAGCATAGCCTGCGTAATCCGCACCAGCTGGAAGCGGTGTTACAGGCTTTTCCGCAGGCGCAGCATCTGGTGTGTGGCCACATTCATCAGGAGCTCGATCTTCACTGGCAGGGGCGCCGGGTTCTGGCCTCGCCTTCTACCTGCGTCCAGTTCAAACCGCACTGCACCAGCTTCACCATTGACACGCTGGCCCCCGGCTGGCGCTGGCTGACATTAGCGGCAGATGGCTCACTGGAGACAGAAGTGAATCGTCTGCAGAGCGATATGTTCCGGCCGGACCTTGACTCAGATGGGTACTGATTGATGGCCACGCTGCTCTATCTGCACGGATTTAATAGCTCGCCGCAGTCAGCCAAAGCGACGCAGCTGCAGGCGTGGTGCGCCGCAGCGCAGCCGCATATAAATGTTCTGGTGCCTCAGCTGCCCGCTTTTCCGGAGGAGGCCGCCAGCCTGCTGGAAGAGTTAGTGATGCAGCATACCGGCGAACCGCTGGGGCTGGTTGGCTCATCGCTGGGCGGCTATTTCGCGACCTGGCTGTCGCAATGTTTTATGCTGCCAGCGGTGGTGGTGAATCCGGCGGTACGCCCGTTTGAGCTGCTGACGGATTATCTGGGCGAGAACCGTAATCCCTACACCGGCCAGCAATATGTGTTAGAGTCACGCCATATTTACGATCTGAAAGTGATGCAGATTGACCCGCTTGATGCGCCCGATCTGCTCTGGCTATTGCAGCAGACCGGCGATGAGATCCTCGACTATCGCCAGGCACTGAATTACTACAGCGCATGCCGGCAGACGGTTGAAGCGGGCGGCAATCACGCCTTTATCGGATTTGAACGCCATTTTACGCAGATAGTAGATTTTCTGGGTTTATCCCTCTCCTAAGCTGCGTCATGGGCTCCTTTTCCTCTTGTTCATCAGACAAATACAATGAGCCAATCAAACTATAATGCTGACGCAATTGAGGTCCTGACCGGCCTTGAGCCTGTGCGTCGCCGCCCGGGTATGTATACCGATACCACCCGGCCAAATCATCTGGGTCAGGAAGTTATCGATAACAGCGTCGATGAAGCGCTGGCGGGCCATGCCAGCCGGGTCGAGGTGATCCTGCACGCCGATCAGTCACTGGAAGTGATCGACGACGGACGCGGTATGCCGGTGGATATCCATCCGGAAGAGGGCGTACCGGCCGTTGAACTGATCCTGTGCCGGCTGCACGCAGGCGGTAAATTCTCCGGTAAAAACTATCAGTTTTCCGGTGGCCTGCACGGTGTGGGCATCTCGGTTGTCAACGCGCTCTCCACGCGAGTGGAAGTGACCGTACGGCGTAATGGTGAAGTGTATCGTATCGCTTTTGAGCATGGCGAAAAGGTTGAAGACCTGAAAGTGATAGGTACGGTCGCCAAACGTAACACGGGCACCAGCGTGCATTTCTGGCCTGACGTCAGTTTCTTCGACAGCCCGCGCTTTTCCGTATCGCGCCTGAAACATTTGCTCAAAGCGAAAGCGGTACTCTGTCCCGGCGTAGAAATTGTCTTTAAAGACAAAGTGAATAACAGCGAGCAGACCTGGCTCTATCAGGATGGTCTGACCGATTATCTGAGTGAGGCGGTCAACGGGCTGCCCACGCTGCCGGAAACGCCGTTTACAGGCAGCTTTGCCGGCGACGTGGAAGCGGTAGACTGGGCGCTGCTGTGGTTACCGGAAGGGGGCGAGCTGCTGACGGAAAGCTACGTTAACCTGATCCCGACTATGCAGGGCGGAACGCACGTAAACGGTCTGCGCCAGGGACTGCTGGATGCCATGCGCGAATTCTGTGAATACCGCAATATTTTACCGCGCGGCGTTAAGCTGTCAGCGGAAGATATCTGGGATCGCTGCGCCTACGTATTATCAGTAAAAATGCAGGATCCGCAGTTTGCCGGTCAGACCAAAGAGCGTCTCTCCTCGCGCCAGTGCGCGGCCTTTGTGTCGGCGGTGGTGAAAGATGCGTTCAGCCTGTGGCTGAATCAGAACGTGCAGGCGGCAGAAATGCTGGCTGAGCTGGCGATCTCCAGCGCCCAGCGCCGTATGCGCGCGGCAAAAAAAGTAGTGCGTAAAAAACTCACCAGCGGGCCGGCGCTGCCGGGCAAGCTGGCAGACTGCACCGCCCAGGATCTGAATAAAACCGAGCTGTTCCTGGTAGAGGGTGACTCAGCGGGCGGTTCGGCTAAGCAGGCGCGCGATCGCGAATACCAGGCGATTATGCCGCTGAAGGGAAAGATCCTGAATACCTGGGAAGTCTCTTCTGATGAGGTGCTGGCGTCGCAGGAGGTGCATGATATTTCCGTGGCGATTGGTATCGACCCGGATAGCGAAGATCTGAGCCAGCTGCGCTACGGCAAAATCTGTATTCTGGCGGATGCGGACTCCGATGGTCTGCACATCGCCACGCTGCTGTGCGCGCTGTTTGTGAAGCACTTCCGTTCACTGGTGCAGCAGGGACACGTCTATGTTGCGATGCCGCCGCTCTATCGTATCGATCTCGGTAAAGAGGTCTATTATGCGCTGGATGAAGATGAAAAAGAGGGCGTGCTGGAGCAGCTGAAGCGGAAAAAAGGCAAGCCGAACGTACAGCGTTTTAAAGGGCTGGGTGAAATGAACCCGCTGCAGCTGCGCGAAACCACGCTCGATCCGAATACCCGGCGTCTGGTACAGCTGACCATTGCCGATGAGGATATTGAGCAGACTCTGCGCGTAATGGATATGCTGCTGGCGAAGAAGCGCTCCGAAGATCGCCGCAACTGGCTGCAGGAGAAAGGCGATCTCGCCGATCTTGACGTTTAATGACGGCAGCGCGCGCTGAGGATAACACGGTGAAAATTACTCTCGAAGAGCTGCGCGCCTGGGTGGCGGTGGTCGACAGCGGTTCAATCACCGCCGCTGCAGAACAGCTGGAGCAGACCACCTCCGGTATCAGCCGCGCGCTCAGCCGGCTGGAGAGTAAGTTACAGACCACGCTGATGCACCGCACCACGCGCCGCCTGGCGCTGACCGATGAGGGCGCGGTTTTTCTTGAGCACGCCCGCCAGATCCTCACCTCCGTTGAGCGGGCCGAAGAGCAGATAGCCCGCCGCCGTGAGACGCCTGCCGGGCGACTGCGCATTAACGCCAATACCCCCTTTATGCTGCACGTCATCGTGCCGCTGCTGGCGGAGTTCCGGCAACGCTATCCGCAAATTGAACTTGAACTCAACACAGATGATATCGTTATCGATCTGCTGGAACAGCAAACGGATATTGCTATTCGCATTGGCGAACTGCGCGACTCGACGCTGCGCGCCAGAGTGTTAGGCAGCAGCGCGACGCGACTGGTAGCCAGTCCGGACTATCTGGCAAAACATGGCATACCCGATAGCGTAGCCGCGCTGAGCCAGCACCAGCTGATCGGGTTCAGCCAGCTGGATACCCATAACATCTGGCCCGTCTGGCAGCAGGAGGGGGAGTTTCTGCGTATTAAACCGACCCTGACCGCCTCCAGCGGCGAAACGCTGCGCCAGCTCGCCCTGCAGGGGCTGGGTATTGTCAGACTCTCTGATTTTGTCAGCCGGGAAGATCGCGAACAGGGGCGGCTGATTGATGTGCTGGCGAGCGAAACCCGGGAGCTACGTTTGCCGGTGCACGCCGTCTACTATCGCAACCAGACGCTGAGTTCGCGCGTCACCTGCTTTCTCGATTTCCTGCAGGAGAAAATCCAGCGTCAGCAGCTGATTTAAGCATTCGGGCGGCAGACGCTCCGGCATAGCCAGAGCGTTGCCTGAGGAGAGGATCAGCTGGCTGGTTCCAGCACCAGGATTTTCACATCCACCACGTCGTCTTTGATGCGGGCGCGGTGTGCATCCATATGCGGCATCTGCTGATGCTGCTCCAGCGCCCGCAGCGAGACCCACTGCTCCAGCATAAAGATGGAGTCAGGTGAGTTTTGCTTCCACGGCACCTGCGCCTGGTGGTCGAGCAGCGCATCATACTGATGGCAACCCTCCTCCAGCAGTACCGCCGGAATCAGCTCATTGATGGCATCCAGCACCGCCTGACGACGGCCCGGTTTAACACAAATTTCAGCGACGACTGTTAACATAGCGCTTCCTCTTTTCCCGTTGTGCTTACAGTTAAGCAAAGATTGCGCTGAGATGAGTCCGATAACGCGCAATATCGCGCGGCACATCGGGCTGTTTGATAACGTCGTTGCAGATAAAGGTGGGCAGCGCCTCCATTCCGAGGAACTGGTTGGCCTTATGGAAGTGCAGATAAAGACCATCCACGCCCACGCCTTCAAAGAACTGATCGGCTTCAGTAAAGGCTTCCAGCGGCGCGTTCCACGTCAGCGACAGCATATATTTTTTACCCTGAATCAGACCGCCGGAACCATACTTTTTGCTGGCGTCGCTGCGTGAGCGGCCATCGCTGGCGTAAAGTTTGCCGTGACCTTCAGTAAAGACCTCATCGATATATTTCTTCACCGTCCACGGCTCGCCCATCCACCAGCCCGGCATCTGATAGATCACCACATCGCTCTCCAGATACTTCTGGATCTCCTCTGCGACGTCGTAGTTACTGTCAGCCAGCGTAACAGAGACCTGATGACCAAGATCGCGCAGCTGGCTGGCCGCGACGTCGGTCAGCGTATGGTTGAGTTCACCTTTTGAGTGAGCAAAGGTTTTGCCACCGTCAATGATCAGAATATTGCTCATACTGTTTTGCACCTGAATGTTAGTTTGATACGGCACACTCTACGCGCGAAAGCTGCGGGGAAAAATGTGTCACGGGTCACAATACTGTTGCTTATAAAGCAATAATGCTTCGGCGTATGAAACACTCTGTGCGCAACCCGGAATTAAACTAAGAAGAGGCTATGAAAAAACAGGTCACTATCGCGCTGCTGCTGGTAACGGGCACGGCTCAGGCGCAGTCACGTCTCGATCTCATTCAGCAGCAGCAGACGCTGCGCGTCTGTACTACTGGCGACTATAAGCCCTACAGCTTTCTGCGCAGTGATGGAAAATATGAAGGGCTGGATATCAGCATGGCGGAGTCGCTGGCCGCCAGCCTGGGCGCCAGAGTCGCCTGGGTGCCAACCACCTGGAAAACGCTGAGCGCTGATTTTGTTGCCCGCCAGTGCGATATCGCGCTGGGCGGCATGTCGGTCACGCTGAAGCGCCAGAAAATCGCCTGGTTTGCCCGGCCGCTCGGCACTGATGGCAAAATCCCGCTGGTGCGCTGCGAGGACAAAGCGCGCTATCAGACCATTGCGCAGATCAACCGGCGTGAGGTGCGGGTCATCGAGCCTGCCGGAGGCACTAATGAAGCGTTCGTGCACAGTCATCTGCCGCAGGCTACGCTGCAGCTGGCAGAGAATACGACCATCTTTCAGCAGCTGGCGGATAAAAAAGCGGACGTGATGATCACCGACGCGTCTGAAGCGCAGTTTCAGCAACAGCACTATCCGTCGCTTTGCGCCATCAATCCGGATAAGCCGATGCAGTATGGTGAAAAAGCTTACATGCTGCCGCGCGATGATATGAGCTGGAAACTCTACGTGGATCAGTGGCTGCATCTGGCGACTGCCACAGGCGAATATGCGGCGATCCAGCAAGCGTGGCTGGGCAAAGCGCCCTGATGCGGTGCGCCGTCATAGCGGGTTTTCTGCAGCAAAATCAGCGGCTTTATTAGCGGGAAAAAGCGGCCGGATCCGCCTGCTGCGCTGCTGTTTTTTAACGCAAACCTTTCTGCCGCAGAGACACGGCTTCTCTGTGACTAACTCGCGTGAATAAGGTACTATCCTCGCCAAATGACCCGCCGGTGCGGGCCACGAAGTGAGGATGCAAACGTAATGAGCGAAATGACGCAGGATGGTGCAGAGCGTCTTGCCCTGCACAAGTTTACCGAAAAAGCGTACCTGGACTACTCCATGTATGTGATTATGGATCGCGCGCTGCCCTATATCGGTGACGGTCTGAAGCCGGTGCAGCGCCGTATCGTCTACGCCATGTCAGAGCTGGGCCTGAGCGCCAGCGCCAAATTTAAGAAGTCAGCGCGCACCGTCGGTGACGTGCTGGGCAAGTATCATCCGCATGGCGACAGCGCCTGTTACGAAGCGATGGTATTAATGGCGCAGCCGTTCTCCTACCGTTATCCGCTGGTCGATGGTCAGGGTAACTGGGGCGCACCGGACGATCCCAAATCCTTTGCCGCGATGCGCTATACCGAATCGCGCCTCTCTAAATATGCGGAAGTGCTGCTCAGCGAACTGGGTCAGGGCACGGTTGATTACATCCCGAATTTTGACGGCACGCTGCAGGAACCCAAAATGCTGCCGGCGCGGCTCCCCAACATTCTGCTTAACGGCACCACCGGTATCGCCGTCGGCATGGCAACGGATATCCCGCCGCACAACCTGCGCGAAGTGGCTGAAGCTGCAGTGCGGTTGATCGACAAACCCAAAACCACGCTGGATGAGCTGCTGGATATCGTGCAGGGTCCTGACTATCCGACGGAAGCAGAGATCATCACGCCGCGTGAAGAGATCCGCAAGATCTACCAGAGCGGGCGTGGATCGGTACGCCAGCGCGCCGTCTGGAAAAAAGAAGAGGGTGAGGCAGTGATCACTGCGCTGCCGCATCAGGTCTCCGGCGCGCGCGTGCTGGAGCAGATCGCCGCCCAGATGCGTAACAAAAAGCTGCCGATGATTGAGGATCTGCGCGACGAATCCGATCACGAAAACCCGACGCGGCTGGTGATTGTGCCGCGTTCTAACCGCGTCGATCTCGATCAGGTCATGCACCATCTCTTCGCTACCACCGATCTGGAGAAGAGCTACCGCGTTAACCTGAACATGATTGGTCTGGATAACCGTCCGGCAGTGAAAAACCTGCTGGAGATCCTCTCTGAATGGCTGGTCTACCGGCGCGATACGGTCACGCGCCGTCTGAATTACCGGCTGGAGCGCGTGCTGCGCCGCCTGCATATCCTTGAGGGGCTGCTGGTCGCGTTTCTGAACATTGATGATGTGATCCACATTATCCGCAGTGAAGATGAACCCAAAGCGGTCCTGATGTCGCGCTTTGCAATCAGTGAAACGCAGGCGGAAGCGATTCTGGAGCTGAAGCTGCGCCATCTTGCGAAACTCGAAGAGATGAAGATCCGCGGCGAACAGGCCGAACTGGAGAAAGAGCGCGATCAGCTGCAGGCCACGCTGGCGTCTGAGCGGAAAATGAACAGCCTGCTGAAGAAAGAGCTGCTGGCTGACAGCCAGGCATACGGCGACGAGCGCCGCTCGCCGCTGCACGAGCGCGAAGAGGCGAAAGCGCTGAGTGAAAATGAGCTGGTGAGCGCTGAGCCGGTAACCATTGTGCTGTCGCAGATGGGCTGGGTGCGCAGCGCCAAAGGGCACGATATTGACCCTGCCGGTCTGAGCTATAAAGCGGGAGACAGCTATCGGGCGGCGGCGCGCGGCAAGAGCAATCAGCCGGTGGCGTTTATCGACTCCACCGGACGCAGCTATACGCTCGATCCCACCTCGCTGCCGTCGGCGCGCGGGCAGGGGGAACCGCTGACCGGCAAGCTGACGCTTCCGCCGGGCGCAGTGATGGAGCAGGTGCTGATGGAAGCGGACGATCAGAAGCTGCTGATGGCCTCTGATGCCGGCTATGGCTTTATCTGTACCTTTGCCGATCTGGTATCGCGCAACCGCGCCGGTAAAGCGCTCCTGACGCTGCCGGAGAATGCGCGTGTCATGACGCCGCTGGCGGTCAATTCCGGCGATGACATGCTGCTGGCAATCACCCAGGCGGGCAGAATGCTGATGTTCCCGGTGGCTGACCTGCCGCAAATGTCTAAAGGTAAAGGCAACAAAATTATCTCAATTCCTGCCGCAGATGCTGCCTCCGGTGCCGACCGGCTGCAGTGGCTACTGATTCTGACGCCGGGCAGCACCCTTACCCTTTATGTGGGTAAACGTAAGCTGATCCTGCGCGATGAAGAACTGCAGAAAGTGCGTGCCGATCGCGGCCGTCGCGGCAGCGTATCACGCGGCCTGCAGCGTATTGACAGCGTTGAAGTCAACGCGCCGGCACGCCCTAAGCGTGACGCAAGTGCAGAGTAATCGGGTTATCTGCGAAGGAGTACTTTTTTGAGGACGCTATGTTACTGATTTTACGCGCGATAATTATTATCATCTATTCCGTACTGGTCTGTGTCTTCGGCAGCATCTGGTGCCTGTTTTCACCGCGCAACCCGCGCCATGTCGCGACGTTTGGCCATCTTTTTGGCAAGCTCTCCGGGGTGCTGGGCGTCAAAGTTGAACTGCGTAAGCCGCCGGAGGCGGCGAATTACGGTAATGCTATCTATATTGCAAACCATCAGAACAACTATGACATGATCACGGCGGCGAAAATCGTACAGCCGACCACCGTTACCGTGGGCAAAAAGAGCCTGCTGTGGATCCCGTTTTTCGGGCAGCTCTACTGGCTGACAGGCAACCTGCTGATCGATCGCGACAACCGTGCAAAAGCGCACGGCACTATCGGAGAGATCGTCGGGCAATTTAAAAAGAAGCGTATCTCGTTCTGGATGTTCCCGGAAGGCACGCGCAGCCGCGGACGCGGTCTGCTGCCGTTTAAGACCGGCGCGTTTCACGCTGCCGTCGCCGCTGGCGTACCCATTATCCCGATCGTCGTCTCCAATACGCATGGCAAAATTAATATGAATCGCTGGAAGAATGGCCTGGTGATTGTAGAGATGCTGCCACCGGTCGATACCGCACAGTTTGAGACCACTTCTGTGCGTAAGCTGGCGACCCACTGCCGTGAAATAATGTCTGCTAAGCTGGAAGAGTTAAACGCAGAAGTCGCTGAACGCGAAAAAAACGGTAAAATCTGAGCCTCATCCGGGGGGTGGATGCCGCCCCCGTGCATCACAGCAAAATTAACAACAACAACATGGACACGGCGTTTTACGCCCCGCTCAAAAGGTCTGAAGTTTTATGTCTTGCAGCAGACGTCACTTTATTCAGCTTTCTGCCGGCGTTGCGCTGGCCTCTTCGGCATTGCCTTTTTCAGCCCGCGCCGCTGCTCCGGCTGGCGATGTCCCACTGCCGGTCCCGCCGCTGATTGAATCCCGCCGCGGACAGCCGCTGTTTCTGACGCTGCAGCGCAGCCACTGGTCATTTACGGGCAGCGGCAGCAAAGTTCCGGTCTGGGGCATCAACGGTCTCTATCTGGGGCCGACGGTGCGGGTCTACAGCGGTGATGACGTCAAGCTTATCTACAGCAACCGGCTTAATGAGCCGGTGGCGATGACGGTCAGCGGCCTGCAGGTGCCGGGCGCGCTGATGGGCGGGGCGCCGCGCATGATGTCAGCGGGCGCTGACTGGTCGCCGGTGCTGCCTATCCGGCAGGGGGCGGCGACACTGTGGTATCACGCCAGCACACCGAATCATATGGCACCACACGTCTATAACGGCCTGGCGGGAATGTGGCTGATTGAAGATGACGTGAGCAAATCTCTGCCGCTGCCTAAGCACTACGGCGTGGATGATTTTCCGCTGGTGATTCAGGATAAGCGCCTCGATAACTTCGCCACCCCGGTCTATAACCCGCCGTCAGAGGGCGGGTTTCTTGGTGATACGCTGCTGGTTAACGGCGTGCAGAATCCCTATGTGGATGTTTCCCGCGGCTGGGTGCGCCTGCGCCTGCTGAACGCCGCCAATGCGCGCCGCTTTGACCTGCGTTTTTCAGACGGTCGTCCTTTTACCGTCATTGCCAGCGATCAGGGCTTTCTGCCCTCGCCGGTTGCGGTACAGACGCTCTCTCTGGCGCCTGGCGAACGGCGCGAGGTGCTGGTGGATATGTCGCAGGGTGATGAAGTCTCAATCACGGCGGGCACGGCGGCAGGGATTATGGATCGCCTGCGCGGCCTGTTTGAACCCTCATCCATTCTGACCAACACGCTGGTGCTAACGCTGCGCCCCACCGGGCTGCTGCCGCTGGTCACCGATAACCTGCCGATGCGGCTGCTGGCCGATCAGATCCTTGACGGCGTCGCGGTGCGGACGCGCGAGTTTCGTATTGGCGACAGCGTACCGGGCATTAACGGCGCGCTGTGGGATATGAACCGCATCGATACCACCACGCAGCAGGGAACGTTTGAGCGCTGGATTATTCACGCCGATCGCCCGCAGTCGCTGCATATTCAGGGCGTCATGTTCCTTATCAAAAGCGTCAACGGCGCGCAGTCGATGGGCGAAGATCGCGGCTGGAAGGATACCGTCTGGGTTGATGGCAGTGTGGAACTGCTGGTGAGTTTTCCGCAAAGCGCCAGCGATCACTTCCCGTTTGTCTATTACAGCCAGACGCTGGAACTGGCCGATCGCGGTACGGCAGGGCAGATGGTCGTCAATCCGCTCTCCTGAAGAAGAAAAAGGCCGCCGTGAGGGCGGCCGCAATTGTCGTGCTGCTCTAGCCGTTAAACGTCTCCGGATCGGGACCCAGACGCTGGCCCTTATCCAGTTTGGTGATTTCGCTGATCTCACTTTTCTCCAGCCGGAAATCGAAGACGTTAAAGTTCTCCTCAATGCGTGCCGGCGTCACTGATTTCGGGATCACCACCAGGCCGCTGTCCAGATGCCAGCGGATCACAATCTGCGCCGCGCTCTTACCATACTTTTTCGCCAGCGTGCGGATAATCGCCTGATCGAACACCCCTTCGCCGCCCTGCGCCAGCGGGCTCCAGGATTCAGTCTGGATCTGATGCAGTGCGTTCCAGGCGTGCAGCGTACGCTGCTGCAGCATCGGATGCAGCTCAATCTGATTCACGACGGGCGTTACACCGGTTTCATCAATCAGGCGTTTCAGGTGCGCCTCATGAAAGTTGCAGACGCCGATGCTTTTGGTCAGACCCTGCTGCTGCAGCTCAATCATCTTCTCCCATGCCGCAACGTAGTGATCTTTTTCCGGGCAGGGCCAGTGCATCAGGTAGAGATCAACGCTGTCGAGCTGCAACTTCTCCAGGCTGGTCTCCATCGCCTGCTGCACATTCTGCTGGTCATCATTCCACAGCTTGGTGGTGACGAAGATATCGTTGCGCGCGACCGGCGTATCCTTCAGCGCCCGGCCAATCGCCTCTTCATTTTTATAGGCGGCAGCGGTATCGATTGAGCGATAGCCCACTTCCAGCGCTTTCAGTACGGCGGTATGCGCCTCTTCCTGACTTGCCTGCCAGACACCGAGGCCAAGCTGCGGCATCATATTGCCGTCGCGCAGTTTGATAATAGGTTGATCTGCCATTGGGGCTCCTTTTTCATTGCGATCGCTGAATGGAAAACTGTGTGCTTAAGTCTAGACAACAAACGTGCAGTGCGGATCGCTCTGCCAGAGCGGACTCTGACCCTTTTCTGCAAAAATCTTGCCTGATTCTCCAGGGGAGTAGAGCTTTGTGCAGCGTTACGGCACACTGAATTTTTTATCCGGAAAGCCGCCATGTCCCATGACGCCCTGTGTCGCCAGCTTGCCCGCCGGGTGGTCGCGCTAATGTGCGACCCGCAAAAACCGCACTGTGCAGTGAAAAATGTCCGGCTCATTTACGCCAGCGAAACGCTGCCGCGTACACCGATGATGTATCAGCCCGGCATTGTGATCCTGTTTCAGGGACGCAAAACCGGCTATCTCGGCAGCACGGTCTTTCACTATGATGCCAGTAAATATCTGATGCTGACGGTGCCGCTGCCGGTTGAGTGCGAAACGGAAGCCACGCCCGATGCGCCGCTGGCGGGCATGTGTCTGAGCGTGGATACCGCTTCACTGCAGGATCTGCTGCTGGATATCGGTGATGATGAGCAGTTTCAGCCCGCGGCGCAGACCTCGGGTATTCATTCAGCCTGGCTGAGCGAAGAGATGCTGTGCGCCGCAGAGCGGCTGCTGGATGTGATGAGCCATCCGCGCGATGCACGGGTGCTCGGCCCGCAGCTGGTACGGGAAATCCTTTATTATGTACTGACCGGTCCGATTGGCGGTGCGCTGCTGTCGCTGGTTAACCGGCAGACGCAGTTCAGTCAGATTGCGCGCGCGCTGCGGCGGATTGAAACGCACTTCGCCGGCAGCCTGAGCGTTGAGACGCTGGCGGCCGAAGTCAACATGAGCGTATCCGCTTTTCACCACAATTTTAAGGCGGTAACGCAGACGTCGCCGCTGCAGTACCTTAAACGCTATCGCCTGCATCAGGCGCGGCTGATGATGCTGCAGGATGGCGTAAAGGCGAGTGCAGCCGCGCTGCGGGTAGGGTATGAGAGTCCGTCACAGTTTTCCCGGGAGTTCAAACGGCTGTTTGGCACAACGCCGGGTGAAGAGGTCAGCCGCGCGCGTCAAACGGTGCAGTCGCTGCCGTTTGACGCGGCGTGATAATTACGAGGTTTTCTGGCGGCGTTTTTTCCAGATTACTACAATGCTGCCGGCCAGCCCGGTAAACAGCAGCACCAGCGGCAGGATCATCAGAATAGCCATAACCTGATCTTCATGCCGCTTAATAAACGGCACCTGGCTGATGCCATAGCCCATCGTAACGACAATACCGACCCACAGCACGCCGCTCAGCCAGTTAAACAGCTGAAAACGGCTGTTACGCAGCCCGGAAATACCCGCCATGGTAGGCAGCAGCGTGCGCACAAATGCCAGGAAACGGCCCACCAGCAGCGCCATCAGGCCGTGGCGGTTAAACAGATGCCAGGCGCGCTGATGGTACTGTGCGGGCAGATGCATCAGCCAGCTTTTGACCAGCCGGGTATTGCCCAGCCAGCGCCCCTGCAGATAGCTCAGCCAGCAGCCGAGGCTGGCGGCGGTGGTCAGGATCACCATGGTCGGCACAAAGTCCATTACGCCTTTAGCAATCATGGCACCCGCCAGCAGCAGCAGACTGTCACCTGGCAGAAACGACGCCGGCAGCAAGCCATTTTCCAGAAACAGCGTCAGAAACATCACGCCGTAGACAATCCATACGACATCCGGATTGGCCAGCGCAGCAAAATCCTGATGCCAGAGCGCCTGGACAATCTCATGTAAAACACCCATCTGCTATCCCGTCGAGTTACAAGGCTTCTATAGTAGCCCTCCGCGGCCGCCTGCGCGTTGATCTGATATGGCGAGCCACGGATGGTTGAAGGTTGGTTTAATTCGTTAAGCGGTCAAAACCCGCCTGCAGATCGGCCAGCAGGTCGCTGACGTGCTCCAGACCGATATGCAGACGTATCAGCGTGCCCGTAAAGTCGACGCCGCCTGCCGGGCGAATCGCCGCCAGCTCTTCTGGCTGGCTGGCCAGGATCAGCGACTCATAACCGCCCCACGAATAGGCCATGCTGAAATGATGGAAGCGATCGAGATAATTTGCCAGCCGCTGCGCATCCAGCCGCTCATGCAGCACAAATGAAAACAGGCCGCTGCTGCCGCTGAAGTCGCGCTGCCAGAAACGGTGCCCCGGGCTCTGCGCCAGCGCCGGATGATTGACCCGTGCCACTTCAGGCCGGCCAGTCAGCCACTCCGCCACCTGCAGCGCGCTCTCTTCGTGCTGGCGCAGGCGGGTGCCTAAGGTGCGCAGACCGCGGCTCGCCATATAGGCCGTATCCGCATCGATCATCTGCCCCATCAGGTAGGAGTTTTCGCGCAGCTGCGGCCAGCAGCGGGCGTTGGCCACCGCGGTGCCGATCATGGCGTCACTGTGACCAATGATATATTTGGTGCCGGCCTGGATAGAGATATCAATCCCGAACGACAGCGCGTTAAACAGCACGCCCGCCGCCCAGGTGTTATCCAGCATGATAATCGCCTCGGGCGCTTTGGCACGTACGGCGGCAACAATGGCCGGAATATCCTGCACTTCCATCGTCACCGACGCCGGCGACTCAAGAAAAACCACGCGGGTATTGGGCTGCACCAGTTCACCGATCTCACTGCCAATGCAGTGATTAAACCAGGTGGTGGTGACCTGCATTTTGGTGAGGATTTTGCTGCAGAAATCCTGCGTCGGTTCGTAGACCGCTCCGCTCATCAGCACGTGATCGCCCGCTTCAACAAACGCCAGGATGGCGTTGGCAACGGCGGCTGCGCCGCAGGGATAGAGCGCACAGCCTGCGCCACCTTCCAGTTCAGTCATCGCATCCTGCAGCGAAAAGTGCGTAAGGGTGCCGCGGCGGCCATAAAAGAGTTCGCCTTCAGCCCGCCCGGCGGTGGCGCGTTGTTTATCCGCGACGGTATCAAAAACCAGGGATGAGGCGCGCTGTATTACGCTGTTCACCGCGCCCTGCGTATAACGTTTATTACGTCCTGCGCTCACCAGCGCGGTATCCAGTTTTTTCGTAGCCATCACTGCCTGTCCTGACCCATCTTACAAAGCATTCACGTTACCACGAATCAGGGGAGGGGTTGAGCCTGTTTACCGATTATCAGAGTGGCGCCAGCCCGGCGGCAAAGGCACTGCCGCCGCCGTCACTGCTTTGTAAATAGTAATGAGAACGACTATCACTTAGATCCTTTTTTTTGCTATGATCGTCTCTTCAGTCGTGAACTCTACAACAGAATCTGGAGATGCAGCGTGGTAGCCAGTGATTTAATGCAGACAGACCTCTCCGTCTGGGGGATGTACCAGCATGCCGACATCGTGGTTAAAATTGTCATGATTGGCCTGTTGCTGGCATCCGTCGTGACCTGGGCTATCTTTTTTGGCAAATATGCTGAACTGAGCGCCGCGAAACGTCGCCTGAAAAAAGAGCAGCAGGCGCTGGGCGCAGCACGCTCACTGGCTGACGCTTACCGTGCGGCAGAGAGCTTCAAAGCCGGCAGCCACAGTGCTGTACTGCTGGCCGATGCGCGCGAGGAGCTGACGCTGTCAGCGGGCACAGACGATCTGGCGGGCATCAAGGATCGCACCAGTTTTCGCCTTGAGCGTCGCGCAGGGGCGTTCAGCCGTCATGCCGGACGCGGCAATGGTTTTCTGGCAACCATCGGTTCCGTGGCGCCTTTTATCGGCCTGTTCGGTACCGTATGGGGCATTATGAATAGCTTTATCGGCATCGCTAAAACGCAGACCACCAATCTTGCTGTGGTCGCGCCAGGCATTGCCGAAGCGCTGCTGGCAACAGCGGTTGGTTTGGTTGCCGCTATTCCTGCCGTGGTTATATACAACGTCTTTGCACGCATGATTGCCAATTATAAAGCGTCGCTGGGTGACGTTGCGGCCCAGGTGCTGCTGCTGCAAAGCCGCGATCTGGATCTCGGCACGGCGCACGTCGCGGCGGAAACCAGCCGTCCGGCTGCTACGCATAAGCTGCGCGCAGGATAATCATTATGGCGATGCGTTTAAACGATGAGGCCGCTGGCGACAGCGAAATGCATGAGATTAACGTCACGCCGTTTATCGACGTTATGCTGGTGCTGCTGATTATCTTTATGGTGGCGGCACCGCTGGCAACAGTGGATGTGCGCGTTAATCTGCCAGCGTCCACCAGCGCACCGCAGCCGCGTCCGGAGAAGCCGGTCTATCTCTCAATCAAAGCGGATAAGCAGATCTATATCGGCAATGATGCGGTGACGAAAGAGACGCTGGTAAACGCGCTGACTGCGCAGACCGCGGGAGATAAGCAGACCACTATCTTCTTCCAGGCCGATCAATCAGTGGACTATGCCACGCTGATGGCGGTGATGGACCAGCTGCGCGCGGCGGGCTATCTGAAGATTGGCCTGATGGGAATGGAAACGGCCGGCAAATAGCCGGACTATTTTGCCGGAGAGAAAGCCGCTGATAACAGCGGCTTTTTTTATCCCTGCTTTCTGCAGAGCGGCGGTCAGAACCGCGCCACATTGTTAATTTCCTGTTACCTTTTGTCAGTCTTTGTAAAGCACAATGGTGATTCAGATCACATTCATTCCCGGCTGAGCAGGCTACAACGGGTAAAAAACCAAGAAGGACAGTATGAGCAGCCAGCTATCTCTGCAAAAACCTGCGCGCAGCGGGGCGAAAACCATCTTTAGCGTTACCAGCGGTAACTTCCTCGAGATGTATGATTTTATGGTCTTTGGCTACTACGCCACCGCCATCGCGAAAACCTTTTTTCCCGGCGACGATCCCTTTGCTTCGCTGATGCTGACGCTGATGACCTTTGGGGCCGGATTTCTTATGCGTCCGCTGGGTGCCATTGTGCTGGGTGCCTATATCGACCATCACGGCCGGCGCAAAGGCCTGCTGCTGACGCTGGGGCTGATGGCGATGGGTACGCTGACCATTGCGCTGGTGCCGGGGTACGCCACGCTTGGCGCCGCGGCACCGATTTTGATTCTGCTCGGACGCCTGCTGCAGGGTTTCTCCGCAGGGGTAGAACTCGGCGGCGTCTCGGTCTATCTCGCAGAAGCTGCGCCCGAAGGGCGTAAAGGATTCTGGGTCAGCTGGCAGTCGGGCAGTCAGCAGGTGGCGGTAATTTTCGCCGCGCTGCTGGGACTGGGGCTGAATCATTTGCTGGCGAAAGAGGCCGTTACCGAATGGGGCTGGCGTATTCCGTTTGTGGTGGGCTGTATGATTGTGCCGTTCCTGTTCTGGATCCGCCGCATGCTGGAAGAGACGGAGGCGTTCAGCCAGCGTAAAACGCATCCCTCCATGCGCCAGATTGTGCGGTCAGTCGGACAGAACTGGGCGCTGGTGCTGGCGGGCATGCTGATGGTGGTCACCACCACCGTTATGTTCTACATGATCACCGCTTTCACGCCGACTTTTGGCAAAACGGTGCTGATGATGAGCGATAAACAGAGCTTTCTGGTAACGCTGTTTGTCGGGATATCCAACCTGTTCTGGCTGCCGGTTATGGGGTCACTTTCCGATCGGGTCGGGCGGCGGCCGCTGCTGATTATCTTTACCGTGCTGATGATCCTGACGGCGTGGCCGGTGCTGCACTGGCTCACCGGCTCCGCGAGCTTTGCGCATCTGGTCGAAGCGGAGCTGTGGCTCTCTTTTCTCTATGCCAGCTATAACGGTGCCATGGTAGTTTACCTGGCGGAGATTATGCCGGCAGAGGTGCGCGCATCCGGCTTTTCCCTGGCCTACAGCCTGGCGACCGCACTGTTTGGCGGCTTTACGCCAGCTATCTCCAGCTACCTTATTCATGCCACTGGCGATAAAGCGATGCCCGGCGTCTGGCTCTCATTTGCTGCCGTCTGCGGACTGGCAGGCACGCTGCTGATTGGCCGGATGGTGAGACAGTATCAGCAGCGCCATGCGGTAACGCCCGCCAGCGCCTCACTCTGATGCTTTTCCGGCCGCGCTCTGCGGCCGGCTCTTATCCCTGCTAAAACGCCACGTCCACCACCACGTTATCCGTGTAGTTTCCGGCTGCAGGCGTCGCCTGCGTCGTCAGTATCCGGGCCGTGTAGGTAAAGTTGCGCGTTACCGTATCGGGATTCAGCGAGGTTGACGTTGCGCTGCTCCAGCGATCGCTGCCGGAGGGGCCCCAGCGCGAGGTGGTGGCCGCGTCTTTATAAATGTCATAGGCCAGCCGGCTGGCGCCGTTTGCCATCTGCCGCGCGGTGCCGCTGAAATTATTGCCGTTGCTCAGCCCGACGCTATAGGTGCTCCCTTTAGAACAGACCACGCTGATGGTCTGCTGGACGGCAGAGAAGCTGCCCGCCAGCGGGGCGCTGCCAAAGTTGAGGTTCGGGGCGGTAATGGTGGTGCAGTCGTTGGTGACCACCAGCGTCACGGTCAGCGGCAGGGCGGTGCCGCTGCTGGTTTGCACGGTTCCCAGACAGATACCGGCCACGCCAGCGCTGGTACAGACGCTGTAGCTGACCGTCAGCGTCAGGGTGGTGGTGTATGTGCCTGCCGCAATCACCTGGCCTGGCACGGTGCGGAAATAGAGCGGGATAGTAAAGTTGAGGCTGTTGCCCAGCGCCAGCAGCGCCGAGGCGTTCCAGCGGTAGCTGTTGCCCTGACGCAGCTCGGTGGCGCAGGCGCTATCGATACAGAGCTGAATCGGGACGTTGTCGTTGCCACCGGCGCTCGCTTTCAGCGTGGCGCGGGTCCCGTTCAGGTAGCTGGCAGCGGTAAACGCATAGGCAATATAGTCGTTGCCCAGCAGATTAAGCGTGGCGGAGCCGCAGTTGACATTTGTATTGGCGGAGGTGGGGATAACCTGGGATTGCACAGAAAAGGTGGTCTGGCTGCCAAAGCTGGCCGGCGAAGCGGAGAGCGGGCAGAGCGCATAGCTGGCGCCAGGCAGCAGCAGTGCCAGCATCAATAGTAACTTAATCATGTTGTACTCCTGCTGAGGGTGTCTGCGCCAGCGCACCGGCGCCGGGCTGCGGGAGAGGTAGCGCGCAGACCAGCGGGCCATAGGTTTTCAGCGCTTCTGGTTCGCCGCGCGCGACGCTAAACGTGGTTTCGCACTGGCGGCCATCGGGCGTGATAACCTGCAGCGTATTACGCGCCTGCAAATTCTCCAGCCAGACGATGCCGTCCCAGCCCACATAACTGTTCTCTTTACCAGCGCGCAGCACCTGACTGGCAAGCGGCAGCGGCTGACCGCGCGTGTCCTGCAAAATAACGCTGGCAGCGCGCAGCGGCTCAATCGGGAAGTCGAGCAGAAAACCGCTTTTACGCTTCACGGCAATGCGCTGCTCCACCCGGGACGCGGCGACACTGGCAGGCAGATCCAGCGTATCGATATCATATTTTGCGCCGTAGTAGCTGCTGACCGCCGGCACCAGCAGATAGCCCTGGCCGTCAGTTTTCCCCATCGCCTGGTTCTCATAGCGCACCGTAACGCCGGGATAGCGGGTCTTCACCAGCACAAAGGCGTCGTTGATATCGTTAGCAGCAAAGAGGCGGTTATCCATCAGCACCAGCGCGCCGGAGAGATCTGCCCATTGGGTTGTATTGTCATCGTCGCCCCAGAATCCGGCTGATGTATCGATCCGGTTGTTGCGATAGCGCAGGCTGCCCTGACGATAATCGCCGCTGTCGCCCCCCTGACGTGCCCAGGAGGCGTCCCAGGCAATGCCACCCTCGGTAGGCATTGCCCGCGAGGCATACAGCCGCTGGTTACTGCGCCCCTGGCGATCGCGCTCCACGCTGACAGACGCACTGCTCTGTTCGCCAAACGGGATCACCAGGGAAATCGCCCCGTCCCAGCTGCCGAGATCGCGATCGCGGCTGGCTGAAATATAGAGGCTGCTGTTGCCCCACAGGTTTTTGCTCCAGGTCAGGTTCCACAGACGCGTGCGCTCACCGTAGCCGCCGCTGATATCGAGATAAGCGAGCCCCAGGCTGCCGTAGTCGCTGAGCGACAGGCTGGCCGTATATTGTGCGCTACGACGCGCGAGTGAATAGCGGCTGTCGGCGCTTTCACTGCGGCTGCCGATCAGCGCCAGATTACTGAACATGGTATCGCGCAGAATGTGCTGGGTGCCAAGGCTGAACCAGCTGTTGTTGTACTGATATCCCCAGCTGTACTGCATGCCGCTCTGACCCTGCGCGTCGCTCTGCGCCACCGCCGCGTTGATGACGCCCAGACTTCCCGCTTTCAGCAGGCCGCCCGCACCGCCCATGACAACCTCATTACTGCCCTCGGCGTGCGACTCCAGCGTCAGCCAGTCGCTGATACCGTAGCGATAGGAGCCACTGGCAGCGGCGGCGCCGTAGTCGGCACTCTTCACACCGTAATTTTGCCGGACAGCGCCGGCAGAGAAGGCGTAATCAGCCAGGCCGCTTTTTAACAGGCTGGCCGACACGTAAAAGGGCAGCGTGGTGGTGACCTGACGCCCCAGCGCATCGGTGGTGGTGATCACCGCATCCCCGGCACCATTGACAAAGGGGATGTTGGTCAGCGACCACGGTCCGGGCTGCACCGCCGTTTGCGCACTGCGATAGCCGTTGATAAACAGATCGACCGAGGAGGGCACCGCCGCCTGGCCGCTAAAGGTGGGCAGCGGCCAGGTTACTAAATCGGGACGTACGCTGAAATCACGCGCTATCTGAACCCCGCCCAGCCGCACGCTGTTGCTCCAGCTCAGGGCGTCAGTGATAAGGTCGCCCACCCGCCAGCTGAGCACGGCATCTTCATTCTCATTGCTGAACCAGGTGTCATAACGCAGATACCCCTCCTGCTGACCGCTGAACGATCCATTCAGCTGCTGCGTATAGACGCCGTTAGAGGAGAACTGTCCTGCCGGGCCGAACAGCCGTAACTCATTCCACGAGGAGAGGCGTGAGCCGGCCCGATCGGTGTGGGTCAGATAAACGTCGTAATTCAGCAGCGCGCCGTTGCTGGCGCGCGCCGGAAAGCGGGGACGTTGCTCAGCCTGCCCGAGCCGCTGCGCCGGCAGCCAGGCTGGCGGCACCGTCAGCAGCAGCCGCTGCCGGGTCTCATCATAGGTAACATCCGCGCCGGGTAGCTGCCGGAGATCAACCCGCTCATCCGGCAGCTTTTCCGCCGCTATCCCCGCCTGCAGCAGATCGCTGCGGCGCAGCCAGAAATGATCCTGCTGATGTTCAACGGCAACGATATCGCCGCGCGCGCGCTGATTAATAATTAACTCCAGCATCAGCTGCTGTCCCTGTGCGCTGCTCTCCAGCGCGGGCGGAGGCGGCAGACCAGACCAGCTCTCCGCACGCCCGGACGCAGGCAGGATCATCAGTACGCTGCCCAGCAGCAGATAACGCGAGGGCGCAGGCGTCATTAGCGTGCGGCAGTGCTGCGCCAGGCGCGGTTATTGACATCGGCTGCCAGCTCTCCGCGCAGAGGCTGGCTGACCGGCCAGCGCTGGCTGCTGTGTGCCAGCACATAGCCGAACAGGCCGTTGCCCAGGGCGGTTCCGCCGGCGCGGACATTGCTCAGGCGCGCATGGCCGCTGCCGCTGTTGGTCAGCTCCAGCCAGCGCCTGCCGCCGCTGCTGACTTCGCGCCAGCTCAGTACCGCTTTCGCGCTGTCGCGCGTCAGGCCGCTGCCGTAGACAAACAGCGGAACGGAATAGCGCATCTGAAAGTTAAGCCCGGCCTGATTGTCACCAGGCTTACGCGGTGACGGGATCTCATCGAGTACCACGCGATAGGCGCTCTCCTCACCGGCAGGTGGCGGCGTCTGTTTGATCAGGCGCACCAGCTGTTTTTGCCCCGGCTCCAGCCGCACCATAGGCGGACTGGCGGCGACCTGCTGCTGCGTCTGATACTGCTCCTGCCCCTCGCGCTGCTGCCAGGCAAAGATGCGTACCTGCATAATGGTGCTGCTACTGCCGCGGTTCTCCAGCCAGAGCTCGCTGGCTCTATCTTCAGAAGCTATGGCAGGGTCAATGGGCCAGATCATCAGCGAGTTAGCAGCCCGCACTGAGGGAACGATTAATAACAAAAGCAGCGCGCACAGGTTTCTCATGGTTCATCCTTTTTTTTCAGCGTCACCAGCTCAGGGTGACGGTCAGCGTGTCGGTATAGGTTCCGGCTCGCGCTGCGCCAGGCAGCGTCAGCTGACCATAAACAGGCAGCGTAATCGTATTCGCATTGCTATAGTTCAGCGCTATAGCGCTGTTGATGGGTATAGGCACAGTCAGCGCAGCATTGCTGAAGAGCCGGTAGGCAATGGTATTGCTGCTGCTGGTATGTTTGAGATTGCGGAGAGAGGTGTAGTTAGCGCCGCCGTTAATACTCATGCTGACGGCGGTGCCTGGCGTGCAGGCCAGATTCAGCGTCGTGCTCTGCAGATAGCTTGCGCTGAGGTTTCCCGTGGCCACGCCGGACTGCGTGCCAAAATTAAGCGTACCAAACACGCCTGTGTTGCTGCCCGACACCACGCAACCCGCCACGATGGACGCAGCGACCTGAAAGTTTGCCGTGGGCAGCGCGTGTGCCGGCAGGCAGGCGAACGGCGCAATCAGCCCCGCCGCCCGCCAGAGATCCACGGATAGTCTCACTGCGTGTACACCCGTGCTCAGTAATTCACCGCCACGTTTATGGTGTCAGTATAAGTACCCGCCGGAATCAGCGGATTGAAGCCGCCGCCGACGACCCGACCATAAATGGCATAGTTGGTGCCCAGCGTCGGATCGGTGGTGCCGCTGGCGGCAATGTTGGTATTGTTCGCTATCGCGGTAGTAAAGGCGGCGTCGCTGTAAAGGGTATAGGCGATGCCCTGCGTATTATCCGAGCCCAGAATGAGATAGCGCGGCTGGCCGCTGACGGTGCCGTACACCGTGCCCGGCGCGCCGTTGCTGCTGGTGACCTGTACATTAAAGGTCTGTCCGGTTGTGCAGCGCACATAGATACCGCTGCCGGCTGCGCCTACCAGCGTGGCATTCAGCGTATCAAAGGTGGCTGCGCTGCTGCCAAAATTCAGGGTACCGAAATTGACGCCGGTGGTGGCTGACTGACCGTTGACCAGACAACCGGTTGTCAGCGTGAGCGTGGCGTTAATCGCCCCGGTGGTGGTGGCTGCCAGGGCCGTTACGGATGTCAATCCTGTGTACAGGCCTGCGGCCATAAGAAAAAGCTTGATTTTCATAATCATTCCTTACTGATTATCCGGAGTCGATGCTTTTCCACCTGGCCTGTTAATAAAAAACGAACCCGTAAAGTGCCATTGGCAAAGAGAATTAAGACGATATCTGTCGCTGGCCTCATATGAGTATTGAGGTTGCTTTATGATTTACATTAGTTTTGTTTACTATAGTTCAGAGCGGTAGTACGTCTAATAGCTGATACACATTTTTTACTCATTATTTTTGCTGCCAGGCCGATAATGCAGTCATAACAGTGGCTGGCCCATGCTGCCAGCCTGCTGTCGTCTGGCGCGAAAAAAGAGCTGGATTTCTGCCTCGTTCAGGAAGGGCGATAGCGGTTTACAAGCTGCAGGGATGCTGTTTGCACGATTTTATAGCTGGAAACAGCGTTAATCCGGACTTCCCTATGCTGGTAACGTCATACGACTCATTTACGGTTATCGTTTCAATTGTTGTCGCCATGCTCGCCTCCTTTACTGCGCTGGATATGGCAGGCCGGGTCGCCTCCTCGTCAGGTCGCGTCGCGCTTATCTGGCTGCTGGGTGGCGGTTTTGCCATGGGCGTAGGAATCTGGGCGATGCATTTCATTGGCATGCTCTCCATGAATCTCGATATGGAGATGAGCTACGATCCCGTGCTCACTGCGGCATCCATGCTGGTCGCTATTCTCGCCTCGATTTTCGCCCTGCGGCTGGTCTGCATGGGGGAGCTGCCCTGGCAGCGACTGGCTGGCGGGGCGCTGGTTCTGGGATCGGGCGTGGTGGCCATGCACTATACCGGCATGGCGGCGCTGATGTTTCTGCCGGGTATTATCTGGAACCGGGGCTGGATCGCCGTTTCAGTGCTGATTGCACTGCTCGCATCAGGAGCGGCGCTCTGGCTGGCCTTTCACCTGCGTCATAGCTATGGCCGGGTGACGCTGTTGCGTTTTGGCGCCTCGGTTGTCATGGGGTGCGCCATTGCCGGCATGCACTATACCGGTATGGCGGCGGCCGGATTTCCGGCGAGCAGCCACGTCACACATCACGGGGTGAACAGCGACTGGCTGGCGATGATTGTCACCGTGGTGACGCTGGCGATACTCGGCATTACGCTACTGGTCTCTATGCTGGATGCGCGTATGCAGGCGCGCACGTCAATTCTGGCGCGCTCGCTGGCAGAGGCGAACCGTGAACTGGCGCAGCTGGCGCTGCATGACAACCTGACCCGGCTGCCCAATCGCATTTTGCTGGAAGATCGGCTCGATCAGGCGATCAACAAAGCTAATCGCGAGAAGTCGCAGTTTGCACTGATGTTTATGGATCTCGATGGCTTTAAAGCGGTTAACGACGCGTTCGGGCATCATATCGGGGATAAACTGCTGGTGAGCGTGACGGAACGTATGATGGGCCAGATGCAGGGGCACTATACGCTGGCGCGGATGGGCGGAGATGAGTTTGTGCTGCTGCTGGAGATTGACGATCCCAACGACGCCGCCTCAGTGGCCGATACGCTGGTGAAGGCCGCTGACCGGCCGTTTGCCATATCGCGTTATGAGCTGATGGTCTCTTTAAGTCTCGGGATTGCCGTCTATCCCGGCGACGGCAGAGATGAGCGTGAGCTGATGTTTAACGCCGATGCCGCGATGTACCACACCAAACACAATGGCCGCAACGGCTACACCTTTTTTCAGCCCTCAATGAATATTCTGGCGCAGTCGCAGCTGCAGCTGAATAACGATTTGTGGCAGGCGCTGGATAACCATGAACTGCGGCTGTTTTACCAGCCGAAGTATTGTGCCCCCGGCGGGCCGATTCTGGGGTTTGAAGCGCTGCTGCGCTGGCAGCATCCACAGCGCGGGCTGCTTATGCCTGACGTCTTCCTGCCGGGTGCAGAAAAAACCGGTTTGATCATAAATATAGGGAACTGGGTGATCAACGAGGCGTGCCGCCAGCTGCACTGCTGGCATCAGGAGGGGCATACCGCCTGGTCAGTTGCAGTAAACCTCTCTGCGCTGCAGTTTGAGCAGTCCGGGCTGATTACCACCGTGACGCAGGCGCTGAAAACGCATCAGATCCCGGCAGAGCAGCTGACGCTGGAGGTAACCGAAACCACGGCGATGCGCGATCCGGAAGAGAGCGTACGTATCCTGACTGAACTCACCAGCATGGGGGTAAAGGCGTCGATTGATGACTTCGGAACCGGCTACTCCAGCCTGCTCTATCTGAAGCGGCTGCCCGCCAGTGAACTGAAGATCGACCGCGCGTTTGTGAATGAGCTGCAGGCAGATTCTGAGGATGCCACTATCGTTTCCGCTATTGTCGCGCTGGCGCAGTCGCTGGATCTGAAAGTGGTCGCGGAAGGGGTGGAGACGCCCGATCAGCAGGCTTTTCTGACCAGCCTCGGCTGCGACACGCTGCAGGGATATCTGCTCGGCAGGCCGCTGCCTCCGGAGCGCGTAAATGAGCTGCCCGATTTTGTCAGCAGCCAGTGCGATCTGGATAAAACCGCCTGATTGCGCGTCCGTAACCTCTTTGCCTGACCGCGATCGCCGTCACAAACCGGCAGCGCCGGAAAATAAAATTTGGCTTAAGTCACTAAGTAACTCATTAACAGGGATTTTTTAAGATATTGCCACATTGCATTGCCGCCTGAAATTGCCACAATTAATTAACATTATTTGTCGGAGCACGTTCATGGCGTCCTGTTCTTCCAGCCTGCTGTTATCGATGTCGTTTGCTGCCGGCACCTTTTCAGCAGGCGCCTCCTTTAACCCGCAGCATCTGCGGCTCTCTCACGCCAGCGGCGGCGTGCCAAACAGCCCGCTGCCGCTGATTATCTGGCCGCGTGTGGTGCCGGATGACACGGAAGATAGCGCACGCTGGTTTGAAACGACCTTTACCGCCAGCGGCTGGCCTGCCGCATGGCGCGCGCCGGTATTCCCTTATACCCACTATCATCCGAATACGCATGAGGTGCTGGGCGTCGGGGCGGGCTGGGCTGAGATCCTGCTGGGCGGCGACAGCGGGCGCATGGTGGTGCTGCGTGAAGGTGATGCCGTGCTGATCCCGGCAGGCGTCGGGCATAAACAGGTTTACGCGTCAGACAATTTTTTCATGGTGGGCGCTTATCCGGAAGGAATGACGCCCGAGACGGTACGCGATGAACCCTCGCGGCTGCGTGCAGCCAGAGAACAGATTCAGCGCGTTCCTCTGCCCCCGCGCGACCCGCTTACCGGTGGCAAAGGGATGATGACCGACCTGTGGCTGCCGGTTATGCAGCAGCTGGCAGCCCGATAGGCCAGCAACAGCGCCTCGCCTCTCTGCCCATACCGGCGCTCTCCGGTATGCGGCTTCCCTGCATGCTCTTCCCCGACTGACCTGCCATAAATAGCAGGTAGCCCCGGGGAATGATGCATTTCTCTGAACGTTTTCTCGCCACTGCCGATAACACTCCTGCCAGATGTTGTCTGAAATCGATTAGCGCTTGTCAGCGCTGCACTTTTGCGTTTAAGTCTGAAATAATTAAGAATATTCTGAAAGGCCGATGCTGTATCAGGCCGGAACAGGCACAAAATATGAACAATAACTCTGATGTAATGTATCGGCTGCTGGTGCAGAGCGTCGTAGATTACGCCATTTACATGCTCAAACCTGACGGTACCGTTGCTAACTGGAATCCTGGTGCGCAGCGCGCCAAAGGGTATGCGCCAGATGAGATCGTTGGTAAAAATTTTGCGCTGTTTTACAGCGAAGAGGATCGCAAAAACGGCGCGCCGCAGCGCGGTCTCTCCGTTGCCGCCGCAACCGGTAAGTTTGAAACCGAAGGCTGGCGCTATCGCAAAGATGGCAGCGCGTTCTGGGCTCACGTCGTAATTGACGCTATCCGGGATGAGCAGGGCGAGCTGCTGGGTTTTGCCAAAATCACCCGCGACTGTACCCAGCAGCAGGCGCATCAGCGCAGGCAGCGTGAACAGGAGCAGCGCTTTCGTTTACTGGTAGAGGGCGTAACCGACTATGCGATTTACATGCTGGATCTGGAGGGCAACGTTGAGAACTGGAATGCCGGGGCTCAGCGAACAAAAGGTTACGTGGCAGAGGAAATTGTCGGACAGCACTTCTCCCGCTTTTACAGCGCGCAGGATCGTCTCAACCATATACCGGAAAAAAATCTTACAACCGCATTTAAAACCGGACGGTTTGAAGATGAGGGTTGGCGCTATCGTAAAGATGGGTCCGCTTTCTGGGCGCACGTTATCATCGACGCGATTCGCGACGACGCCGGCAAACTGATTGGTTACGCAAAAATTACCCGCGACTGCACTGAACAGCAGGCGCTGCTGCGCCAGCAGCGCGAACATGAAAAAACGTTTCGGCTGCTGGTGGAAGGCGTCACCGATTACGCTATCTACATGCTGGACCTGAAGGGGCGAGTCGTTAACTGGAACGCCGGGGCGCAGCGCGCTAAAGGATATCGCGCAGATGAGATTGTGGGGCAGCACTTCTCACTCTTTTACAGCGCGCAGGATCGCCAGCGCCATCTGCCGGATGCAAACCTCGGCATTGCGCTAAAAACCGGGCGGTTTGAAGATGAGGGGTGGCGCTACCGGAAGGATGGATCGGCTTTCTGGGCGCACGTGGTAATTGACGCGATTCATGATGAGAGTGGACACCTGATCGGGTTTGCCAAAATCACGCGCGATGTGACGGAGCGGCGTGAACATGAACAGCAGCTTCTGCGCGCGCGCGATCTGGCGCAGGCGCAGAGCAGCAGAATGTCGGAGCTGTCGACCTTTCTCGACACCATCATCAGCAACATCCCCTCCTGCGTGATCGTGGAGGATGCCATCAGCCGCGAAATTCTGATGGTGAACGCCAAGGCTGAGCAGCTGTTTGGGCTGAGCCGATCGCTGCTCATGCATAAGCGTCCGCATGAGTGCATGTCTGCCGAACTGAGCGACTACTTTAATAGCCTGGCGGATATTGCGCTGCGCAGTGAAGGCATTCACACCCGCGAGCAGCTGCTGCTGACCGCCAGCGGTGAGCGGGTACTGCATACGCGCGCCACCACCATCACCGGCAAAGATATGCGGCAAAATTATGTCATGCTGATCGTTGAAGATGTGACTGACCAGCGTGAAGCGGATGCGCGTATCCACCATATGGCGCATCACGACAACCTGACCAGCCTGCCTAACCGTATTCTGTTCCGGCAAAAACTCAGCGAAGCGCTGCGTAACGACACGGCCCAGAACCAGATCAGCGCCACGCTGTGTCTTGACCTCGATAATTTCAAAAACGTGAATGATGCGCTTGGCCACCAGATTGGTGATGATCTGCTGCGCGCGGTGGCTAAGCGGCTGCGCAGCGTACTGCGTGAGCGTGATACGCTGGCCCGCATCGGCGGCGACGAATTTGCTATTGTACTGCCCGATATCCATAACGCTGACGAAGCGGCCACGGTGGCGCGGCGCCTGATTGAGGCGATTCAGCCGCCCATGAATATCGAAGGGCATAATCTTACCGTAGGCCTGAGCGTGGGGATCGCCCTGACCACCCAGGCCGTCAACACGCCGGAACATATGCTGCGCTGCGCTGATATGGCGCTCTACGAGGCGAAGCGTAACGGCCGTAACCGCTATGAGCACTTTACGCCAGAAATGGATGACCAGGCGCGCAGCCGGCGCATCATTGAAAACGATCTGCGTGATGCGATTACCGGACGGCAGCTCAGACTTTACTATCAGCCCATTACCAGTCAGAGCGGTATTATTGGTTATGAAGCGCTGATGCGCTGGCACCATCCGGTCAAAGGCTTGATCATGCCGGTAGATTTCATCCCGATCGCTGAAGAGACCGGGCTGATTCATATGCTGGGTGCCTATGCGCTGTATGAGGCGTGCCGCGAAGCGCAGAGCTGGAACACCGAACAGTCCGTTTCGGTAAATCTCTCACCGCTGCAGTTTAAAAACAGCTCGCTGGTGTCGGTGGTAGAGGGGGCGCTGAAGGAGTCAGGCCTGGCACCGCATCGGCTGGAGATGGAGATTACGGAGTCGGTGCTGCTGGACGATACGCTGGGCAATATCCGGACGCTGCAGAACCTTAAAGCGCTCGGCGTACAGATTGCGCTGGATGATTTTGGCACCGGCTACTCTTCGCTGAGCTATCTGCGCTCATTCCCGTTCGATAAGATCAAAATCGATAAGTCTTTTATCAACGATATGGGCGACAGCCGCGAAGCGCTGGCGATCATCCGGGCAATAACCGGCATGAGCCGCAGCCTGGATATTCAGATCACGGCGGAAGGCGTGGAGAACAGCGAACAGTTTGCGAAACTGCGTGAAGAGGGCTGCACGCTGTTTCAGGGTTACCTGTTTGGCCGCCCGCAACCTTCAGAGCTGCGACTGAAAGCGCTGGAGTAAGATGTCGGCCATGGGTGGCAACGTGACAACGCACGGGGCGCATGTATGCGCTTCTGGCCGTCTGAGCGCACGATTCCAGCATAAAAAAACGCCCGGCAAAACCGGGCGCTGCTGCTTGCTGTATGTCATCTTTTTTTATTATTGACCGTGACCTTCCACGTTCATACGGCCCAGGTCCTTGTCCACCAGGAACAGACCTTCACCTTTGTTACCCACCAGCGCCAGTTTATCGAGCACGGTTTTAAACAATTTCTCTTCTTCATGCTGCTCTGCCACATACCACTGCAGGAAATTAAAGGTGGAGTAGTCCTGCGATGTCAGCGCGGTATGCACCAGCTCATTGATTTTCTGCGTGATCAGCTGCTCATGCTTCAGCGCTTCGCTCAGCACGTCGCTCAGAGAGTTCCAGCTGACAGCCGGTGCCGCGATGCTGCCCAGCACCGGCATGGAACCCGCGTCGCTGACGTAATCAAACAGGCGCTGCATATGCTCCATCTCTTCACGTGAATGCATTTTCAGGAAAGAGGCGGCCCCTTCAAATCCTTTATCGCTGCACCAGGCGCTCATCTGCAGATAGAGGTTGGCAGAGAAGAACTCCAGATTAAGCTGGTCGTTCAGGCGAGAGGTCATTTCAGCAGTTAGCATAGCTGCGTCCTTATTAAGCAGTCAGAAAAATTACGGCGAATTATGCAGCAATATCAGCGTTTATGTGAAGGTTTTTTTACACGAAACTTTAATTTATATCATTGAATATAAATGGAATTATTCAACATTCTGAATGCGACGAATTCTCATTGTTAACTGATTGCCATTTGGCTGCTATGACCGGATGCGAATGGAGCCGGAAGGGGCTACCTGCGCACTACAGTCGTGATTTCCCCGCCTGCTGAAATATTGTATGCTATGCCGCCTCAACGCTGACCGGATAACCGGAGCACCGCCAGCGCAGCCGCGAACCGCTGCTGTGCAGTGACGCCACGGCGTTGCCACTGGCACTGTTACCCACCGGACAGGTTCCGGAACGATTTATCTGCCGCGCGTTACAGACGCGCCGCCCTGAAGAAGAACGCACTCATGTCTAATGCTCCCTTTTTAGAAGAAGTGGCGCGCCGCCGTACCTTTGCGATTATCTCGCATCCGGACGCCGGTAAAACCACAATCACCGAAAAAGTCCTGCTGTTCGGACAGGCTATCCAGACTGCCGGTACTGTTAAAGGTCGCGGCTCCAGCCAGCATGCTAAATCAGACTGGATGGAAATGGAGAAGCAGCGTGGTATTTCAATCACCACCTCGGTGATGCAGTTTCCCTATCGTGAAAGCCTGGTCAACCTGCTGGATACGCCGGGGCATGAAGACTTCTCGGAAGATACCTATCGCACACTGACCGCCGTTGACTGCTGTCTGATGGTTATTGATGCCGCGAAAGGGGTTGAGGATCGTACCCGCAAGCTGATGGAAGTAACCCGTCTGCGCGATACGCCCATCATCACCTTTATGAACAAACTGGACCGCGATATCCGCGATCCGATGGAGCTGCTGGATGAGGTTGAGAGCGAGCTGAAGATCGCCTGCGCCCCCATTACCTGGCCAATCGGCTGCGGCAAGCTGTTTAAAGGGGTCTACCACCTTTATAAAGATGAAACCTACCTCTATCAGAGCGGTAAGGGCCATACCATTCAGGACGTGCGCGTTGTAAAAGGATTGAATAATCCCGATCTCGACGCGGCGGTGGGCGAAGAGCTGGCGCAGCAGCTGCGCGATGAGCTGGAGCTGGTGCAGGGCGCCTCACACGAATTTGAGCAGTCGCTGTTCCTGAACGGCGAGCTGACGCCGGTGTTCTTCGGCACTGCGCTGGGCAACTTTGGTGTCGATCATATGCTGGATGGCCTGGTCTCCTGGGCACCTGCGCCGATGCCGCGCAAAAGCGATACCCGTACTGTGGAAGCGCGTGAAGAGAAGTTCAGCGGTTTTGTCTTCAAGATTCAGGCGAATATGGATCCCAAACACCGCGACCGTGTTGCGTTCATGCGTGTGGTATCGGGTCGTTATGAAAAGGGCATGAAACTGCGTCAGGTGCGTACCGGCAAAGATGTGGTGATCTCCGATGCGCTGACCTTTATGGCAGGCGATCGTTCGCACGTTGAAGAGGCGTTCCCGGGCGATATCATCGGCCTGCATAACCACGGCACGATTCAGATTGGCGACACCTTTACCCAGGGTGAAGCGATGAAGTTCACCGGCATTCCGAACTTTGCGCCAGAGCTGTTCCGCCGCATCCGCCTGCGCGATCCGCTTAAGCAGAAGCAGCTGCTAAAAGGTCTGGTTCAGCTCTCTGAAGAGGGCGCCGTGCAGGTATTCCGTCCGGTGCATAACAACGATCTGATTGTTGGCGCCGTCGGCGTGCTGCAGTTTGATGTAGTTGTCGCCCGCCTTAAGAGCGAATATAACGTTGAAGCGATCTATGAAGCGATCAACGTCTCCACCGCCCGTTGGGTAGAGTGCAGCGACGCGAAGAAGTTTGACGACTTCCAGCGTAAAAATGAGGTCAATCTGGCGCTGGATGGGGGAGATAACCTCACCTATATCGCGCCGACAATGGTTAACCTGAATATTACGCAGGAGCGCTATCCTGACGTGGTTTTCCGCAAAACCCGCGAACACTGATCCCGCCTCGCTATCAGGACCAGTCATTACTGGTCCTGCTTTTTTTGTTACAGACTCCTCTTAATTACGCTGCCATTCTCACTTTCTGGCGAGATATCAACCACAAAAGCCAGCAAAAGCTGTAATCCCTACTATGATTATTCTGTCGGACGAAAAAACAGGCCTGCGAGTTTGGTTACGTCCATCAAGGCAACGGCGCCGTTGGCTGTTGTGCATTCGCGCTTGCGGGTGAATTAACTGATAGAAGGATCATATCGATGAATAAGACTAAGATTGCCAAGACCCTGATTGCTGCACTGGCCGGTACGGCGCTGTTAAGCGGTGCGGCATTTGCTGCTGATACCAGCTCGACGGGTTCCAAAATCGATAGTTCTATGAAAAAAGTCGATGGTTTTATGGATGACAGTGGCATTACAGCCAAAGCCAAAGCGGCGCTGGTTGATGATGACGCGATTAAAAGCACGGATATCTCCGTCAAAACGCAGCAGGGTGTGGTGACATTAAGCGGTTTTGTTGCCTCGCAGGATCAGGCTGAAAAGGCTGTTGCCCTGGTGCAGAAGGTTGAAGGAGTGAAATCCGTCAGTGACAAACTACACGTCAGAGACAATAAAGAAGGATCGCTGAAAGGTTATGCCGGTGATGCCGCCACAACCAGCGAAATTAAAGCTAAGCTGTTAGCAGACGACATTGTTCCATCGCGCAATGTGAAGGTGGAAACCACCGATGGCGTGGTTCAGCTGTCAGGAGAAGTTGCGAATCAGGCACAGTCTGAACGTGCTGAGAAGATCGCAAAAGCCATTGAAGGCGTGAAAAGCGTGAAGAATGACCTCAAGGTGAAATCTTAACGCAGCCGGAACGGCATCGCTCTGATGCTGTTCCGCAATAAAACAGTGAAGTGAAGAATAAGCAGTTCGATTTCTACTATGGTAAAGGAGAGGCTTATGTTTCGTTGGGGTATTATCTTTCTGGTCATTGCACTGATCGCGGCAGCCTTAGGATTCGGCGGTCTGGCAGGTACGGCAGCATGGGCAGCTAAAATTGTCTTTATTGTCGGTATTATTCTGTTTCTGGTTAGCCTGTTTACCGGGCGCAAAAAACTCTGACCAGACACATCTATGCAGTAACCCGCTATTGATGTAAAGCGGAGGCCAGTCATTGACGGCGCTGTCTGCCGTCGCAGCTGCCCGTGCAGTGGGTCAGGGAGTGACAATGACTGGTTCTCCGGGATGCCGCTCTGGCCTCCCTCAGAGCAGCAACTACTGAGGGTACGCCATTGGGTATACGCATTCCGGTCTCGCTCGGTTCGTTCGAACCACTGGCGCTTCAGCCATTTAAATCCCGCAAAATTGCACTCGTCTGTGAAGGTGGCGGCCAGCGCGGAATATTCACCGCAGGCGTACTGGATGCGTTCCAGCGTGCCGGCTTTAACCCTTTTCATCTGATGCTGGGCACTTCCGCCGGCGCGCAAAATCTTTCCGCCTTTGTCTGCGCTCAGCCGGGCTATGCCCGATGTGTGATTACCCGCTATACCACCAGCAAGCAGTTTTTCAATCCGCTGCGCTTTGTGCGCGGTGGCCACCTTATCGATCTCGACTGGCTGATTGACATTACCCGCAGTGAATTTCCCCTGGCGTTCAGCAGCGCGCAGAAACTGTTTGCCAGTGGCAGCGAATTTTATATGTGCGCCTGCCGCAGTGATGATTATCAGGCACACTATTTCAGGCCTGATGAGCTGACCTGGCATGACATCATCAAAGCGTCCAGTGCCATTCCTGGCTTTTATCGCAGCGGCGTGCTGATGGATGGCGTCAGCTATCTGGATGGCGGCATCAGCGACGCGATTCCGGTGCGCGAAGCCGCGCGGCGTGGCGCGGATACCGTTGTGGTGATCCGGACCACGCCTTCGCAGATGTTCTATACGCCGCAATGGTTTCAGCGGATGGAGCGCTGGCTGGGTGACGGTGCGCTGCAGCCGATGATCAATATCCTGCATCATCACGAAGCGAGCTATCGCGAGATCCAGCAGTTTATTGAACAGCCGCCGGGTAATCTGCGCATTGTGGAGATTTGCCCGCCTCGTCCTCTGGCCAGCATGGCGCTTGGCAGCCGCGTTGCCGCGCTGAACCACGATTATCATCTTGGCCGGCGCAGCGGACGCTACTTTCTGGCTACGCTGGGGCAGTGGTTAAGTGACGCAGAGCCGGCCCGCAGGCCGCTGCCGATTGCACCGCCTGCCGCCGCTGCCAATGCACCGCACACGCGACCGCTACACACGCCGCCGCTGGCGGGAAACGATGCTGCCTGGGATGAAGGATCGCTGGCATGAAATTTATCGACACGCACTGCCATTTTGATTTCCCGCCATTTGTTGATGATGCGGTCGCAAGCATTGCCCGCGCCGCCGCCGCCGGCGTTGAGCGCATTATTGTGCCCTCGACAGAAGCGAGCCGTTTTGCACGCGTCAGGCAGCTGGCAAAAGATTATACGGCGCTCTATGCGGCGCTGGGCCTGCATCCGATCAATATTGCCCGCCATCAGGACGATCATCTGGATCTGCTCGCGCAGCATCTGGCAGAGGCAGACAGCAACTGCGTAGCGATCGGTGAGATCGGACTGGATCTCTATATGAACGATCCCGATTTTGACAGGCAGACGCGGCTGCTGAACGCGCAGTTCACTCTGGCAAAACGTTTTGATCTGCCGGTGATCCTGCACTCCCGCCGCACCCACGATCAGCTGGCGATGCTGCTGCGACGACATAATCTGCCGCGGCGTGGCGTCGTGCACGGCTTTGCCGGCAGCCAGCAGCAGGCAGAGCGCTTTATCCAGCTTGGCTATGCTATCGGCGTGGGAGGCACCATTACCTATGAGCGCGCCAGCAAAACCCGCCATACCATTGCCAGCCTGCCGCTGGCGTCGCTGCTGCTGGAAACAGACGCTCCTGATATGCCGCTGCAGGGTTTTCAGGGAGAGCCCAACCGGCCTGAGCGGGCGCGTAATGTGTTTGAGGTGTTGTGCACGCTGCGTCCTGAACCGGCTGACGTGATTGCCGATGCGCTGTGGCAGAACAGCCTGCGTATATTTGCATTTCCTTCCCAGGCGCCGTCAGGCGATCTATCAGAGTGATACCATTCAGCCCGCGATTTTGTGATAATAATTACATCTGCATTGCGAGCCGCTTAGCCATCCATTCACGTTAAAAAGAGATCTGTTGCGTCTTTTCTATGTAATTTCGGGTAGCTATCTCTTTTTTATGTGATCGGATTCGCAATGGCAGTTCCCGACAATTGTTAAAATAATCACATTATCCGGCAGCTCGCTGCTGGCCTGACATCCGGAGCCTGTTATGACTGACCTTAATGCTGCCGCGCAGCGCGCGCTGCAACTGATGGATCTCACTACCCTGAATGACGATGACACTGATGAAAAAGTCATTGCGCTGTGTCATCAGGCCAAATCCCCCGCGGGCAATACCGCCGCTATCTGCATCTACCCGCGCTTTATCCCGATTGCACGTAAAACGCTGCGCGAACAGGGTACGCCTGAGGTGCGCATTGCGACCGTGACCAATTTTCCGCACGGTAATGCGGATATTGAGATCGCTCTGGCGGAAACGCGTGCCGCTATCGCTTACGGCGCTGACGAAGTGGATGTGGTATTTCCCTATCGCGCTCTGATGGCCGGCGACCGCGATACCGGCTTTGCGCTGGTCAAAGCGTGCAAAGAAGCGTGTGCGGCAGCGGGCGTGCTGTTGAAAGTAATTATTGAAACCGGCGAGCTGAAAGATGAGGCGCTGATCCGTACGGCATCAGAGATTGCGATTGATGCCGGCGCTGATTTTATTAAAACCTCAACCGGTAAAGTGCCGGTGAACGCCACGCCGGAAGTTGCCGCCATTATGCTGCAGGTTATTCGCGATAAAGGCGTGCAGCAGCAGGTTGGTTTTAAACCGGCCGGCGGCGTGCGCACCGCAGAAGATGCCGCTCTGTATCTGAAGCTGGCTGACGACACCCTCGGTGAAGGCTGGGCTGACGCCCGTCATTTCCGCTTTGGTGCCTCCAGCCTGCTGGCAAACCTGCTCAGCACGCTGGGCCACGCAACCAGCGGCAGCAAAACCGGTTACTGATAGCGGCCCGGGTTAAATCCCGTCGCGG